>CAZNFR010000013.1:0-58840 GCA_964572225.1 uncultured Bacteroidaceae bacterium
TGTCTTCCAACCATGCACGGGCTGCCTGTGCCGAGGAAAAGGTCCTGTCCTTTACAACATCGTAGGCCGGGGCCATAAATGCAAGGGCTCCATTGAGGTTCCTTTCGGTCAGGGCTTCAAAGGATAATTCGGCCGTATTGACATCGCCACCGGGGTAAAAGGTATAATCCAGGTTAACACCGGTGGTCAAAACCAACTCATGCGGATTTGTATACAGCTGGGCGGCCAGACTGTCGTATGCATAGCCTGGAAGCAAACCATCCACGATCAGGACTTCGGAGCTGACCGGCTTTTCCACAGAAAGGAAAGGATGAAGGATTCGCAAAAAGATCAAAAACACCAGAGAGATCGTAAACAACAGCAAAATCCATCCATAAAAGGTGAGCTTTCTGCACTGCTTCCGGTATGTTAATTTGAATTTCATATTTCAGGGAACTTACTCTGACAAAAGCTTTTTTCTATCCTTTTTCAGAATAAACAGGTCTTCCCAGGTTACAAGAACCAGCATATTCAATAACCGGCTGTACATAACCTGCTGTTGCCAGAACCAGGGGTCGGGTTGGTCCAGGAAATTTTTCATTTCAGAAACCACCTTATCTCTGTCCTTCAGCAACTCGCCCAACAGAGCAGACCGACTAAGCATCGCAAGCATTCTTTCATTTCTTTGGGGATCAGTAAAAAATACCGATAAGGGAACAAATCCGCCCTGCTTTTTCCTGCCGGCTACTGATTGAGGGACCTTATCTCGATACAGGGCTTTGTGAAGGTATTTCCCTGTGCCCCGGCCCCTGACCAGGTCACGAAGGCTACCCCGTATTCTCATTTGTCTGGGAAGGGAATTCAGGAACCGGAAAAGATCGGGTGTAAGATAAGGGAAACTCAGCCTTACTCCGAAAAGCTCAGCCATTCTTGATGCTTTGAAAAGGATAACCTCAGATATGGTAACCGGGATATCCACGTATTTCCTGCGATGATTTACGGATACATTCAATGAAAATGATCGGATAGCAGGGAAATAGGACCGGCTTTGGGTTTTTACCGAGAGATCCCTTTCAGTGAACCCCCAGTGATCCGGTTTATGGATTCCGTCTATCTTATCCACGTAAAATCCGATTTTCTTAAAAAAAGAGGAATTAAAGCCTGAGCTTAATTTCCGTAAAATCCTTAGCAGAAACAGAATACCGGTAATCCGGAATAAATGATTCAGCCCCAGTTCGGTTCCTCCGGTCCCAAAAAACTGGTCATTTCCATCTCCTCCCAGCACTATTCCGGGATTATCGGCAGCAACATTTCTCATCACCGAAAAATTGATCATTAGTCCACTTTCCTGGAAAGGAACCGCAGTGGTTTTAACGATCTCCGGCAAATCATCAATTTCGTCCCCTTTAATCTCGTAGGTATGCAATTCGGCCCCAAAATGTTCCGACATGATCTTCACCTGAGGAAGTTCACTTAGCGGGTTATCCCTGAAACTGACCGTATAGGCATTAATCTTTCCTTTATGTACATCCCTGAGTGCAGCCAGGTTCCCACCGGAGTCATATCCTCCGCTAAGCAACAGGGATATGTTTTCTCTTTGGTCCGTTCTTCTTTTTACCGCGTGAATATGGAGTTCAGAATATTGATTAATCAATTCCTTCTCATCAAAGACAAGATCCTTTTTCTCATCCAACATTTCACGAAGGGTGTCCCGAAGGCTTATCTTTCCGGTCTTTAGATTCCTACTCAGTAATGTTCCCGGCGGTAAACGATGTAAACCTTTAATTCCGGAGCGGTGAGCCGGCAAAAATCCATACTTAAGGTAAAAGGCCAGGGCCGTGCGATCCGGAAGGGCTCTTTCCGTTAATACTTCCGGCCGGGTCGAAAACCGGTCCCGGGTATAAAAAACCTGTGGACCAGCACCTTTGAAATCCCGGTAAATCTTGAGTTCCTCTTCGGTAACAAGGAAAAATGTAAAATCTCCATCCACCTTTTTCAGGCTTTCATCGCCTCGCTCGCTTACCGAAACAGCCAGGACTTCCGCAGGATTTTCCAGATTCCTGTCGGGATCATCAGCAGCGTATACATTTCCGGCGAGTACGGCCAGTAAACCTGCTTTACTGCAGCTCCGGATATTCCCGTCCTTCGCAGGAAAAATCAGGGAAAAAGGGTCTTCAAATTTCCCTTCGATCAATAAACGTTCTTTTATTTCACCCATGCTTTGTGTGTATGAATTTTTTGTTTGCCCCTTTCAGGCTGAGAATGGCCCTAAACATGAGGAAAAATCCCCGTGGCAGGCTCAGCAAGGCTTTCAGTGTCGACAAATCATAAAATTTCCGTGGAATGGCGAAAAGCATGGCTAAGACAGTGATTAAAAGGCTGCCGGTCCAATAAGGCAGCAATATCATTGGAAATATATTTATGGAAGGAAAAAGGAAATCAAACCAGAGAAAGAGATTGATCAGGACAAGTATCCCTGCCAGCAGAATCCTTGGGATCAGTATCATTTGGATCACCTTATCGAAAAAGTCAGTGTTAAAACGCAATAAAAGTTCTTTCAGTCCCGAGCCAATGAATCTTCCGAAATAAACAAACTGGGCCGATAACCATCTTTTTCTCTGTCCCTGAAAAGAAGAGGAATGTTGGATTTTTTCATCCAGCACCCTGGCATCATGGTAGTAATGGATCCTGACCCTGTCACGTAATAACCTTAATTCCATTTCTTTATCAAAACCACCCACCGCTTTGATCTCTTTCATATATTGTCTGAAAAGGGGGTACCGGAAAACCATGGCCGATCCGATCAGGGCGGAAGAAAATCCCAAAGCCCGGTGTCCTTTCCGGAATATATGGTTGTTTATTTCTTCGCTAATCGCATCCAGGATGGCAAAGGAGGAGTTCAGGTTTTTAGCTACCCTGTGACATTGTAGAACCTGGATTTTATCGTTAAAATACTGATCTACCTTTGCCAGGAATCCGGTTTCCATTACATTGTCGGCATCCAGAATTACGGCCAGATCATAATCATCCCTAAGGATCTCCATGGCCCTGTTGAGTGCCTTGGATTTGGTGCTTTTGTCGAAACTCACCTCGATCAGTTTCAGATCCATGTTCGACAGCTTATCCAGGGTTTCCTTCTGAAAAGAGTCGGCAATTACCACCACGTCGAACAGATCTTCAGGATAGTCTTGCTGAAGGGCCTGACTGGCAACCTCTATAATTACCGAATCTTCTTTATAACCGGGGATCAAAACAGCCATTTTTGACCATGCATCGCTTTTCATCTTTTTATCACGATAGAACAATCCTCCGATACTGAATACGAGGATGTACAAACTCGAAAATCCAATAAGGATCAACAGGATTAGTCCTGCAATTAACTGTAACTCTCTAATGATCTCCATAAGCTCCAAATTCTGGATTGACAAATATTTTTTTGTCCCACAAATGACCAAAATGCCAGAAAAAACCACGAAGCACGGCCGACAGATGCTTCCATTTCCTTCCCAGAAGGTAGATAGTGGCGTTTTTGGGAATGGCAATACCAACCTGATACAGCACTGAGATCAGGTGCCGGAATCCTTTCACGTTCCTTCGGGTAAAGATGAGGCGGTTACGAGTCATGTAGTATACTTTCAGCGGACTGTCTTTGCCGGTGCTCATGGATTCCTTATGATAAACCCGGGACGTGGGTTCGTACCAGATCTCAAAGCCCTGGCGGGCGATACGCACACCCCAGTCGAGCTCCTCGTAATATAGAAAATAGATATCCGCCATCAGTCCGGTACACCCCAGGACTTCTTTTTTGACCATCATGGCAGCTCCGTGGGCAAGGTTTGTTCTGTCCGGGTTTTGAAAGGCTTCCGTATCTTTTTGACGGTATCCCACCAGGTTGTTTCGGATGGTAATAAAATTGAAGGGAGTATACCCTGCATACTGAATGGTATCCGGAGCATAGTGAAACAATATTTTAGGACTCACCATCCCAATTTTATCCGATGAGGATAACCGGTTGACCAGAGGTTCCATAAACCCGGGATCCACTTCCGTATCATTGTTAATAAATAAGAAATAATCCCCTGAAGCCTGGTTAATTCCCAAATTATTTCCACCGGCAAAGCCCAGATTTTCGCTGGAACGTATGTATTTCACTCCGGGAAAGCGTGCAGGAAGCTCATCGATAAGCCGGTCGGGTGAATCGTTATCGACCACAATAATTTCATAGCTGGGGTAGCTGATCTTTTGCATGGATTCCAGAAAGGCAAATGTCAGCTCTGCCTGGTTATAATTGATGGTGATAACCGAGACAAAAGCTTGTTTACTATGATTTGTAGTTTTATTCAATTGTCAGATCTGATTTCGGGAGCCATCAGCATAAGCTCCTTTTTTGCGGTAGAAATATTCGTGCAATCTCCGGAATTCGCGTCTGATCCTGATCCAGATCATATTTGCATAGCTGCCGTCAGACAGCAGGGTTCTGGGAGAACTCCAGCCGCGGATCCGGGAGGACTGGCTAAACCTTGCCTTTCCAAATTTCAGCAGGCTCCGGAGCATGCTGCCATCTTCTCCCCTCCATATATCGGTTCTCCATCCGACACTTTTCCCCTCCTCCGTATAGAAGGCCATACACGCACCTCCCACCGCCAGTTCGGGACGCTTAAAGGACCGTAGTCTTACGGCGAAGTCACGGAAAATTTCATAAAATGCATAATTAAACCGGGATTTCCCTTTCTCCGGAATAAAGGAATAAGTACCATATATTACTGAGGTATTGGGCCGGTTGAGCTTTTTTACCATGGTTTCCACATGGGTCGGGGGATAGATCATATCGGCATCGGCACAAATATGATATTTACCCCGCGCTACCTCCAGTCCGCCCTGCCTTGCATGGCCGGGTCCCTGTTCTTTCTTAAAGACTCCCTTTACCCCTGTTTTCTCAATCAGCTCCCCGGTCCGGTCGGTCGAATTATTATTCACCACAATCACCTCGTAAGGCAATGTTATCTTCTGGTTCACAAGGGAAGCAACCGTTCTGAGCAGGTTCTTCTCTTCGTTATAGGCAATAACAACCACGGATGCTAACGGATTCTCATAGTTCAGTCCGGAAGCCTTATCCTGGATCTCCTTCAGCACTGATTCCGGAATCTCATCCAGACTCTGGTACTGATAATCATATTTACGGACAAAGTCCGGCAAACGAAAAGCTATCATAATCCTTTTTGTTTTAAATACGCAGGATTCATTTCCAGCCATTCCTTCTCCAGTTTGGGAGACATGAAGACGAAGGCCATACTTAGGTAGATGATGATACCTGTGGGCATTTGCCCCAGAATACCATTCCCGTAGGAAGCGATCATCACTCCAAAGATCCCGCTGAGTAACGCACTCATAATTATTTTTAATTCAGTCACTTTCAACCGGAACATGATTAAAAATGAACCCTTAATTATTACGTAAAAGAGGATAAAAAGATGCAGCATGAGGCCAACAATGCCCTGTTCGGCCCATATCATGACATACCAGCTATCGGTGGGTGTTTCGGAAAGGAAGGTGCCCGGGGAGAAGCGCTGACCCCAGTTTCCGGACGATCCGATTCCTCCTCCAAAAGGTCTGGAGGCAAGAAAGACTTTCAGTTTTTTCTGGTTATCCAATCTTACCTGAAGGGACGGATTATCCTTGTCGAAGGCTGTGCGCATTCTGCGGATCTCATAATTCTGGTTGCCTATGGTAGTAAATTTGAAAAAACCGAAAATCAAGAGTCCCACAATTGCACCGGGGATGATAATCTTCAGGTTCTTGCTATGAATCAGGAAGAGTAAGCCTGCTCCAAAAGGAACTGCAATAGCTCCCCGGGTACCCGAAATAAACATGCCGTAAAGGGCAAGCAATCCTACTGCCGCATAAAACAGTTTACGGCGTCGGTTTTTCTCGTAAAAGGCGAGGATGCTAAAAACTATACCTGTATGCCCTTGATGGCCCCCAAACTGTCCGGCATCACTAAAGAAGGAAAATATCCTAAGTTTTCCGAACAGCAGGTGGGTAACGTAACCTCCCCCATCCAGCCAGGCCTGCTCCCAGGGATCCAGTCCGATATACAGTTGAATGATCCCTTTGGTGGTTGCCAACAGGGAAAAAACTCCCCATAAAAGCAGGAAATACCGAAGATATTTAATCTTGTCGAGCAGCATAAAAGCCAGAGGTACCAACAGCAACATATAGAGAGCCACTCCCCTCATGGCGTAGAACCATGCTACACGGCTGTGGGCTTCCGGATTAACCAATTGAAAAAGAGCATAGAGATACCAGAGAATGGCCAGGAAGGTAAGGTCATATCCTGCTTTGGACCAGTCAATCTTTTTATAAAAAAACCGGGCAAAAAGGGCCAGGTAGGTAAGGACCAGCAAAAAATCGATCGTTAACCCAAGGGGAGCCGGCAGGTAGCGGGTTATCCCAAGGGCAAAATAATTCATGATAAATACGAAAAGGAAACCATAAACCGGATTGAGAAAGATCATCCTCAGGGCCCCGAAAAGTATGGGAACCGCAATGAGTGCCAATCCGGGCATGAGCCCCTTTTTGGCAATGGCAAACGCAACCAGAGTAAAAAATAGACTCAGAAAAATCAGGAAGGTTCCCGAATTAAAGCTCAGGAATTTCCTCCTGGCAAAAGGATTGCTATATTCTGCATTTCTGCTCATGCCGATGAAAAGGCCGTCTTTCCTTTTTTTACCAGTTCTGTATAGAATTTTATCCCATAAGGGAAAATCTGCCATAGCCGGATTTCCAGATACCTCTTCAGATACCGGTCCCCAAAATACAATCCGATAAGCGTAAAAAACAGAGTTACCAGCGCTACCCCGCTAAGGGACTCAAATACGAATACCATGACCAGGTCGCCTGCAATATTCAGAGCGGCCATAACCATAACTTTATACATATTCAGCCTGGGGTAACCCAGACTATCAAGGGCCACACCGAGCATTCTGTCGAGAGGGAGCATGAGTCCGTAGATACAGAATATGCGGAAAACCCATACCAGAAGCTCGACCGAGTCCAGGTATTCCCTTCCCCCGAGAAAAAGGACCAGCGGGCGTGCCAGAAAAAAACCACCCAGGGAAATAAGGGTAAACAAAAGGGTAAGGGCCCCGGAATAGGTATAGAACAATTCTTTCAGTTTTTCCGGATCATTTTCAAGACTTGCTTTTGACATTCTGGGAAAAGCCGTAGCGATGAAACTTCGCAGCGGGATGTTGATCATTTCGACCAGCTTAAGGGGTATTGAGTAGATCGCGACCGCTATGGTACCCATCAGTGGATTTAATCCAATGATAAACACATCGGCGCTTTTCAGCAGGGAACTTCCTATGGTAGAGCCAATGGAAAAAACCCCGTATCCGGAGAGCTTCCTTACCGTTGCCCACCGGGTTTTCCGGATATGCTTCAAACCATCCCTTCCGGAGACAATACTGGCTATGGAAGAAAGAAAATTCGTGATTATATTTACCATAAGCAGAGTTTCCACTCCCAAACGCCAGAAAATAAGGTTGAAAATCAAAAACAGCACGAAACCTGCCATATTGAAGAGCCGGATAAAAAGGATCCTCCCAAATTTCTGCTCTGCCTGAAGGAATGAAATGGCGTTGTTCCAGGAGAGATTGGCCAGTGCATATAGGGGATAATACTTAAAAAAAAGAAGGTATGCTCCTGTACTCTCTCCGAATATAAAGAATACTGGCCATAAAAAAACCATGCAGGCCAGGACCAAAACCAGCCCCATAAAATAGCTGGTCCCCATCATATTTCCGGCGATGACTTCATTGCCCGAGGAAGAAAACCGGATAATGGCATTTCGGGTCAGGCCAAATCGAAAAAGGTCCACAAAAGTTGCAATGGTCATAAAAAGTACCCATTCTCCAAAAGCCTGTTTATCGAGGGAACGGACCAACAGAAGAAACGAAACCAATCCGAGTCCGGCGAAAATCATATTCCCGGAAAGAGAAAGGAAGTTTTTCTCCTTCATAATTTTATGGAATACTCCCAGGTTCATCCGAAAGCTTTTTTAGAATGAAACTGAAGGGTGAGGACTCTCTTGATCAGGACCCTGATCAGGGTTCTTCTCCTGGGCAGTTCACCCACAATGGATTCCATCTCGTACACCTCAACCCCGTTCAGCACCACATGGGTTTCAGCCTCCTTCTTTATCTGGACCAGGGTGCTCAGGGCATTGGAATCGGCGGCTGTCCATGGCCGGTTCGCCCTTACCACCAGGAGGGCTGAATCGATCTTCTCAACCAGGTTAAAGGGGTAGAAATTGTGGGTTATGGATGGGACTTCCCAAAAAATAAAATCGTAATTGCTCCAACTTTTTCGCTCGCCATTATACACGATTTCATTAAAATCTGTGGCGGTAAAACATTTCTCCTTTGAATCATAAGACAGATAGTCGTAATTCTCTGACCCGAAATTTTCCTCTTCATCGTAATTCAGGTAAAGCACCCTGAAGCCGAATGATTTCAGTCCCTGGCCAAGTTCCTTACATACAGTTGATTTACCTTCGCGATCGCGGGTTGAGTAAACCATCACTATATGAGGTCCTCCCTCCTTATCAACATTCTTCCTGCACAACTGAACTTTCTTCATGAGGAGGTCGACTGCACTTTCCCTGATCTTATCTGTGTTAACCGAAGGATGCTTGTGTAGCAAAGGATACATCCCCGCAACAGGGTAGCCGGTTTTGGCAGCAGCCCGTTCATGACTTCTGATGTTTTGATCCAGATATTCAATGACCAGAATGATAAAGAGCATGAACACAAACCCACCCATAAAAGCGATTATAATCAAAAACTTGCGCTTATCAGGTAAAGGTTTGAGAGGAAACACAGGTTCATCCACAACCTTCAGGTTAGACGACAATTCAATGTTTTGTTGTTTAAGTTTGGCCAGGGCCAGACTGTGAAGTAAGGAGAGATACTCCTGCTCGGAAACGTTGATCAGCCGTTCAATCCTCTTCAGATTTGCACCCAGGGGAGCAAAAGTGTCGTACTTCCGGGCAAATTCTTCTTTTCGTTCCTCCAGAACATCCATGCTGGCGGTAGATTCTTCAAAAATGATGACATTTTCAAGCCATTTATCAAAAATAGCACGGGTGGAAAGTCCCGTTTTCAACGATGAATAGCGAAAAAGCGAATCAACCGCATCTCTCAGATCCTGCTTTAGCTGGTCCGACCTGAATGTGAGTTGCTGGAGATTCCGCCTGTTCGAAAATGTGGTATCCGCGCCTGACCTTAATTCGGAGGTAGCTATCTGCCCGGTTACCTCGTTGAGTTGGTTACGAAGGGAGATAACCCTTTCGCTGGAAAGCATGAGCTTCGAATGCTCATCCATTCTTTCTTCAAGATTTTTAACAACGGCCTCCGCCCCTTTAAGGGTCATCATGGTCTGCTGATACTCCAGTTCCAGGTCCTCCTTTTTAGCGGCAATAAATTTCGTTTGCTCATGGTAATTGATGATCCTGTTCTCCTTGTTGAAATTCAGAAGAGCATCTTCCGCATCATCAAGATCTGCCTGGGATTTTGCCAGCTGGTTCTCAAAATAGCGCACTACCGCATCGGTTTGCCTTTCCTTTAACCCAGTGAAGTTATGGATGAAAATGGAGGTGAGAATTTCCAGAGTATGACGGGCAATCCCGGCATCATTGCTGGTATAGTTTATCTTTAGCAAATCGGAATTCTGAACCCTCATTACCTTAATACCCGAGATATGCCGCACACTATAATGAGGATGGTCCAGATTTAATAATCTGTTAACGTAATTATCTTCGGAACGGTTTTTATACTCTTCCAGAGCCGCATACGTGTCTTCCAAAGAATTGCGGTCAACCAGATCCATAACTTCCTGAGGGGTTTCAGCCTTCAGGGCAGACAGGTGCTCGGCCGAAATAAAATACGGGTCCGGTTCCTCCAGCATCAGATGATGGGATAAAAGCATAAGCCCGGTATTCTCGAGAGTTGCCCTGGATTTTATAATGTTTATGAGATTATCAAAGGCATTGTTAACCCCGAAAAAGTCGATCCGTGAATCCCCGGTATTTTCAATGGAATACCCCGAAGCCAGTCCGGTGTATATAACGGTTTCGGACGCAAACTCCTGAGGCCTTTCGCGAGTCAGCAAAAAAACCGCCCCCGCCAGAAAAGTAGGAATCAAAATAAGATATAGCAGGTTCCTCCGCAGGAGCCTGAGCAGTCCAAGTATGTCGAGTATTTTATTTTCCTTGATCAAAATTTCACTCCCGTAACTTCCTGGAGTATCATATAGCTTGTCAGAAACTCACTTTTGGCCGTCTCCAGGTCAATCATTGATTTAATATGAGTGGATTTATACCGGGTCAGATCAGACAGGGGAATCTCTCCGTTTTTAAACTGGTTTTCAGCCATCTGCAATTGCAGTTCGGTCGACAAATACTCCTGATTTCTGATCATCAATATATTATGCTTGCTTATCATTTCATGATAATAGCCAATCACCATGGTTTTAATCTCATTCCGGGTTTCCTCCATCTGGCGTTTGCTTTGCTGTACTTTCAATTCTGCGATCTTCAACTGGTTTCTTCGGTCGTAAATATCAAAAATGGGCAACCGGACTGTCAGCCCTGCAGAATAGCGAAACTGCTCCGAAGTGGAAAGGTAGGAATCATTGATAGCCTCTGCCGGATTCTCCGTTACATAGAAATTATCGAACATCCCATACTTAAAGGAAGATTCCACTCCAATATTTTCTGTCCATTCTCGTCTGGCACTCACTCTTTCCCTTTCTTTAATTTTGATTTCATCGGCAGTGTATAGTAATAAAGGAGAATGTGTCATCGCAGAGTCAATCAAAATGCTCAGGGGTGGAACATTACCGGCAAAATCATCCCCCAGGCCTCCCTCAGGAAGGGAACCGGGACCGAATTGCAAATCTTTAGGGTCCTGACCTAAAGCAGTTGCAACCGATAATGCAGCAATACACAAAATCAGCGCGATGAAATTCTTCATTATCTAAACATTTTCTTTCTGAAACAGCGCAGGAATGGTCATCAGGAGAATCCGGATATCCTTCAGAAAGGAATAGTTCCGGGCATAGACATTATCCAGCTCCTTCCGTTCGTCGGCCGACATCTCAGAGGTTTTCCCCCGTTTCATCACCTGCCAGAGTCCGGTAATTCCCGCAGGAGCATGGAAACGCTCTGCCCATTGATCGTTGGTAAGCATCTCCGCCTCATACAACGGAAGAGGCCGGTTGCCGACAATGGACATATCCCCTTTCAGTACATTAATGAGCTGGGGCAGTTCATCAATACTGGTATTTCGTATAAACTTCCCAACCCTGGTAATCCTCGGATCATCCTTGATCTTCATGAAGGTCGCAGCATTCTCCTCCTTCTTTCTCCGTAAATACTCCTCTTCACAAATCTCCTCGCCATCAATATATAACATATTCTTACAGGGTTGTTTTTCACTGCTGAAGGGTCTCTGGTTTTCATCTGCAGGTTTCGCGACTGCCGGGGCATACTGATTCAGATCTTTCATTTCCTTCAGTTTGGAGTCGGCCCCCGTATACATGCTGCGGAACTTATAGAAATTGAATACCCGATAGCCTGTACCTACCCTTCTTGAGATATAATAAACCTTTCCCCTGGATTCAAGCCGGATGGCCAACATAATCAGGATCAGAAAAGGCGACAGGAAAAGCAGTATGGATCCTGCAACAAGAATATCAAAGATTCTCTTTTGCATAGGAATTCGGTACTCTTCAAACTTTATCTCCTGAGGTGCAGAATACTCCTCCGGACGAACCTTGGTTAGAAAATTGATTCGTTCAATAAGATTTCCGGGTTCAACAGGTCCTGAAAAATAGTCATTCACCCCGGTTTTCATGGCTTCACGCAAAAGTCCCGGCTTTTTTTCCTTTCCGATCAGAATAAACAAAAACCGTCCCCCGTTCTTCTCCGTTCTCAGGAATTTGAAAAAATCCAGACTGCTCATGCCGTCCAGTTCATCCTCACAAATGAACACGGCTTCCTCCTCCTTCTTTACATCCGATCTGAAAAATTCGAAGGGATTCCGGAAATGCCTGGTAATCTGCAATGTACCTGATTCGGTGAGGGAATTATACAAATCCCAATCCTTTCCAAGGTAATAGATACTACCTTCAAAATTCAATAGCCCCTTATGTTCCATTTCCTTATTTGTTAATTAAGCGTGAAACTCTTAATTGCAGTTCTTCAGGGTTGAAAGGTTTTATCAGGTAATCGGCAGCTCCCAGTTTCAGGAACTTTATTTTTTCGGATGTCTCTTCAATGCTGGAAAGCATTACAACGGGGATCTCCCTGAAGAAACCGGAGTTCTTCAACTGCTTTATGAATTCTTCCCCATCCATAACCGGCATATTTATATCCGAAATAATAAGATCGGGTAAATTGCCCTCCTCCATCCAGGTCATGGCCTCCATTCCGTTGTTTTTGATCACGGTATTAAAATCCTTTGCCAGGAATTGCTGAATTATCCTGGAAATTTCCGTCTTGTCATCAACCACAAGGATTGTTTTCATAGTGCAAAAAAATTTATCCTTTTTTACATAATTTTAGTTAAAAGGTTACCTAATCCCAGATTTTTCTTAAATTTCGACCGACTCCCGAATATCGCTGAAACCGGGAAAAATCAATCCCATGAGTAGCTCTGACAACAAACTCTTAATACTCATTGTCGACGACAACAGTCAGAACCTTCAGGTCATCGGCGAGATCCTCAAATCACGTTTCCGTATTGCCATGGCCAGGAGTGGAAAGCAAACTCTCAGCCTGCTGGAAGACATCCGTCCGGATCTGATACTCCTGGATGTCATGATGCCTGAAATGGATGGTTATGAGTTATGTGCGCAAATCAAAACGAAAAAGGAACTCCGGGAGATCCCGGTTATTTTCGTGACTGCCCGAAGAGAGGTGGACAATCTTGTCAAAGGCTTCCAGGTTGGCGGGGTTGACTATATCACCAAACCTGTCGATAAACTTGAGTTGTTATCCAGGGTCAATAACCATATTGATTTATACAAGGCAAAAGAGGTGATAAGACGGCAAAGCGCCGATCTGGCGAGACTTAACAGTGTAAAAGACCGCTTATTCTCCATTGTGTCCCATGATCTTCGCGGACCCGTGGCCAATCTCAAAATGTTTGTATCTGCCATTGCCAGTGGTACCATGGACATTGATGATCCTGAGATCTTTGAAACTTTCAGCAGCACCCTGGATGACACCTATAACCTCATCGATAACTTGTTGATATGGTCAAGGCAACAACAGGACAAGATCGAACTGATGCGGAATAAGCTTAACCTGTTCTACCTGGTAAAGGAGAACATGAGTCTTTATTCCTCTGCTGCAAAAAATAAAGGAGTAAAGATCATCAATGATCTGGATGAGAATCTCGAGATCATGGCCGATGAAAATATGATCAAAACAGTGATCCGGAATCTTCTTAACAATGCCGTTAAGTTCACATCCAAAGGAGATACCATCACAGCCGGGTATCTAAGGGAAAAAAATGCCCTTACCGTTTACATTGAAGATACTGGGATCGGCATGCCTGCTGAAGCAGCCGCTACCTTATTTGACGACGAAGCCCGCCTGATCACCGAAGGGACCAATCGGGAAAAGGGCAGCGGACTCGGTCTGTCTATCTGCAAGACTTTTGTCGAAGAACATGGGGGCAGGATCTGGGTTGAGTCCGAAGAAGGTAAGGGCAGTCGCTTCTCATTCACCCTTCCTGTTTAAGGGTAATTCGGAAATTATTTTCACTTCGGGGTATTTCACCCGTCCGGATCAGAACAAAAAATTCCCTGTCCCGTAAACAGGGTCTGTAAACAGTCGTTTAAAAATGAGTATATCTCCGGAAAAACAGAATTCTGTCTGCCAGGATAAAACCTACAGGTTGCTGTTTGATCTTTCCATGTCGATCGGTACCACTCTCGATCTGAAGGAGATGCTTGACCATACTCTGGCCGACTACCATGATAAATTGGATTGCAGCTATGTATCCACGCTGATGTTGGTGAAGGATGGCGTAAAATGGTTCCGGATCCCGGAGATTTCTTCCGCCGGAGAAATGGCCGACAGGAAAAATCGTAAAAGATTAAGAGAAATTCTTCCTGAGGAATGGGATTCGAAAAGCATTGAAAATACCATTGACCGTTGTCCGCTGATCGCCGAAGATCCAGAAAAAAACAACCATACCTACATCTTTTCACTGGAAAATTTTGGTTTCCTGTTTATAGAAAAAACCGGAAAACCTTTGGATAATTATCTTCTTGAAAAACTACCGCTGGTGAATAACAAACTGGCACACGCTGGTATCGCCTGCCTCAAGAAATCGGAGTTGGAAGAAAGTGAAAAGAAATACCGGCAGCTTACCGAATTCCTTCCGGAGATGATCTGCGAAACCGATCTGGAAGGTAAGATTGTTTATGCCAATAATTATGCTCTGAATCATTTCGGCTATACCAAAGAAGATCTTAGGAAGGAGTTTAATATCCTCAATCTCTTCCCCGAAAAGGAACAACAAAAGATCAGGGAGAATTTCAGAGAAGCTTTGAAGGCTGACAATGACAAACCCCGCGAATATGTGGCCCTTAAACGTAATGGTGACACTTTCCCCACCCTGGTTTACACCAGCAGGATTACCCACGAAACAAAGGTTACTGGTGTAAGGGGGGTAATGATCGATATTACCGACCGTATCGAGAATGAGACAAAACTGGCCGACTCCAAGCGAAGGGCAGAAGAAGCCAACAAAGCGAAAAGTGAATTTCTGGCCAACATGTCGCATGAGATCAGAACACCCATGAATGCCATCCTGGGATTTAGTGAATCCCTTTATCACAAGGTGGAAGATGCTCAGCATAAGAAAATGCTCAAATCCATCATATCCAGTGGTAATCTACTTCTTTCCCTTATCAACGACATCCTGGATATGTCCAAAATTGAAGCAGGAAAACTGGAACTGGAACCTCAACTGGCCGATATTCGAAACATCCTTTTCGAAATTACCCAGGTTTTTACCCAGAAAGCCAACAAAAAGGGGTTATCCTTTGAGGTCAATTGCTCCCCGGACCTGCCCCCATTGATGATGCTCGACGAGCTGAGACTGAGGCAGGTCCTGTTAAATCTGACCGGAAATGCCGTTAAATTTACGGAAGACGGATATGTTAACGTAAGCGTTGAGCCCAAAAATCAAAAAAAGAATAAAACCGGACTGATCATCAGGGTTGCAGATTCAGGTATCGGCATCCCCGAATCAGAGCACAAAAAGATCTTCGAGGCCTTCCTTCAGCAAAGCGGACAAAGTACAAGGAAATATGAAGGTACCGGTCTTGGCCTGGCCATCAGCAAAAAACTTGTGGAAAAAATGAACGGAACCATAAGTCTGGAGAGCAAAATCGGTAAAGGATCCATATTTACGGTAGAACTAAAGGATATTCCATACTCAAATAAGATCAGGGAAGAAAACTCCACCTTGGGAACCCAGGAAAAAAACATTGTCTTCGAAGAAGCTGAGATCCTGGTGGTGGATGATGTTAAACTAAATATTGAAACCCTTCGTTTTCTGCTTTCAGGACAAAACTTTAAAATTCTGGAAGCAGAAAATGCCGATATCGCAATCGAGATCCTTAACCATTACCATCCCTCACTGATACTGATGGATATCATGATGCCAGGGACCGACGGAGTGGAGCTTACCCGGTGGATCAGGAAAAATAAGAAACTCAGGCATATACCGGTGTTTGCTTACACTGCCTCCAGCGAAAAACTGAACATCGACCCGGTTAAAGGAGACTTTCATGGGGTAATCCGCAAACCGGTGGATATCCATGATCTGCTGGAAAAATTGAAATCTGTGCTACCTTACACAGAAGAGATCCTTGAAAATCCCCTGCAAAAAGAGGAAGACTCTGATCCGGATATAGACGTAAATGAAGAATTAAAAGCTACCCTGCCGGAATTGGTGAAGGAACTGGAAAACGGAATTCTCGAAGAATGGAAAGGGCTTCAGGATAAACTCATCATATTTAAGATTGAGGATTTCCGGGATAATCTGAATTCGCTTTTATCCTTATACCCATTACCCTCCCTGGAAAAATATATTGAAAAACTTAACCTGGAACTGGATTCCTTTGATCTTGACGGAATCGAATCCGTAATTAAAAAGTTTCCTGAATTGATCCAAAAGGTTCATAAAATAATACAAACCAATGTTGCCCAAAATTAATGATTCCACCATCCTGGTGGTCGATGATAACAAGGAGAATATCTCTGTTATCGGCGGTCTGCTTAAGGACCTAAAATACAGAATCGCTATTGCCACCAACGGCCGGCAGGCCCTGGAACTGGTAGAGGAACATGAAGTGGATCTCATCCTGTTGGATATAATGATGCCTGAGATGGATGGGTATGAAGTATGTCAGAAACTCAAGGAAAATCCTAGAACAAAGGGAATTCCTGTAATATTCCTAACAGCCAAAACCGATCCGGACGACCTGGTTAGGGGTTTCGACCTGGGTGCGGTGGATTATGTGACTAAGCCATTTAACAAAGCAGAACTGGTAGCAAGGGTAAACACCCATCTTAAGCTGCGCGCCTCCATGAAAATCATCCAATATCAATCGGAAGAACTGAGAGACGCAAACAAAAAGATCCTGGGTACGCTTTATCAGTTCGGAAAATTCATGGGAAGTGAAAATGACTAACAACGAAAGCAATACCATTTTAATTATCGATGATACTCCCTCGAATATTAAAATTCTGGGATCCGTACTCAGTCAGTTCGATTACAGACTTGCCATCGCAAGAGACGGAAAAGAGGGGATTGAACTGGCAGAACGCCTTAAACCCGACCTGATCCTTCTTGATATCATAATGCCTGAAGTCGATGGATTCGAAGTTTGCAAAACACTGAAATCCAATCCGGTGACCTCTTCGGTTCCAATTATTTTTCTAACGGTAAAAAGGGATATTCAGAGCATAAAAAAGGGATTTGATTGCGGTGGCGTGGATTATATTACCTACCCCTTTGTCGAGAAGGAACTGATAGCCAGGATACAAAACCACCTGAAATTGGGAAATATCATGAATACGATGATGAAACAGGCTAATGAACTGAAGAAGGTGAATGATACCATCACAAAAACCCTGGCCCAACTTAAGAGAAACAATGAAGATTCCTGACTTCCGGTCCTTATCCTAGGCACCGGTCCCAATACCGAATTTCTCCATTCTACGGTGGAGTGCATTCCATTTTATCCTGAGTAATTCGGCAGCTTTCATTTTGTTGTAGGAGGCAGCTCTCAGAGCTCTGATGATGGTTTCTTTTTCAATCCTTTCCAGATCAAAATCCTCCGAATGGGATTCTTGTCCATTACCCGTGCTCCTCCCGTTAACGGATATGTGTGAGGCTGAAAGCTTTTCACCCGGAGAGAGAATTACCGCACGTTCAATTATGTTTCTCAACTCACGGATATTCCCCGGAAAATCATAGTTCTCAAGAATGGCATAGACCTCTGGTTCCACCATGGATACAGCTCTTCTGAGCTTTTCGTTGAAAAAAGTCAGAAAATAATCGGTCAATAACCGGATATCCTCCCTTCGTTCCCTAAGGGGAGGTACATGGATCTCAAAGCTTGCCAGCCGGTGATAAAGATCAGTCCTGAAGTTTTGACCTCCTCTCATCTCTTCCATATTTTTATTGGTGGCTGCAATGATCCTTACATCAAACTGCTCTTCCTTCTGGGATCCAAGCCTGATAAATTTCCGGTCTTCCAGCACCCGCAACATTTTAGCCTGAAGAGGCATGGGCATATCTCCGATCTCATCCAGAAAAATGCTGCCCCCGTCGGCAATTTCAAACCAACCCTTGCGGTCGGCAATAGCCCCTGTAAATGAGCCCTTCTTATGACCAAAAAACTCGCTCTCAAAAAGTTCCTGACTAATGGAAGAAGTATTTACTGCGGCAAAATATTCATCCTTTCTCTCTGAAGAGTTATGAATCGCCCTGGCAACCAGTTCTTTGCCTGTTCCACTTTCTCCGGTAATCATCACCGATGTATCCCTTGATGCTGCCACACTGGCAATCATCTTTTTCATGTCCATTATTGCCGGACTCTGTCCGACGATGGTAATTCCACCCAGAGATTCAAGCTCTTTTTTCAACCGGCTTTTTCCCTGTCTTTCCGTTTCCAATTTTTTATTCAATTCCAGAAAACGCTGGGACCGCTCTATGCATATTTTTAACTCCTGAAGATCGAAGGGCTTCTTGAAGAAATCGATGGCCCCTTTACGGAAAGCATCAATGACCAGCTCCGATTCGGCATGTGAACTGATCATAATGACCTCAGTAGAGGGAAACTCTGATTTTAATACTTTCAGAAAATCCAGCCCATTCATCCCCGGCATCCGAATGTCGGAAATAACCATGTCGATTTCATTCTCCCTGAGGATCGAGAGAGCCTTCCCGGGATCTTCCGCCAGGAAAACCGTAAAATCCTTTTTCAGGAATGCAAACAAGGTAGCCCTCACCGTCATATCATCGTCAACCAACAGTATTCTTAGTACTTCCTGATTCATGCTATTCGTTTTCGAACAATACTAAAATCTCTGATTATCAGTATACCTTACGAAAAAGCATGGTTCCGGTTAGGGTATTCTACCATAAAAAATATTTTTTTCTTCATTTTCGAATAACAATATCGGAAATTTCATATTTAGAATGATTATATGTAATTGTACGTCAAACATTTAAACCTTTTTGGCATCTTTTTCGTAAAGGAAAGGGCAAATATTTAAATCATGAAAAAAATTAGTTTATTGCTTAGCGTAGTTTTCATCCTTGGTTTCTCCTCTTGTTTAAAAGAGTTTACGGAGGATAATGCCCGTAATGATTTTGATTTGACAGAAATACCGGAAGACTTCAGGTTCAATACCACCATGGATTACCAGGTGAGCATTACTTTGCAGGATTCGGATTCTGAGCCCTTCGCGGGTGTACCAACCGAGATCTATCTTCAGGAACCCTACATGGAAGCTCCTGACGGTAACCTGGTAAAAAATCCGGATGTAACTCCGGTTATGAAAGGTTTCAGTAATGAAAACGGAAAGTTTGAAACCGGACTCTCTCTTCCCTCCCATGCAGAAACAATTTATGTTAAACCCCTTTTGCCGGGTTTTGTCGATGTTAAAGCCCTCACACTTCAAAGTAAAAATATTGAAGTGGTATTCGGAAACGAAGAAATTCCTGAAGGAGAAATTGTGTATGCAGACAAAAAAGTCTTTAGTCCCTTTTTATACCTGGGTGACTACAATTCCGTAGGGTATCCTTTATACAAGATTCCGAAACCGGATAAAATCGACAAAGAACTTCTGGAAGATATCGACGCCTCCTTGCCCGAATCCAAGCCTCTTACAGAGACCCATCCTCAATATCTTGAAGATAATACCCCTTCGAATATCAAAGTAAGCGAGAAGGCCGAAGTTTTTGTAACTTTTGTTCACGAAGGTGCGGGTTATAAAAATGTACTTACCTATTTTCATTATCCCACCGACAATCCGCCGGCCACCAAAGATGATGTGGATTATAAAATTGTGGCTTTCCCGAATGTATCCCTGGCAGGATCGGGAGGAGCACTAAGACCGGGTGACAAAGTGCAGTTAAAGTACTATAATGATGAGACCGGTGAATTTGAAGAGACTTTTCCGGCAGGAACCACCATTGAATGGATGTTGATTGCCGATGGATTCGATAAAAGCGTGAATAGCGGTTTATATCAGCATTATTCCATCCCTTCCTTTAACATTGAAAAGGATGAAAAACTGCAAAAACATACCATTGTCCTTCATGATGATAAAAGGGACCTCTTATTGGTAGGTTTTGAAGACCAAAGGAGAGATGAAAGGTGGTGCGATCAGGACTTTAATGATGCCATTTTTTATGTAACGGCTAATCCTTTTAGCGCTATAGATACAAAAAACATGAAACCGGTGGATACCCCGGAGGATAATGATGAAGACGGTGTTTCGAATACCTTTGACGAATTTCCGGATGATCCCGAGTTGGCTTATAAAGTGGTATATCCTGCCGAGGATAACTACGGAACCCTGGCCTACGAAGACCTTTGGCCTTATAAGGGAGATTATGATTTCAATGATGTGGTGATTGATTACCGGTATTCCATGGTAAGAAACGCAAAGAATGAAATCAAATACATTGATGCTGAATTCAAACTTCGTGCTATAGGTGCTGGTTTTCATAACGGCTTCGGATTCCAGATAGGGATCTCCCCCGATGAGGTTATATCGGTGAGCGGTCAGAAATTCTATAACGATTATATTTCTTTGAATGCAAACGGAACAGAGGCCGGTCAGAAGAAAGCGACGATTATTGTATTCGATAATGCCTACGGTGCATTTGGTTATCCCGCCACCACAACTTTTATCAATACAGTGGAAGACGGGACTCAAAAGGAGGTAGTAGATTTTAACCTGAGAATAGAGCTTGCTGAAAACACAAAATTTGACACAGATGATCTTCCTCCATACAATCCCTTCATTATCAGCAATCTTGAGCGCGGACGTGAAGTTCATCTTCCCGGTTCCGAGCCCACCGACCTGGCCAATCCCGATTATTTCGGAACAGGACAGGACTATTCCGTTCCTGAACAGGGAATCTATTATGTAACCAAAGATGATCTGCCATGGGGAATGAATATCCCGGTTAGTTTTAGCTATCCACTGGAAAAAACCAGGATCACCGAAGCATATAATCTATTCGAGTCATGGGCCAAATCGGGAGGATATAATAATATGGACTGGTATTTGGATAAATCAGGCTATATCAATAAAAATAAAATTATGGGTAAATAAAAAACCATTTCAAAGTTTCAGACTTTCATAGTTTCAAATAAGTTAGCTGTTTACTCAAAGGGATCTCTTCGGTGTACATTGTCCGCCAGGAGATCCCTCTTTTTTTGTTAAAAAATGTTGCCTTTCAGAGGTAAAAAATTTGAAATTCCGCCATATTTTTCGGAAATTTTGATTTTCAATTATTTATAAGCTTGATCCGCCAAAAAATAAACCTGTTTTCTGTGAAAAATAAATTCACCAGGGCTAATGAATATGGGATCGACGCATTGACACTACGGTTCCACGGCGAAAAAGATTTTTTTTTCAGGGAACATTATTATCGGGAATCTCTTGTGCATATAAGAATTGCCATTCTGGTATCCATATTCATTTATGCGGCTTTTCTGTTACTTGACTATAAGCTTGCCCCTGAACTGATAGGTCCTTATTCCTTGGTAAGGTTCGGGATTGCCATTCCCTTTGCCGGAATCATCTATGTTTATTCCTATTTGCCCGGATTCTCAAGGAACTACCAATTCCTTGTGGCCATGATCACGATTGTAGCCGGAATGGGAATAATTGCCATGATGTACCTTGGTTGGAAAATCGGAAATGCAGAAATTGTTCATCACTATTATGTCGGAATCATTCTGGTATTTATTTTTAGTTATAATTTTTTAAAGCTGAGGTTTATATGGGCCAGCATCTCCGGAGTGGTCCTGGTGATTGTCTACCTGTTACTTCTGCTTCTTTTTATCAAACCTGGAATTCGATTTACCCTTACCTCAGGTTTTTTTCTTATTGCCGCAAATATTATGGGGATGTTTTCTGCCTACCTTTTTGAATATGCATTCAGAAAAGAGTTTTATTTCAATGAATTATTGAAAAAAGAAAAGCAGAAAACACAGGAGCTTAATGAAAACCTGGAGAAGGAGATCCGAAACCGCACACGTGAACTGAACAGTGCTTTGGATCATGCAGAGCAATCAGACCACCTTAAGTCTATGTTTCTTGCGAATATGTCGCATGAGATCCGCACACCCCTCAATGGGATCCTGGGTTTTACCGATCTTCTTCAAAATGAAGAGCTGGACGAAAAACGAAGGAAAATGTATCTCAACATAATTCAGGACCGGAGCAATTATCTTCTTTCCATTCTGAATAATATCATTGATTTTTCCCTGATCAAATCCAATCAGTTGAAATTCACTGAAACGGAATTTAATTTGAATCATTCCCTGAACACCTTATATATTTTCCTGGAAAATATTTTCACTAAAGGGAATCTTGAATTTAAACTTGAATTGGAAAAGCCGGAGGAGGAGATCCTCATTCGTACCGATAAGACCAAAATCGAGCAGATACTTACCAATCTGGTTGAAAATGCGGCCAAATATACCCAAAAGGGTCATGTGATTATGGGATATAAATTTTTTCGGGACTATCTGCGGATCTATGTTGCAGATACGGGTCCGGGAATCCCTTTTGAATATAGAAAATATATATTCAGAAGTTTTGCCAAAATGGAAGACAGTGATGTGGAGTTCAAATCGGGCGCCGGACTCGGACTGGCCATTTGCAAGGGACTGGCAGATTTTATCGGAGCCAATATTCACTTTAATACAGAGGAATCGAAGGGAACCCGTTTTTTCCTGGATCTTCCCACTTCGGTTATTCTCAAAGGCGGGCTGTCGGATTAATACTTACTTTCTGTTTCCTGAGCGGAAACTTCTTTGATGAGTTGTTTGATCCTTTGTATTTGTTTCTGCTTATTCACCTCTCTCAGATTTTGGGCAGTACGTGTAAAATACTGATGGCCTGAGATAAACTTTAGCTGTAGCTCGTTCCATTCCTTCAGGTTCTCTATCATATCCCTTTCTTTCAGTTCACGGTACAGGGTGTTGGAAACCGGAATCATATCGCTCCGACCCAGGTAATCAAGGTCTGCATCACAGATGATCTTCTCTAGCAGGCTGGAGGGATTTGGAGGCATTTTCGTAGCCATAATGATCTTACAGATCTCTTCAATTTGTTCAGGAGAGTACCCATAATCCGGTAAAATATCCCGGGCCAGTTGGGTTCCATGATACTCATGATCCTTGTAGGATATAATATGGCCGGCATCATGGAAAAGCGCGGCGGTTTTCAATAGCAGGATATCTTCATCCGGAACTCCTTCCGCCCATCCGATCAGTTCCACTTCGGTTACTACATCTACGGTATGCTTTACGTTGTGGTAATAAAGATTTGAAGGCAATTCACTCTCAAGCCTGTCGAGCATGTACTCCTGAATATCCGTAAATTGTATGAGCTTAAACTTGGTGTCAAAATAATCGTTCGTTTTCACAGGATCTTTCCCTTCCAAAAATTCTGAACGGTAGCTTTTTAAGGTAAAAAGTTCAAGATCGCCCTGATATTTGACGGGCATCTTACCGTAATATTCACAATTAAAAAATTCTTTGACCCATTCATAAGAATTTACAGACAGCATGATTTCGCCGTCATTGACAAAATTCTGCATTCGGGTCACCATATTAACGGTATCTCCCTTTAATTCGTATGTGAGTTTTTTTCTTCCGCTCACAAGTGCGCTTACAGGACCCGTGTGAATCCCTATTTTGAGTCCCCAGATTTTCTGTTTCCTATGTGTCTTAAGCCTGTGATTAAGAAGATAATCCTGCATTTCCAATGCGGCCTTTACCACCTGAACCGGATTGGTAATATTTTTTTCAGGAATTCCCCCCGCTGCCATAATGGTATCTCCAATGGATTTGATCCGGTGAATCTGATTCGCCTTTAGGATTTTATCGAACTGGTAAAGAATGGAATCCAGTTCATCCATAAGCTTAACAGAATCGTATTCCTTCCCTATTTTGGCAAAACCGAAGATATTGGCAAACATAACGGTCGCCATGTCAAATTTGAGGGTAGAATGGCGTGTGGATTGTTTTTCATCCTTTTTCAGATTGAGGGACTCAGGAAGGCTGTTTCTCATTTCCTGGTTCTCTTCCTTCAATCGGTTAATGAAGTTTTTCAGGTCCTCATTTTCCCTGACCAGTTCCTGATTCTGGCGCACCAGCCGGGCAATTCTTTTCACAAGGTCCAATCCTGTATCGCTCATAAATGGGTAGGGTTCTGTTTGGTTTACTGTCATCAGGAATTTTCAGGCTTTCCCCGATGCTGAATTATATACGGGAAAAGTCAGCAAGGGTTTTAAACCAGCTTAAGTATCTCTGCTCAGGGACCCCGGAAGAATCAGGGAAATCCCACGAATATGAATCCTGAAATTGGATAAAAACGGCCCTTGGAGTATATTTGGGTCCCCGGATAAACTAAAAAGCCGGGCTCAAGCCCGCATCAAAAGGAAAGATTGAAAAATGAAATTCAGGTTAAATTCAGAATACAAGCCTACGGGCGATCAACCCGAAGCCATAAGGCAGTTGGTAGAAGGTTTGAAAAACGCTGAAAAATACCAGACCCTCCTGGGGGTCACTGGATCAGGAAAAACCTTTACCATTGCCAATATGCTTGAAAAGGTAAATCGCCCTGCCCTGGTTCTTAGTCACAATAAAACCCTGGCCGCTCAGCTATACGGGGAATTTAAGGAATTCTTTCCGGATAACCGGGTTGAGTATTTTGTATCTTATTATGACTATTACCAGCCTGAGGCTTACCTTCCGGTTACCGACACCTATATTGAGAAGGACCTTTCCATAAATGAGGAGATTGAAAAACTTAGATTAAGTACTACTTCGGCCTTACTCTCGGGACGGAAAGACATTGTCGTTGTATCATCCGTATCCTGTCTTTATGGTATAGGAAATCCGGAGGATTTTCATTCGGGAACCATTTCTCTTAAGGCGGGACAGAAAATAAGCAGGAATACACTTTTACGCGACCTGGTTGATGCCATGTACAGCAGAAATGAAGTGGAATTTAATCCTGGCACCTTCAGGGTCAGGGGGGATACGGTAGACGTATTTCTTGCCTATACCGATTTTGCATACCGTATTCTGTTTTTTGGAGACGAAATAGAAGGGATCAACTCTATAGATCCGCTAAGCGGCGCAAAAATCGAGGACCATTCAGAAGTAATGATTTTTCCGGCCAACATTTTCATTACAGCCAAAGGAAGGCTGCAACAAGCCATACGTGAAATCCAGGATGATCTGATGCTCCAGATGGATTACTTTCGGGAGATAGGAAAACCCCTGGAAGCCAAAAGGATAGAGGAAAGGGTAAACTATGATTTGGAGATGATCAGGGAGCTCGGGTATTGTCCGGGAATTGAGAATTATTCCCGGTATTTTGACGGACGCAAACCGGGAACCCGCCCCTTCTGTCTGCTGGACTATTTCCCGGAGGATTACATTACCATAGTGGATGAGAGTCATGTTACCCTACCGCAGATCAGGGCTATGTACGGTGGTGACCATTCCAGGAAGCAAACCCTGGTGGAGTTTGGATTTCGTTTGCCTGCAGCCATTGATAACCGACCGCTTAAATTTGAGGAATTTGAATCCCTCACCGGACAGACGGTATATGTTTCGGCAACTCCGGGGGATTTTGAACTGGAGAAAACAGGCGGGATCATTGTGGAACAGGTAATCAGACCTACAGGACTACTGGACCCGGTGATTGAAATTCGCCCGAGCATGAACCAGATTGATCATCTGATCGGAGAAATTCAGGAAAGAGCCTCCAGGAATGAAAGGGTGCTGGTTACCACGCTTACCAAGAGAATGGCAGAGGAATTAAACAACTATCTGATCCGTATGAATATCAAATGCCGTTACATTCATTCGGATGTTGAGACCTTGGACCGGGTGGAAATAATGGAGGGTCTGAGAAAGGGCATCTTTGATGTTCTGGTGGGTGTAAACCTGCTGCGGGAGGGACTGGATCTTCCTGAAGTATCCCTGGTTGCCATACTGGATGCAGACAAGGAAGGATTTCTGAGATCGGAAAAATCCCTGACCCAGACGGCAGGCAGAGCTGCCAGAAATCTGAACGGAAAGGTAATCATGTACGCCGATACCGTTACGGGATCCATGCAAAGGACCATTGATGAGACCAACAGACGAAGGGAAAAACAGCTTCGATATAATGAAGACCACAACATCACCCCTGCCCAGATTATTAAGGCTAACCGGAATCTTATGGCCTACCTTAAAAAAGAGAAAAAAGAGGCGGGATCTGCTTACCTTGAATTTGAAAAGCCTGATGTAGCTGCGGATCCCATCGTTCGGTACATGGATGCGGAAGCCTTAAAAAAGTCGATCGACAACACCCGGAAACTCATGGAAAAAGCAGCATCAAAGCTTGATTTTATCGAGGCTGCCCGGTTAAGGGACGAAATGTATGAACTGGAAAAGCTATGGAAACAAAGACAAAAAGAAGTTTAACCGGCCAGTTACTCACCGTAAAGGTACCTTTTGATCTTGTTGGTAGGAGTTTTTTCGAAAGGAACCGGATGAAAAACCACAAGTTGTAAACGGCTGTAGCGGTTGACTCTTTTGTTAACATAGTGTTGTATTTCCTGAAGAACTTCATCCATTTTGTCCTGGGTAACCTGAATAGCCTTTTCATTCAGCTTGATAATGCGATTCTCCAATTCGGTAACATTTAGGTTTACCATGGCGACTATTCTTCCTTTTTTGTTCACAACCAGGGATTCTTCAACTCCCTGAATGCTGTTAATCAGAGATTCAATCTCTTCGGGATATATGTTCTCTCCATTATTCCCAAGAATAACGCTTTTAATCCTTCCCCGGATAAATACATTTCCTTTTTCATCAATAAATCCCAGGTCTCCGGTCCGGAAATACCCATCGGTGGTAAATACCTCTGCGGTAGCTTCAGGATTTTTATAATATCCCTGCATTACATTGGGACCTTTGGCCACGATCTCACCCTCTCCGGTTGAGGGATTAATGTTAATCAACTTGAGATCGACTCCCTCAAGGGCTTTTCCTGTCGATTGCCATACAGAGTTGAATACCCGGCCTCCGGCCAGCAGGGGACTGGTTTCGGTGAGACCGTATCCCACGGCATAAGGAAACCGGGCCTCCCTGAGGTATTTCTCGATGAGGGGATCCATCTTGGCTCCCCCGATCCCAAAAAACTTCAGGTTTCCGCCAAAGACCTTCATAAGCTTTTTACCTGCCATTCTGTTCAACAGAGTCCGAGAAAGCCTGTATCTGAAAAGAAATCGTGTTACAGGAGAAGCGTTAAACTTGGGGAGGACCTGTTTGCGGAATATTTTTTCAATGATAAGGGGAACTGTAAGGATCAATGTGGGCTTTACCTTTTTAAGGGCCTCAATGAGGATTCCCGGTGTAGGTGTTTTACCAAGGAAATAAACGGTAGCCCCACGGTGAAGGGGCAGAAGAAATCCCAGGCTGTTTTCGTAGGTATGAGACATGGGAAGAATGGAAAGAAAACGATCACCAGGCTCGACATTTTGAAGGGTAAGGCATTGATGAACAAGCCAGGAAATATTCTTATGGCTAAGCATTACCCCTTTGGAGGAGCCGGTAGTTCCCGAAGTATAAATTATGGCGGCCAGATCATCCTCTTTGACGAGGTTAGTGGTACAATTCATGCACAGGGATCTTGGAATCTCACCGGAAAAATCGGCCAGCTGGGATACAAAATCCTGAGTATCATAAGTCATCATCCTTACACCGGGAAAATCTATAGCCGAACCCAGCCTTTGCTTCTGCCGTGAAGAGATAAGGATTAAACGGCAATTGGCGTGATCAACGATGGATTTGATCTCATCGTTATGAAAATCAGGTAATATGGGGACAACCACTGCCCCGGTACAAAGGATCCCAAGGTAAGAAATTCCCCATTCGGGTGAGTTTTCCCCAAGAAGAGCCACCTTATCCCCTTTTTTTATGCCCAGCACATCGAGATACCCAGCCAGACTCTGAACTTTTATTCCCAGGGCACCATAGCTTATCCCGTCTTCGGATTCCACGAACTTCATGGCTGTTTTATCCGGAAAATCCCTGACCGACTGATTTATTAACTCACAAACAGTAAACTTTTCCATGGATAGGTTGGAGATGAGGGGTAAATAAAACGGGCTGCAAAGGCAGCCCGTTGCATATAAATTAACTATTAACCTAGGTAACTTTTCAGAAGTTTACTTCTTGAAGTGTGACGTAATCGTCTGATTGCCTTTTCTTTGATCTGACGAACCCTTTCACGGGTAAGACCAAATTTTTCTCCGATTTCTTCCAGTGTCATATCCTGACAACCGATTCCGAAGAACAAACGGATAATATCCCTTTCCCTTTCGGTTAGAGTGGCAAGAGCCCGCTCAATCTCTTTGGAAAGAGATTCTTTGATCAGGGATTTATCTGCATTCGGTGAATCATTATTGATCAGCACATCAAGAAGACTGTTGTCTTCACCCTCTACGAAGGGGGCATCAACAGAGACATGTCTTCCGGAAACTTTCAATGTATCGGATACTTTCTCTTTGGGGAGCTCCAGCGCATCGGCAAGCTCCTCAGGAGTGGGAGTTCTTTCAAACTCCTGCTCAAACTTGGAAAAAGCCTTATTAATTTTATTTAAGGATCCAACCTGGTTAAGAGGTAACCTGACAATTCTGGATTGCTCTGCCAGAGCCTGAAGAATGGATTGACGAATCCACCATACGGCGTAGGAGATAAATTTAAATCCCCTGGTTTCATCAAACTTTTCAGCGGCTTTGATCAGTCCGAGGTTTCCTTCATTTATGAGGTCGGGTAAACTAAGTCCTTGATTTTGGTATTGCTTGGCTACCGAAACTACAAATCTCAGATTTGCTCTGGTAAGCTTTTCCAACGCTCTTCTGTCACCTTTCTTAATGCGTTGGGCAAGTTCAACTTCTTCTTCTACCGTGATCAACTCCTCTTTTCCAATCTCCTGTAAATACTTATCTAACGAAGCACTTTCCCTGTTGGTAATCGATTTGGTAATCTTTAATTGTCTCATTTATTCCTCCCAAAAAATTTTCTGCGAATTTAGATTATTTTAACATACCATTCAACTTAAATTGAAATAAATACTAAAAAAAGACTTGCAGACGCAAGCCTTTTCTTTTAGAGATTTGTATTGCTTTGCATCCAATTACATTCCAAATGCGTAATAGGCAATGAGTCCGTCGGGATATATACCTTCAAGATAGACCCCACCCTCAATATTACTAATTACATCATTTACTTCCTCCGCGGAATCGACCGACTGATTATTAATTTTGGTGATAATAAATCCTTCTCTAACTCCGGCTTTCATTAATTTCCCGGCCCTGAGTTCGGCTACTTTCACCCCGTTTGCGATCCCCAATTCACGTTTTTCCGATGAGCTTAGGCTTTCCAGGCTTGCTCCCAGAACGGAAAGCGCCTGCGTTTTGGTAACGAATTCAGTGTTACCGCTCATGTTACGTAAAGTAACGTCAAAAAGTTTCTCTTTGTTATCTCTTATAACTACAACCTTGACCTCATCATTCGGACGGTAGCGGGAAATTTGCTCCTGCAATTCCGAAACACTGTTCACCGGCATATTGTTCACCGATAGAATAATATCTCCCGACTTGATTCCTGCCTCTTTGGCAGCCCCGTCATCATTAACTCCATTTACATAAACGCCTTTCAGGTTTTGAATATTGTTATCATTCGCAAGTTCCTGGGTTACATCCTGTATGGTTACTCCCAAAAGGGCTCTTTGAACCACTCCAAATTCCATGAGATCACCAATTACCTTTCTGACAATACTTACCGGTACAGCAAATGAATTCCCGGAATAAGCACCGGTCCGGGAAGCTATGGCAGTATTGATCCCAACCAGCTCGCCCGCAGTATTTACCAGGGCTCCTCCAGAATTACCGGGGTTTACCGCTGCATCGGTCTGAATAAAGGCTTCAATGGCAAATTGCTCCCTCAGGATATTTATATTTCTCGCTTTGGCACTAACGATGCCTGCCGTAACTGTAGACGTAAGATTATAAGGGTTCCCGACAGCAAGTACCCATTCACCAAGTTTCAGATTATCTGAATCACCATAATTCAGATAAGGCAGACCATCAACATCCACTTTTATAAGGGCCAGGTCGGTGCTGGGATCGGTACCAATCACCTCCGCCTCAAAAGACCGCCGGTCGTTCAAAACGACCTCAATCTCATCCATCTGATCAATCACGTGGTTATTGGTAACAATGTATCCATCGTCGGAAATAATTACCCCAGATCCAAAACCCATAACCGGCCTTTGCTGCGGATTTGGACGGTCACCGAAGAAAAACTCATAAAACGGATTATAAGCATTACTTTCCCGAATGGCCTTGGTCTTTACATGGACAACTGCATGAACCGCTTTTTCGGCAGCAAAAACGAAATCAACGCTGCTGCCGGGTTTAACAGTAGGCAAATTTGCATAAAGCATCTTGTCCTCAACGGGCACAGTTATTACCTGTTGCTCCGGCTGAATCCATTTTGCATATGCCCAAACCGCAATAACGGCAGCCAATACGGCTGTTAATATAGTTCCGATAAATCTTTTATTTTTCATTTTATCTTTGTTTTTATTCTTTTTAAACAAACCATAACAAAATTTGTGCCCGGGATTCCTTACTTTTACAGATTCATACAAGTAACGCTTAGAACGTCAAGTTGTTGCAGGACTTTTGGGATTTAACCTTTTTTAACAGAAACTGACAGAATGATCTTGTTCGAAAAATATCACGGCGCTGGTAATGACTTTATAATGATTGACTTACGCAAAGGAGATGAAACCATCTACACTCCTAAGTTGGTGAACAGCTTATGCGACAGGCACTTTGGGATAGGAGCCGACGGATTGATCCTGCTTCTGAACGGACAAAGACAACCATTCCGAATGAAGTATTTTAACGCCGACGGCTACGAAGGCACCATGTGCGGCAATGGGGGCAGATGCTTCACCGGATTCGCAAAGTCAAAAGGTCTGTTGGAGGCTGAATGGACCTTTGAAGGTATCGATGGAGACCATAAAGCCTGGATTACCGGCCCAAACCGGGTGATTCTCGAAATGAAGTCGGTTTCCGAATTGCGAAAGGAAAAGGACGGATATTTCCTGGATACAGGATCACCCCACTTCGTAACACAGGTCGCGGATCTTGAAAATACCGATGTATTTAATCTGGGACGCGAGATTCGCTATCAGGATCGCTGGGGAAAAGCAGGCAGCAACATCAATTTTATTACCATCATCGAGGATGGGAAAATTGCTATCAGGACCTATGAAAGAGGAGTCGAAAACGAAACCCTTGCATGCGGAACCGGGGTCGTGGCTGCTGCCATTTCTGCACATTACCATACCGGGTCTGACAAAAAATCATTTTTTGTGAATGCCAGAGGCGGACAATTAATCGTAGGGTTTTCCAATCCGGAACCGGGATTCTATTCCGATGTAAGACTTGAAGGCGACTATCAGTATGTATTCACCGGGGAATTCCCTCTGTAGTTTCACAACTATTTTTCCTTTTCAAAAGGCCATGCCATAACCCCTCCCTCAAGGACCTTCACTTGAGTGTACCCATGAGCCTTCAGGATCAGAGCAGCTTCATACCCTCTAAGCGATATCTTGCAATAGGTAATAATTTCCCTGTTTTTATCTTTTGGCAATTCCTGAATTCTTTGCCTCAACATACCAATTGGGATCAGGGTTTCTCCAAATCCGAACCGGGTCTGTTCATACTCATCGGGTCCTCTGGTATCCAGAAGATATACATCCGCTCTGGCATCCAGTTTCTCCTTCAACTCAAGGGCTGATATTCCCTCGAATATCCCTCTCATTTTATTCTGCAGGATATGGGCACTGGCAATGCTGTGATCTATAGCCAGCGAATAGGGTGGTGCATAGGGTAGATCGTTATTGGAAACATCATCCACCGTAAGGTTTCCTTTAATTGCGGTTGCCCAAATAGCCAACTGCTTGCTTACATCCCCCTGGCCGATGCATTGTGCGCCTAATATCCTACCGGTTGACTTATCTGCTATCAGTTTTGTTATCAATAGTTTACCATTCATAAAACCGGGTTTATCCGGACTTGCATTTATGACTTTGACATAGTCAATCTCAGCTTCTTTTGCCTTTTCTTCCGATAAACCGGTAATTCCAATCCCATAATCAAATAATTTACAAATTCCCGTTTGAATGGTTCCGGTAAATTTCGCCACGTTTCCCGATACAACATTCTCTCCGGCCACTCTGCCCTGCAGATTCGCCAGATCCCCATAAGGGGCCAGAACCGGCTTACCAGTGATTATATTCTTGATCTCACAACAATCCCCAACCGCATATACATCCCGCTCGGAGGTCTGCATATACTCATCCACCTTTATTCCCCCTAATTTCCCGATTTGAATTCCGGCTTCCCGCGCAAGATTAACATTGGGCGTTACCCCTATGGCAACCACTGCCAATTCACAAGGGATTTCAGTTCCGTTTCTTAGTTTGACAGCGGTGATTCTTCCGTTCTCTCCAACAAACTCAGCGACTCCATTGCTGGTGATCACATTTGCTTTTGTTTTGAGATAATTTTCAACCAGACGCGCCATTTTCCAGTCAAGAAAGGTTAATAACTGAGGAAGCAGCTCAACCATGGTAAGTTCAATCCCTGCGAGATGCAAGGCTTCAAGAGTTTCAATACCAATGAGTCCTCCTCCAATTACCACCGCTTTCTTAATCCGTCCTTCATCCCTGATCTGTCTTAGATAGTCTGCATCCTGCATGGAATGAAGGGTTGTAATCCCTTCTAAATCCACACCCGGCACCGGCGGCATTCGGGCAATAGCCCCGGTTGCAATTATCAGTTTGTCATATTCCTGCTCTCCCATTTCGTCAGAACCAAGATCCCGGTATTCAATTCTTTTCTTTTTTGTATCAATCTTCGTTACCTCTGTATTGATTTTAGCCGTGATACCCTTGGCGTTCCAGTAAAATTTCGGATCACGTACCACCCCTGTGGGTGTGCAAAGCAGCTGGTTTCTGTCGTCAAAAAAACCACCCACATAATAGGGAAACCCACAGGATGCCATGGAAAGGTCATGTCCTTCCTGAAACATGGTTATCTCAGCAAATTCATCCATTCGCCTGGCCTTAGCTGCCGCCTTAGGACCTGCTGCAGATCCTCCGATAACAATTATTCTATTACTCATATGTCTGATTATTAGGTTATTACAATTTATGCTCAAAATTCCAGCACCATCCCTGTTTTTACCTGACTGAGTTCCCATTCACCGGAAAAGGCAAGGAGAGCAGGCAATTGCGTACAATGGGAAGGGTAAAGCTTTTTAACTCCCATTTTTCGAAGGTAATGGATCGTTTCCCGGGTCTGCTGGTTGTTGTGGCTGAGGTGAAAACCACCCATTACTGCTTCCACCCTGCTTATTCCGGTAACATGGATGGCATGTTGCACCATATTAACAATTCCGGAATGAGCACAACCGGAAATCACATACAGTTTTTCATTTTCTATACATACCAGACCTGAATCGTCAGGTAGAAAATCCGGTTCATTGAACTCGTCAACAAAAGCAGTGTTTTGGGACTCAAATTTTGTTAGCCTGGGTATTTCTCCCAGAAACAGAAGGTTCTTTGTTATTTCAAAGGGCTCTTCTGACTTTATCAGGCTGAATCTCTTTTCCAGATCCGTCTCAGCTAACGCCAAACCCACAGGAGAATGATCATACTTCCGGTATCGTTTGATCAGTGCAGCGGGATGCAGAACCAGCTTTTTATCATTCAGATATCTCAACCCGTTTCCGTGATCCCAATGACCATGACTCAAAACAAGGGTATCAATCTGAGAATCAAGATCCATTCCCAATTGCATTGCATTTCGCAGGAACACATCAGTACACCCCGTATCGAAAAGTACCCTCCTACCCATGCTTTCGATCAGATAGGAAAGTCCGTGCTCTGCAAGAAAGCCGGAGCCGGCACAATTATCGGTCAGAACACTTATGGTCATATTTTTATTTGCTTTTTTTCCTTGCAGGAAAGTCCTTATTGGAACGATTACTCATAGCTTCATGCCCCCAGGATATGCAGTTGAATCAAATTCCAGGCTTCCCTTAAAATATGAGCTTCTCTCCCATCATCCTTATACTCGAATATTGATTTTCCCAGGTTTGTCGATTTTTCCAATTCAATGCTGAAAGGAACTTTTGCAATCAGTGGAATTCCTTTGCTGCTGAGATAGGTTTCTATTTTTTTCTCAACCTCCTGGTTAAGATCATATTTGTTGATCATGGCGAATGCCCTGATATTCATTTTTTCCAAAAGAGTAAACAGCCGCATCGCATCGGAAAAACCGGAAATGGACGATTCAATGACTACTACACAAGCACTTGTTCCTGCCAGGGAAGCAATGACCGGACAACCAATCCCCGGAGGTCCGTCATTTATAATTACTTGTTTTTTGTCTTCGTTTGCGATGGATCCGGCCTCTTTACGGATCCGTGTAACCAGTTTTCCACTGTTCTCCTCTCCGGGTGCCAGTCTTGCATGCACCAGTTTTCCAAATCTCGTCTCAGAAACAAACCATGTATTATTCATAAATGGTTCAGAACTAATGGCTTCATACGGACAAACGCGTTCGCATAACCTGCAACCCTCACAGGATAGCTCGTCAGTCTCGATCCGGTTCAACTCATTAATCTTAAGAGCTCCGAACCTGCATTTTGAAACACAAATGCCGCAGGAAACACATTTGTCATAATCCACCCATATTTTTAAACCTCCTGGAAATGCATGTTCTTCCTTCAAAGTTGGATGGAATACCAAATGGAGATTGGATGCGTCCACATCACAGTCGCAAAAGACTGCTTCCCTTGCAAGACTGGCAAAAGCGGCGGCAATGGTGGTTTTTCCTGCACCTCCCTTACCACTTAAAATAGTGATCTCCTTCATATTGCAGGATTCTCTCCTTTAGGGGTTTTAAGATTTTATCAATCGCAACAGCCAGGCTATCGGATTTTTTTCCGAATATGCTTCCCTTGGCATAATTCTGAGCAAACTTCCGATCAAAGGGAATTTCTGCCAGGATCGGAATTTTTTCTGCTTGCAGATAGCTGGTTAGAGGATGATTACTTCCCCTTGATTTGTTGATAACCACAGCATGGGGAATATCAAGTGTTCGAACCAGCTCAATCACCAATTTTAAGTCATGAAGCCCGAAAAGCGTGGGTTCGGCTACAAGGATGACAAAATCGGCATCCCTTGCTGTTTCAACCACCGAACAGTCGGATCCGGGTGGTGAATCCAAAATAATGTAGTCGCAATCGGAAGGAAGATCCAGTTTCAACTCCCGTATCATCATGCTTTGCATACTGCTGCCAACTTTCAGCTTTCCTTCTGTCAGATTCTCCGGAGCGACTCCCGTGTATTTTGAGATCGCCCCTATGCTTTCTGCGTATTCGATGATGGCGTTCTGCGAACAGGCCTCAAGGCAGGCTCCGCATGAATGACAAAGCTCGGTATTAACCTGGGCAAATTCATAATCCGGCAGGACCACAATCGCATTAAACTCACAATAATCCCTGCATTTACCACAATAATTACATTGATCCTTGAGGATGGAAGGAACGAGCCTGTATACCTCTTTCTCTTCAATTTTTAGAGGTTCCTGCATGAAAAGATAATCGTTGGGAGCCTCCACATCACAATCAGCCAATACTCCGGAAAATTCCCCGAGAGAATGGTGTAGAAGAAGAGACACGGTTGTTTTCCCCGTCCCTCCCTTTCCGCTAAGAACAGCGATTTTATAGGCCATGTTTTGTTTTTTCAGCAGAAAACGGGATCAATCAGACCCTTTAATGATCGCAGTAATTGGCAGACAAGTCAAGATTTCCTGCAAGGAAACTTCTGACCAGTTCAATATCCCTGCTTTTTGGAGCCCCTACAAATACGTTGACCCCATGATGATTAAAAAGGTCGATGGCTCGCTGTCCCATTCCCCCTGCGATGACATCTGTTACTCCCTGTTGCGCAAGCCATGCAGGTAGTACACCCGGTTCGTGGGGAGGGGGCAGTAGTTGTTCATGGGTGATCAGTTCGCTGTTTTCCTCAGTGATCACCGAAAAATATCGACAGTGCCCGAAGTGACTGTCCAGCAGACCATTATCATCTACAGGTATGGCAATTTTCTTTCCCATAATTCGTATTAAAAAATTTAAAAATTATCTATTCCTTCCTCTTCTCTTCCTGCCACCGCCTTTCCCAAATCGGGATGCAGTGAAACTTGCATTTGGAACTTCACCATTCGTAACCTCCTCTTTTGGAAGAGGATTCCTGCAATTTCCTTTTTTCCTTCCGGTACGTGAACCTTCACCTTCCGGACCTGTTCTGTCAAATCCCGGCATAACGTTTATTATTTTAGGTTAATCATTATTCATTTTCTTAGTCGAGGATGGAAAAATGATCATTCCCTTTGTTTTCAGATCAGGATTTCAGGTTTTTCGCAATTCTTTGAATAATCTCACCTATGGTAAGCTCGCTATCCTGAAGAATGACCATTTGTATTTTTAATTGATCCAGCAAGTCCCTGGCTTTGGGCCCGAAATCCCCGGAAATGATTTTCTTTGCGCCTTTGTCAGCGGCAATTTCTGCTGCTTTTATTCCCGTACCATTCATTTCGGAACCTGCAGTATTCATCATGAATTCGGTAGTACCCGATTCTTCATCGTAAATGCAAAACCATGCAGCCCTGCCAAACCGAAGGTCAAATCGATCGGAAAGACTGTTTCCCGTAGAGGTAATTAACGTTATCATTTATCGTCTTGATTTATAGGTTCAATGGAGGTATTTCCGCAAACCGGGCATTGATTCTGACTGAATCCTTCAGGTACCGTAAACCTCGCATTACATGAAAGGCACAAGACCCAGCTTTTGTCCAGCATCGCATTTCCAAATACGGTTTTTATTTCCCGGGTTTCAACCATGGCAAGAGCAATCTTTCTGCGTGCACTTTCATAGATTCTGGCAAAGGTGGGCCTTGAAATTCCCATTAAACGGCAGGCTTCCTGATGATTCATAAGATCGTAATCGGCCAGCTTAACAGCCTCGTACTCCTCATACATTAATTCCACAGGATTTCTGCTATCTGTCTCTGCTCCATAGGGTTTGTACCCGCGAAATCCGGGAGGTTTTACCACCTTCCTGGGTGTTGCTCTTCTGGGCATACCTGTTGATTAAGATTATGAGAATATTCTCGAAACAAATATAATAAGAATATTCTCAAAATACGGAAAATGATGACGATTTTTTTGCATCATAAAAGGATAAAAAAAACCGCTCCAGTGGAGCGGTTCGTTCTTTCATGAAAAAGCGATTGACAGATTTTCTCAGGCCGAATGTTTACCGGTCATCTCTTCCATCTCAACCTGTACTAGACAAACATCTTCCATGTTTTGATATTCGTAATCCATGCTATGATCGTGTTTGTAGTGTTTTACAATGATTCCCATGGCGGTTTTCTTTTCTGTCGGGTCTTCTACCATTTTAGCCTTCCCATACCCAATCACCGATTTGTATCGGGTACTGAAATTACATGGCACTTCCGACTTTTCAATCATGGTCTCAATATCCACCTGTACACATACATTGGGATTGGAACGGATCATTTCAAGTTTCTTGCCCTCACATGCAGAGTGGAAATATAATTTCCCTCCATGATAACCATAATTGACCGGAACAATGTAAGGATAGTCATTTCCGGACAATCCTACCCGGCAGATCTGACCCTTCATAAGAATGCTTTCCATCCAGTTTAAGTCCGATACTTGTTTGTCTGCTCTTCTCATAATACAGATATTTAAATTAGTAATTGGAAATTGCTTAAACACAAAAAAACCGGTCCAGATTAAATCTGTCCGGTCATATATTTCTATGTTCTACTTCCACTATTTTCAGGTACTCTCCGGTTTGACCGGAGACATAGGCCTCTGTCTGAACACACAAGTTTTGATTACCCGCGTTAGACATAGTTGAAGTTTTAGTTAAATCTGTCTTAAAACTAAAAAAAAAATCAACAACTTCCGAATTTCATGGTACTTTTTTTTAAGATTTTCAATATTCCTATATTATTGTATTTCAATGATTTAAGTTGATGGTATTTATTTAGTCACTTGCAAAAATCTATCATTCAGGTATTTCCGGATTTTCATTTTTTTTAACCTCTACTTAAAAAATTAACATGCCCGGGTCCGGTGAAAAACTGTCCCATGCAGATTCTCCATGTGAGTTCACTCAAGGTAGGTTCCCTTTAGATACTTTTCCAGTTGCCCCTGGAGATAAGCAGGCCTTTCACCGGCAAAACGGATCATTTTTTCAATTTCACTTTTCCAAAGTTCTTCCGGAAGCATCCAGCGCTCCTGCTGAAAACCCATTTCATGCTCAATCATTGCGGAGGTTTCAGAAATCAGGTTCACGACCCTGTCCGGATCCAGCCCGTTTTTCAGTAAATCACGGAATCTTTCACTAAACTTCAGACGGAAATCTCTGGAACGTGAAAGTTCAGCGAAAAGCAAACTGGTCACATCGGTCCTTTCCCCACGGGAAGCATGATCCTGAAGATGCCGGAACATATCTGTATCATAATTCCCTGTGGAGAGTCCGAATCCAAGATCCGTATCAAAAAGGATCCAACGCATTCCCTTCCCGCATTCATCTGAATTCCAGAATTTAATATTCTTAACAGGCCAGTCGGTATTGGCACAATAGATCTGGGCAATCATGTAATCGATAAACGAATTCACATCCAGGAAGGGAGTAAGTCTTGCGTACTTTTCCTCCGGGGCAGTCAGCCGATCCTTCAGCATTTCCATAAAATCATCCAGGATTTCCCCTGAGCCATGCAACAGTTGTCCCTTGTTTTCAAACAAATTGACACCTTCCGGATCTATCCCATGAAGGGCAGCCGGATGATGCTCATTCACCTTCTCTCTCATATTGTAAAGACCCCAGTATTCTCCGTTTAGAAAAACTACAACCGGTTGATATTCTGAATAGTCCACATCAAGAACACCCTTCGCGATCCTGGCCATGAGTCCGTCTCTCAGCATGGAACGCCCGAAATCGTTCCCTGAATTTCTTAAAACAATGGCCTCATAATGGGAGTACGCTCTTTCCTGAAAAAAGAAATGTCTGAATTCCCCCTCTCCGTATAGTCTTCGTGCAAACAATGCCAGGGATCGCTGGGGAAAATTACGACTGCAGTTTCCATGAATTTTTATCCCTCCCGGTGATGAAAAAACTCTTTTCCTGTCACTAAAAAGTTCCCAATACACCCTTCTCTCCCAGTCACGACAATAATTTCGTTTCACCAGACTATTGCAATACCCGGTAACACCGTTTTTCCCTCTTACATAAATTCCGAGTGAATCACTGAAAATACCTTCAGGATCCGAAACCAGCGATACCACCGGAAGAAGGAAATCCCGTTCAGCAACGATATAACCTGCCACTCCAGTCTCCGAGGGCAGCCTTCCCGGAGCAAACGCCCGGTATTTAATAATGAGGGTAGAATCCAGTACAATAGGATCCGAGTACCGGATCCCCGTCCGGTCAGGGTCCCTGCCATCAAGGGTGTAAAAAACCTCCATGGAATCCGTCATTTCAAAAGAGACAATTCTTTTTTCACCCGGATAATAAATTCCAGGCTGAAGGGTTAGATCGGGTAACCGGCATCGGCCCCTCAAAACAGGACCCTGATTCATTTCTCCCGGGGAGGGTTTTTCCAAATACCCAACCCCTCCCTCAAGCCTGCCGTAACTGATTCCTCCGTACTGAACCGGAAATTCCAGCCTGTCCATTTCCTTCCCTTCATGAGTATATAAAATCACCTTTTCTCCATCTCTGTTTAGTCTGAAGGGTAAGCCCTCCGCACCAGCATCCCGTTCAGACAGGAACAATACACATTCTCCCGGCCCAAGGCTGATTCCTTTCCCGATCCGGTACTGGAAGGGATGGGATTCCTTATCGGAAAGGCAGTAGTCGTCAAGGTTGATCTGCCGGTTCCCGCTATTGCACAGTTCAATCCAGTCGGTCGTTAACAATAGACTCCCGGCCCTTACATCCGGGCCGGGAGCAGCAAATACCTCACCTATGAAAACCTGGGATTTTCTCTCAGGAAACAAGCCGAATAGTAAGATAAGTATAAGAAAAACAGGGCTTTTCATGCAATTTAAGATTAATCAGGCCTGGATCCTGATATCACTTTCCTTCAAATATCAGGAAAAATTCCCAGGCCTGTAAATAAACCTGTCAGTTTGCCCTCAGAAACTTACCGGTTTCCGCAAATTCACCATTTTGGATCCGGTACAGGTAGAATCCTGGATCCAGGTCATTCACCGGAATACTGAATTCCTCCCCGGTCCCGGGAAATGCCCGGTAGGTTTCAATTTTCAGGGTTCTGCCACGGATATCCAGGATTTCAATACTTACCGGACCGGATATTTCCATTTTGGGTCTGAAATTCAGGAGTTCACGGGCCGGATTAGGATAAACGCTTATCCAGTCAGCATCCCCTGCCGGATTCCCGATCACCGGTACAGGACCTTCGGCATCCGATTTGCCCAGGATCACCCAGCCTTTATTATTAAAGGTGTGTACTTCATTCATGCCGCCGCCCGGATTGATGACACCGAAAATCCGTGGAAAAGAAGGAAGTCCTGCAGGTACCACCCACCGTAAGCTTACCTCACTGAAAGCCTGGGCATCAACCAGACCAACGGTAAAGAAAAGGGATTCTCCATGGATATCCTTTATCAGGGTCCCGCCCGCATCGGGATCTCCTACATAAAAACTAACAGGTATTGCATCCGCTGTGGGATAGGGACTGAAATTGTGCACATAGGCCCGGATCAGGACGGTATCCCCGCTTTCGGGTTCTGCAGGCGAAAACATAATGGACTTGGTCTGCATCCTTTTTACCTCATCCTGAAGAGTAAGACCCTTCTCCGGATCCAGTTTCCAGGGCAGAATGAAGGACGGATCAGGCCTGTCATAACTTTCGCTCCACCAGGTTTCGGTTCCTCCCGGTTCGGGCAGAATGGGTCTTACTGCATAATCCACTACCAGGGCTCCGTTCTTGGACCAGTAGATATAGGGAGTGACATTATAACCGGTCTCCCCTATGGATCTGTTCACTCCTCCCAGATGCACGGTAATGTCCAGACCCTTGCTTACGGAGACGGAGTGTGTGCTTAACTGACTCTCATCATATCGGGCCGACCCGCTCACTTCTATTCCCCAGGCGGAAACAGATGCCCCGGCCTCAACCCCGATTCTTCGTCCCTTTACTTCCGTATCATTAAACGTATTGGAAAGGTTCACATTGAAGTTGACATTGGTATTTGCATCCAGGTCATAACTGTCGGTTCCGTACGAACCGCGGATCTTGTCTTCACCATCCGGATTGATAAGATCGGTATATGGAGTGTAGGAAAGAATATTTCCAACCTCATGCTTTGGAATATACCCGTTGGCACTTCTTTCCTTGCTTGGAAACCACCGGTTCTCGGAAAGGGTGGGCTCAAGGGTCAGAATATTGCCTTTGATCACACCGTTCCGGTTATATACCGGATACTCCCAGATCTCATAATCGCAAACCGTAGCATAGATCTGATCGTCATAAGTGGCGGTTACCTGCTGACTTATCACCACGGTCTGGCTTGAACCAGTCGACTTTTCGAAATTCTCACCGTATTCGGCCGTAAGATATCCCCTAACAGAGGCCCCAAGGAAACTACCTCCTCCACTAATGGTAGAACTTATTCCCCAGGATTTCTGTAGGGTGGTACTTACCGAAATCTCTTCCGACGAAACTGCTGTATAGGTTGCATAACTCGAACAGGAGGCCCCGTCATGACAATTATTCACGTCGTAAATCTCGTCTTCAAACATGTCAAAATGCGTAGGTGGTGCATTCAGGATCACCAGTGGTTGCACAATATCTGTCCGGGTATATTTCTTCCCCGGGCCGATTCGGAACATATCCCCGTCAAAATCACCCGTAACCATAGCAAAGGAATTCAGGTTTTTACCCCAGGTTCCCAAATTGCGGTAAGCAATCTGTGAAAAGCCAAAATTCGCATCCGATCCTACAACATAAAAATTAATATCCTCGGAAATATTCAGGGCATAAATGATCTCATCTCCATTATCCGGATTATTGTCAACATTGGCAAGCGAAAGATAAGATAAGGGCGTTCCCCACATCCAGTCTACATATTTTGAAATAAAGTCAAAGCCCCCCTCAGGAGTGGTGTGAAAAACTTCTATGTCGGATGAACCCAGCAAAATATCGTCAACCCCATCCCCATTGACATCCCCGGAAGCAATATCCGGATATTCATAGGACATGAACAGACTGTTCCGGTCTATTTCCTCATTGTTAATCGAAAAAGATTCCAAGGGATCCACCTCCGGGGTTCCGGGATCATCACCCATATGAATTGGGAAAAATATAAGCTCGGAAGATTCTGCGACCGACATCAGAACCACCAGGAACTCCCGTTTTCCATCTCCATCAAAATCACCGCTGGTGAGGTTAAGGTAAAAAGAGTCTCCATTGCTCCTCAAACCAGCGGCGATATCCTCGTCAAAAAGGAACCGGTCCTGCATTTCATAGGAATAATCGTCATTCGCCGCAAACCGGTACAATTGAATATATAAGCCTTCGGCCGGTGTTTCGGAATAGTAAATCAGGGCCAGTTCCTGATCGCCGTTCTCGTCAATATCCGAAGTCTGTAGGCCTATAAGATCATTTTCGGAAAGAGATACTACTTTTTCCCGGGCCAATCTCTTAACCACCTGCAAACTGTCATCCTTCAGTCCCAATAAAGTTATCACAAGACTGTCATCCTCACTCACCCAGGCCAGGACCAACTCATCCTTCCCGTTCTTGTTCAGATCAGCAACACTGGTATAAACATTTCCCCTGTAAGGAACTCCTTGTTGGGAGAGAGGTCCTGGCGCAAGGTAAGAGCGGCTAAAGCTCTTTGTTCCCTGTTGACCCATTCTGGCCAGGTCAAGGCTAAGGGTATTGTCCATGCCCTGGATGATGGTTACATACTCGTCTTTGGAATCCCCGTCAAAATCCCCCGCCACAGCATTGATCATCCGGTTGCCATAATTACCGGCCAGGGTGTCACGCACATAACTTTCGAGTCTGTCTGACTTGTTACTGATCGTTTCGAAGTCCTTTTTCAGACTAAAGTAATGATGAAAAAAGCCTACCTCGGAAGAAGGTCCGTTCATACTGTTTTCCCATATTACCACCATTTCACTCTTACCAACAACTCCGTTGGTTGGGGTTACAGGTCCCTGGGCTGCGACCGTCGAAACCGACATCCACACCCCTGAAAGGACCAAACCGGAATAGAATAAATATTTTCTCATGGTTTTATCTTTTATGTGAGTATTTGTTTGCTCAAAAGTAGGATGACTGCTCTTCAAGGGCTATCCCTGGTGTTGTAAATCCTGTAATCTATGTTGCATTCCTCCAAAACCCGGAAATATCCGGGATCAGGATACAAGTTCACCGGGGGTTTTTCCGTAGGTTTCGCGGAAACATTTGGTAAAGTAGGAGGGTGAAGTAAAGCCGGTTAAATAAGCGATTTCAGAAATGCTGCCTGCCCGGTTGCTTAGGAGTTCATAAGCCCTTTTCAACCGGTAATTCCGAATAAAGGTGCTGGCAGAGGAATCGGTGAGGGCGACCAGCTTGCGATGAAGCTGACTCCGGCTCATGCCGATCTCCCTGCCCAGTTCTTCCACACTGAATTCCTCGTTGGAGAGGTTTTCCTCAATTACCCTGATAATTTTTGCGATAAATCGTTGATCGACGCTCTGGATCTTTTCGGCTGAAGGTTGGTAAAGCATCGTTCCCGAATACTTTTTTTGTATTTCCTTCCGTAGTCTCATCAGATTTTCCATCCTCAACAGCAGTTCACGTGTGTTGAAGGGTTTTACCAGATAATCGTCGGCGCCCTGACTCAGCCCCTCGAGCCGGTCATCCTCGGAGGCTTTCGCTGTGAGGAGTACTATGGGAATATGGCTGGTCTTCTCATTTGATTTCAGGGTTCGGGTCAACTCGTTACCGTCGGCACCGGGCATCATCACATCAGAAATAATGATATCGGGAATGGTTTCCAGAGCGGTCCGTATTCCTTCTGAGCCATCAACCGCCGTGTCAACGTAGTAATGTTCTCTCAGACAGGAATAGATAAAGTCCCTCACCTCCGCATTATCTTCCACTACCAGGACCCTTATTCCCTCTCCGTTAAGGCTTTTGTCTTTGGGAACAGAAGGGTCCGAAGAGGGTTCGTCTTCCCGTAAATAAACATGTCCAGGGCTCAGGAACTCCTGCTTTTTATCTTTTCCTTTTTCGGGTTTTCCTTCGGGCAATTCAACCTTAAAAAAAGTTCCCGCGGAAGGATCACTGTCAACCATCACCTTCCCATTCATGACTTTCACCAGTTCGTTAACCAGGGCGAGTCCGATTCCCGTTCCTGCAGCCACCGGATCAGGGGAGCGGTAGTATCGGTCAAATAAGTGCTTTTGCTCTTTCTCGGAGATAAATGTACCCTGATTACCCACCTCCATCATAAGGAATCTTCTTCCCTGCCTGGTAGCAATGCTTGATCCAACGAACACCTTTCCTCCTTCGGGTTCGAATTTCAGGGCGTTACCCAAAAGGTTGTTGATCAGGGTCTCCAGTTTATCCGGATCAAAGACAAACCGCTCTTCTCCATTGTGAATCTGTAGCTCCATGGTGATGTTTCGGGATTCTGCCAGGGAATGAAAGGAATTAACCCGCTTGAGGATAAAACGGTGAACCTCCTCTTCCTGGTAGTGGACTTCGGTTCTTCCAGAATCCAGCCGGGAAAGCTCCAGAATTTCATTAACAAGATGAAGAAGTCTTCGGGCATTTCGTTCAATCAGCGACAGCACCTGGGTATGGGGTGCAAGCTCTGCTTTCTTCCTGAGCTCGTAGACCGGACTCAGGATCAGGGTGAGAGGAGTACGGAACTCGTGAGATATATTGGCAAAGAACCGGTCTTTCATCCGGTCAACCTCCTTTTCTTTGTTTAGAAGCTGGCGATTCTTGCGTGAACGAAGGTAAAAGAGTGAGATCAGAGCCAGGCCGGTGATCGAGGTCAAAATCAGGATCAGCCACAAATTCCTCCGGTTTACCTCTGCCAGTTCCTTTTGTTGTTGAAGGCCCTCCACCTTTTCCTCCATCTGCTCCACTTCATACTGGTAATTGAGACTTGCCAGCCTATCGGACATTTCGGCCCGCAACAGGGTGTCATGATACTGGCTGTAGTTTTTATAGGCTGAAAGGGCCCCGGGATAATCACCTGTCTTCTCCAGGCTCTTAGACAGGTATAACCATGCATCCCTGAGTCCGTTGGGATCTTCCACCTCCGAAAGCAGGGGAATGGATGCCCTGAGTTTTTCAGAGGCCACAGAATACTCCTCAAGGCTGTAAAGGGATTTTCCCTCACCCAGGGTATTGGAGGCAATAAATTTACCGTCGCTGGCCTCCCGACTTTTCACCATCCCTTCTCTAAAAAGTTTCAAACTCTCCTCATAATCTCCCAGGTTGTAATAAAGGTTCGCAAGCGAGTAGAGTGTTTTAATTTCTTCCGGCAGAAACCCGCCTTTTCTACTGACCTCCAAAGCAAGGGAAAGGTTTTGTAAACTGAGTGAATCATTCTCCAGCTCCATATGAATATCTCCAATGAAACGAAGGGCAACACTCACAAATTTCTGGTTATCGTCTTCCCGGTAATGAGCCAGGACCTCCTCCATCACCTCCAGGCTCTTATCATACTCCCCAAGAATATTGTAGAGATCGGCCATATTATTGAGCGTGAAGATCTCCCAGTTCCGGTTTTCCAGATTGCGGAAAATCCGCAAAGCCTCTAATCCCCGGGACATGGCCTGACTATAGTCACCCATATCCTTATATATCCCGATGGTAAGATATCTGCTGGCCGCATAACCCATGGAATCAGCATTTTCCATGAATATTTCCCCTGCCCTGTTCGCGTAGTAAATGGCCGAATCAAACCTTCCAAGTTCGTAGTTGACATTTCCCAGATTATACATCACCGAAGCGGAAATCTCATAATCTCCAACAAATTCCTCATTTACCCGGTATGCCTGAGCATAACTATAAGCTGCACTGTCTTTGATCCCCATATGAAAGTAAATATTACCGACCCTTTCCCATGCACGGGCCAGGCCCAGCATATGTCCGGAACGCCCGGCCACCTCCCGTAACCGATCGAAATAATCCAGTCCTTTGCGTCCGTCCGTATACGTAGCCAAATCACACAAAGAAACAAGAATGTCCACTCGGGCAGAATCATCATTAGCCCGGGAAAGGTCTTTCAACAGCACCGATTCACGATCCTCCTGAGAAAAAACCAGTGCACCTGAATTCAAAAGAAATGCAGCAAGAATGAGGCTAAACCGGATCAAATCTGCATAGCATGCCCTGAACTTGGTAAAGGTCATAATCTGAAAACTTTCATATTCATCCAAAATACGACTAAGCTCGAAGTAATCTTGTTAAGATAGGGTTAAAACACTATTCAGGACAGGGTTCATGGTCGGCCTTTAGCCAGTTTCCATCGGAAAGGGACCATGACCCCTCCCGCTTCAACCATATTTGAACGCACCGGCTTCTCAAAGATAAGCCTTGCTTCAGCCTGCCCCAGAACAATTTCTAGTATACTTAAAAGCCTGTGGAAAAAACAGTATTGATCCATAATGTGGTCATCACTATACAGAATAAGTATCTGGTAAAATCCCGCCCGAAGCTTTTGTACACCGGTCATATTAGCTATCTTGCAAAGTATTCTAAATTTCACCTCCCATGAACAGAAAGAACGGTTTATTTATCATCCTGTATTTGTGGATATTCGCCCCGGTCGCCCTGATGGCCCAGCCGGAAAACGGTGATGGCATAGAATCCATAAACGAAAGGCTTACCAATCTCAATCATCGGCTTGATCAACTGGAGAAATCCATCGATGATCTCCTCTGGTACCAGAAGGTGGGCGATGTGGCCGAAATTGATAAAGTGTATATTTACGGACCTCCCCTTCACCCCGAACAGGAACCTAATCCCACCGCACAGGGTGCCGGAAATCCGGTGAAATTCTGGTCCTATGTTTTTGTCCCCAAAACCCTGGATCCCTCAAAGAAATACCCCCTTATCGTTTTTCCCCACGGGGGAGTTCATGCCAATTTTGACACCTATTACACCCATATCATCCGCGAGCTGATGGCTCAGGAATATGTGGTGGTGGCTGCCGAGTACCGGGGTAGTACCGGCTATGGCCGAAGTATGTACGAGAAAATAGACTACGGAGGAAGGGAGATTGCCGATGTTAAGGCGAGCCGTGATTTTATAGTGGAAAACTGTGATTTTATCGATCCCAACAGGATCGGGATTATAGGATGGAGTCATGGCGGACTCCTGGCTTTGATGAATGTATTTGACTATCCCCAAAGCTACAAGGTAGCCTACGCCGGGGTTCCGGTAAGCGACCTCATCGCCAGGATGGGTTATAAAACCCAGGGATACAGAGATTTGTACTCGGCAGATTACCACATTGGAAAAACTGCCTACGAGAATGTGGATGAATACCGGCGCCGCTCTCCGGCCTGGAATGCTGAAAAACTCAAAACACCCCTGCTTATTCATACCAACACCAACGATGCGGATGTTAATGTGCTTGAAGTGGAGCACCTGATCAAGTCCCTCAAAGCTGCAGATAAAGATTTCGAATACAAGATCTATGAGGAAATTCCGGGCGGACATTCTTTCAACCGCATGGATACAAAAATTGCCAGGGAGATCCGGCTTGAAATTTATCAGTTTCTCTATCCCTATCTCTCCCCTCCGGTAAAATTCAATAATCTTAAAGATCTGGAAAAAGCATCCTATAAATTTTAAATTCATGACAAAACAGCTAAAAGCAGGAATTATCGGACTTGGATATATAAGTCCCAGTCACATTGAAGCCATCCGAAGAACAGGGATAGCCGGGGTATATGGTTGTACCGATGTTAGTCCTGATCTGGCCGTTGAAAAGGCATCAAAATACCGGATACCCAAAGTTTATAAGGATGCCGTGGAGATGATCCATGATCCGGAGATTGACGTTATTCACAATTGCACCCCCAACTATCTGCATAAGGAATATAATGCCATGGCCATTAAGGCGGGAAAGCACCTTTTTTCGGAGAAACCCCTGGCCAGAAGCACTGCCGAGTCTGCAGAACTGCTGGATCTGTTGAAAGAGAATCCTGAGGTGGTGAGCGCGGTTAATTTCAATTATCGGATGAATCCCCTCGTTCAGGACATGAGAGTCAGGATCGCCAATAATGAGATTGGAAGACCCAGGCTGGTGCATGGCTCCTACCTTCAGGACTGGCTTCTGAAGGAAAGCGATTATAGCTGGAGGCTTGAAAAGGATATTAGCGGCGAATCCAATACCATCGCAGATATCGGATCACACTGGATGGACATTGTTCAACATGTGCTGGGAGCCAGGATAAACGCCGTGTTGGCAAATCTCATTACCAATGTGCCTGTCCGCAAAAAACCCACTGCCCGTGTAGAGGCGTTTGCTACAGGGAACGAAGGAAAAACCACAGATATTAAGGTTGAGGTGGAAGATTTCGCCTCGGTAATGTTCACCATGGACAATGGCACGCAGGGATTATTTTATGTGTCTCAGGTGAGTGCAGGCAGGAAATGCTATCTCAATTTCGAGATCAATGGGGAAAAATCCAGTTTCTACTGGAACCAGGAGAATGCAGATCAGATGTGGATTGGGCATCGCGACCGTCCCAATGAATTATTGCACCGGAACCCTGGATTCATGGACCCTTCCGTAAGAGATTACACCTTCCTTGCCGCAGGCCACCCGGAAGGTTGGAACGATGCCATGACCAATAATGTTAAGGAATTCTACTCCTTCATTCTGGATGGAAAAAAACCGGGTAAGGATTCCCATAATTTTGCCGGATTCGAGGAAGCTCATTACATTCTGGTCCTTATCGAAGCCATACTGGAAAGTCATAAAAAACAACAATGGGTCAGAATAGTCAACTCCCTTCCCTCTTCCCCAGGGATTGAGCCCTCCTGAGCCAATGGTTTACTTTTTTCTCCCTTGCTTTTTTTACAGGGCCCAGGGATTTTATCCTCACGGGTTTAAATCCGCAAAACCTCAGGGTTGCCTGCTTCATTGCCTTGTGTCCGGGAGCCCCCTGAATAAGATGATAATACCATATTGGAGTATCCATCGTTACAAAAATCCGGGCCGATTTACCCTGCATCAGCTTTTCCCAGTTCAGGATACCGGGCTTAAAAGCAAAGGCAAATCCCGGCCAAAGGACCTTATCGATGAAACCCTTGAATAATGCCGGATAGGTTCCCCACCAGTTAGGATAAATAAAAACAATATGGTCTGCCCAGTTGAATAATCGCTGCGAATGAAGGATATCCTCCTCCAACTCCTCGGTTCTCTTATACCCCTTAAAGAGGATGGGCTCAAAATCCAGTTCCCTTACAATGATCTCCTTTACTTCGGCCCCGGACGATTCAGCCCCTTTCCTGTAGTTTTGAAGGATCAGACTGCTGAGGCTGTCTTTATTTGGATGTCCCAGAACCAGGAGAATATGCTTACTCATTTCCTGCCTTTCTTTCGGTTGATTACTTTTAATGCCTCATTTCGGCTGAGGGTGCTGAGAGGAGTTTGATTCACATACCTGCTCACCTCATCCGCATCGGTCTTGGAATACTCTCTCAGTATCCATCCAATCGCTTTCCGAATGAAAAACTCCCTGTTATCCTTTAGAAAATCAATATTACGGTATAAAAGTTTAAGATCTGTATCCTTCTTGTATTTGAGCTGAAACAGCAGGGAGGTTCGTTGAAGCCAGATGTTGCCGGAATCAAGCCATTTCCGGTTACGACAGGGAATTTCCTCCGGAAATTTCCTCATTAACTTACCCATATGAACCGCTGAAAGGTAATCAACACTGTCCCACCAGCTATGGGTAAGGATCAGCTCTTCTGTGAAATCGATGATCTCAACCCCCGAGTTTTTAAGCTGTCGTTCCAGGATCTCCATGCCAAAATAATGAAGTTCACGCCAGGGCTGATTCCACAACTCTTTTACAATAATTGCCAGTTCGTCGGGATCCGGATACCCGTTCTCCCTGAGAAAATCTTTTTGAAGTTCTTTCCTGAGCGGTGAGGGCAATCCGAAAAATTCAAATTTATTCCTCATGTAGGATTTCATCCGGATTGCCTGAGCAGGATTTTCATTTGAACGGAATAATTCGGATATTGTGACTGTATAGGGCTTCATGATCTCAAGAATTCCTAAAGGTACGAAATGGATCTAAAACTAAAAGACAAAAGTTTTCTAATCTGCGGAGCCAGCAGCGGATTCGGTTTTGCAGTGGCACAGACCCTGCTTCACGAAGGAGCACGAATCTATGCAGTTTCCAGAAGCGGCACCGATCCGGCAATATACGGAGGAGGGAAGGAGAACAAACTGGTACTTGTTCAGGCAGACCTCACCCAGCCCGGTGCGATCAGCACCCTGGCCGGACAAATAAATTTCCACTCTCTCAGTGGTGCATTTATCAATGCGGGAGGACCCCCTGCCAAATCTTTCCTGGAAACCATCCCGGAAGATTGGGACGAGGCGTACCGGACTTTGCTGAGGTGGAAGGTTGAGCTCGCAAAGGAACTAACCCGAGCTTTTCTGGAAAATAACTATGGACGTCTTGTATTCCTGGAAAGCATGTCGGTAAAACAACCCATCAACAGTCTGGTTCTCAGCAACTCCCTCAGATTGGCGGTTGTGGGATTTGTAAAGTCTCTGTCCAACGATATTGCAGACCGCGGGGTTACCTTAAACATCCTGGCCCCGGGCTATCACGAGACCTCTGCCGTGGATCGTATATTGAAAAAGAAAGCGGAGCAGGGAAACTCGGATTTGGAAACTGCGAAAGGAAAGATCATCTCGGAGATTCCGGTCAGAAAAATGGGTTCAACAGAGGATCTGGCCTCTCTGGCCTGCTGGCTGCTGTCGGAAAGTTCGCGTTTCCTCACTGGACAAACCATCAGCGTTGACGGGGGAAGTGTGAAAGGAGTGTTTGGATAGAAAAAACCCGTAACTCATCGTTATCCGCCTCTGATCAACCTCTACAATCTGTGATGAATTACGGGTCTGCACCTGAAAACTGCAACTCCGCATTCGGAGCATCTTCAATATCCTATTCAACTATTTAACCCAGACAGAAATAATTTTCTGTGTTTATATAATAACAACAAAGGTGATTTTTGGTTTAAACGAAAAGCACTTGTTTTTGGAGTTGCGATCAGCTAAGAATTCAAATGATTTGTGGGTATTGGATTCTCCCCTTTAAAAAGACCTCTCTTTGTTCGGGCAGTCCGCTTTCCCTGGTCATCCCAAGAATAAATCCCCCACCCCCGGAACCGCATAATTTCAGTGCATAGCTGTCTGTGGACAAACCTCTTTCCCAGGATTTCAGAAAATCCCCGGGGATCATCTTCCTGAAATATTCCATCTGGAATAAGGAAAGCTCCCTGAATTTTTCCTTCAACACCCGGATTTCTCCCGTAAGCAAACTTTCAATGCATTGGTGGGTAAGAGGAATAAATTTTTCCCTGATCTGTCGATTAAAGGAAACCTCCTCCAGTTGCTCCAGAAATCCTTTCACCAATGGTCCCGTAGATCCGGTAATCCCGGTATCAATCAAAAAAAAAGAAACCCCATCCCCTGGCAGAGGTATGTTAACTTTCCGGACCTCTTCACCCTGATTGACCAACAGGGGTGCACCGGAAAAACAACTCAGGGGATCAAGTCCGGAAGAAGTTCCATGAAAATAGGATTCCATCAGGGAAAAAATTCTCTTTAAAGCCGGAATGTTTTGAACAGCTGAAGGGTCCGGTTCAGAGGCACTGTATTCCGCATAAACCGCAGCTACAAGGGCACCTGACGATCCCGCACCATAACCCTGAGGAATATTAGAATCAAAAAAAAGCCCATCCTTCAGATCGGCTGAGAACCTATCATAATCCATCGCTGCCGTCTGGTTTAATTCCCGGTGTGATTTAAGATAGTTAAGGAAAAGTTGCAGATTGGCGTTGGATTCCCTGAAAAGAACATTTTCCGTATCCCGGGGTTCCGCAAACCTTAACCTACCCGAAAATTCGCGGAGGGGAACCGTGAGAGCCATGGAATCTAGGATAATGCCATATTCCCCGAAAAGGAGAAGTTTGCCATAAAAAGAAGGCCTGTCGTCCATCATGATCAGGGAATATTTACCGGTCCGGTACCCATTGAGTCCCAGATAACCTTTCCCTCCTCACAAAAGGGCATGAGCTGTTCTTCAACAAAAAGCTCAACCTCCCTCTTATTTTCCTCGTGGTAAATCAGATGGACATTGGGTCCTGCATCGAGGGTAAAACAAACAAAAACCCCTGTCTTCTCCCGGTATTGCCTAACTTTCTCAATGATTTCCAGGGTTCCCGGACGTAAAAGGCTGTAGCCCGGAGTTGAACTGAGCATCAGCCCATGCAGGCTCAGAGCCTCGTTTTCGGTTACCTTGATAAATGCCTCACGCTTATTGGAATTAAGAGCATCAAGCAACTCCGAAAGATTGTTTTCAGCCTGCCTCATCCTGCTTCGGCCGTATGGATGGGTATTCATTAATTCATGTCCGGCTGAGCTGCTTATCTTCTTCTTTTCCGAGTCCACAATCAGAATCGCATCCTGCAACCGGTAAAACCAGGAATCCTCACTGAGTCTGTACTCTCTGGCAGAAAGATCCGAAGATTCAGGCCATACCGGAGTTTCTCCCCATATAGCAAAGCCCGGAAAAACCGACCTGCATGCACTGCCCGATCCCAGCCTCGCCAAAAATGACGCTTTTGCAAGGAACTCATCGTTTTCTGTTTGCTGTCCCAGTATCTGTTCTTCGATCTGCATAATTACCAGGGAAAGGGCACTCATGGCACTGGCAGAACTGGCAATACCTGTGCTGTGAGGAAAGGAGTTGGTACTTTCAATCTCCATTTCCAGACTGTCCAGAAAAGGAACAAATCGCTTGATGGTTTGAAAATAGGCCTCCAGCTTGGGATGAAAGGAAGTGTTTTCCTTACCCTCAAAAAGAAAGGTCCAGTTCAGACCCTTTTTTTTTCGAATCTCATAATTAATCCGGGTCTCTGTATAAGATTCGCTCAAGACAAAACTAAGGCTGGGATTGGCGGGAACCTGGTAGTTCCGTTTTCCCCAGTATTTTACCAGGGCGATATTGGAGGGACTCCTCCAGGCAGAGTATCCCGTTCTTCCCGGTTCCAGATATTCTTTATATATTTCAGCGTTTCTAAACAAGACTGTTAATGTTTGGTTTGGCGATCAGATCATCGTAACTGAACCAGGATTTGATATCCTTTCGTTTCAGGTATGAACTTACATATTCTCTCGGATAATCCGATGCAAAAAGTGCAAAATCTCCACCCCATGCTCCCAGGGATTTAACCGATCCATTGAAATCAGAAAATCTGGATTTCTTCAGTGGTTTCACTTTCAGTACTCTGGAAAGGATCTCTTCATGTTGATTTATTAACCTGGTAAAATCAACGATATTATTGGATTTTAATATTTTATGGGTAATCGAGGTTATTTCTTCCACCTCCTTTCTCACATCCGCTTCTTTCTCCCTGAAATCCGCAACTGCTTCGACCGACCGGCTTTTCCGGCCAAGCCATCCGAAGTAAAGATTTTCGGTGAAGGGAGGATCGAATTCAACCTCCCTTACCTCTGGCTTCCCTTCCGCAATGGAATAAACAATAGGAACCCCTTTCTGCGCAACGGCTACATCATAACCAGAACCCGCGGAGACCTTGGAATGAAGCCGGTAAGGATCCACCCCGGCCCAGCGGGCAACATTTACCAGCAGGGAGGAACTGCTTCCCAGTCCCCAGTTAATATTGAATTCAATATTGCTCACGGCTTCCGTCTTCACTTCACCAGTCAGAAAATTAGGCTGAAGCTCCCGGGCAGCAAGGATCAGATCCCGGAGAGACTGAGCAATGGGAAAATCATTGGTATTGCCAATTGCCAGGTCGGGTATGCTGAAGTTTGCCTCAAACCAAAACTCCTTTTCTACGTAGGTTTTCCATGCGAGCTGGGGTTTTCCCGTAATCTCGGTGAGAACCAGACTTTGTCCGGGACGCGTGGGCAAAGCCAGCGCTTCGGCTCCTTCAAGGACCAGGTATTCACCGGTGATCATCAATTTACCTGCAGATCTGTATATCATTTTTTCCATCCTGTACTTAATATTAGCGGTTTCTGAGCTTTTCCAGGAACCTCTCCACCTCTGTGTAAGAAATGGTGCGCCCCGCAAAATATTCCATCGCCATTCGCCTTTCCTCTTCGTTTGCCTTACGGAAACCGAGCATATTTCCCAGGTGCATTTTCATATGGCCCTTCTGTATCCCCTGAGTAATAAGTGCTTTAACGGCAGCGAAATTATTGGCAAGACCCGCCGATGCGGTAATCATCATCAATTCCTTTGCGTCCGGATTACCCAGGATTTGCATCGCCCGTTTTGCCAGGGGATGCAAGGTAGTAAGTCCGCCAACCGTACCGAGAGCCATAGGAAGCTCCAAAATAAAATAAAAATCATCACCCTCCAAGCCTGCCCTGGAAAGACTTCTGTATTTTCCGTCTCTCGAAGCATAGGCATGTCCCGCTGCCTCCAGGGCCCTGAAATCATTGCCGGTTGCCAGCACAACCGCATCCATACCGTTAAAAATCCCCTTATTGTGGGTAACGGCCCGAAAAGTGTCTATTGCTGCAATTTCTGTGGCAAAAATAAATTTCCTTGCAAACTGTTCCGCACCCATCTCTTTGTCAGCCCCTTCAAGCTCCTCAAGACTGCATCTCACTTCGGCTTTCACCCTGCAATCGGGTGTATAATTAGAAAGAATGGCCATCACCGTCTGGTATTCCGTTCCCGGAAAATGCTGTTGGGTAAATTGCTGAAGGGTCCTTCCCCCCGATTCGAGTACCGAGTTGATGAAGTTGGCTCCCATGGAATCGGCGGTTAAAAACCGGAAACGGAGCTGGAAATAGTTTTTCAGTTCAGCACTTCTGTCGAGCAATCGGATATCATAAATCCCTCCGCCTCTTTTTTCCATGTTGGCGGTAATGCCGGAAGCATCCTTGCGGATCTCACGATCCAGGCTATTGATCTTCTGTTCCAGCTCTTCTCCCTTTCCTGTCCAGGTAAAATGCAACTGCCCTTCCTTAAGCATTTCGCTTACTTCAACCCTGAATCCACCCCGATTGTACCAGAATCCTGCAGCCCACGAGGCCGCCGCCACTACCGAACTCTCTTCAATCACCATAGGTACCATATAGTCTTTCCCGTTTACCAGGAAATTGGGAGCCACTCCGAAAGGAAGGGGGAAATTAGCGAGGGTATTCTCCGAGAAACCATCAAGGGCCCTCTGTATCTCAGGATCGGGATGGTCGAATGCCCGGAGTGAATCCGTAAATTCTTCCGAATCCGTTATCCGTTCAGACACTTTTTCCATCCTGCCTTTTTTATCGAGTTTGGAAAAGCCTTTGATCATGGTGCCTTTAATTATTCATTGATCCTTAAATAGTTGTACGCCAGCTGCAGCCCCTTAACCTGATGAGCGGTAAAATCCTGCAGTTCCTCATAACTTTCTTTGGCGTACTTCAGAAAACCCGAAGCCATTCCATAGATGGCCGGGATTTTTGACTTCGAAATAAGGTAATACCCATCGAGAAAGGATTTCACTCCTCCGGAGATGATCAGCATTTTTGTGTTTACCTCCCCTTCATCGGCAATCTCATTGGCAAATACCAGCATTTGATAAGCGTCGTGACCTACCCTGGAAAGGGGTTCGAAGAGTTCCTGTACTGACTCCGGACTGCGCATCAGTTCGAGCTTGGCAAAATTGGTACCTCCAAAGGCAGCAAATTCAACCGCCAGCAGAGGCAGTTTTAATAACTCTCTGAGGCTGTTTTTCCCCATTCCCTGACCAACCTCTTTCACAATTAGCGGGTAATCGGCCTTCTCCAGAACGGCCTTAACCGTATCCAGGGGTGATTTTTTCAGGCGGTCTCCTTCGGGCTGAAACCATTCCTGAAGGGGATTTACATGGATAATGAGCCCGTCGGCCCTCAGCTTCTCAATCAGCTCGGTTATGCGGTAGAGTTTATTCTCAGCAACCAGTTCTTCGACCTGGGCAATTCCCAGGTTGGCATAAAAAGGCTGGTCCTCACCTATGATTTCCCGCATATTAAAATCTTCAAAATAGGTATTATCGTCCATGATAATCCTGCAGGAACCCAGCCCCATTCCAAATCCAAATTCCTGGCAAACCCTGGCAAGGTTGCGGTTAATCTTTCCTGCCATTTTGGTACCTCCGGTCATGCTGGACACCCAGATGGGGACCCGGGTCTTTTTCCTGCCGAAAGGAAAATCCCCGGGAAGATCTCCCGGGTGAGGATTTAACATGGGTTCGTACAAAAAACGCCGATCGATAAGGTCTTTCAGTATTTGGGACTGAAAGGCCATGTCAATATGGTCTCTTTTCCTGTTTTCCATAATTTATAAACCAAGATTTCTGGAAATCACCCAACGCAGGATTTCGGAAGTACCCTCTCCTATTTGCAACAGTCTCTGGTCGCGATAATATCTTTCTACCGGACTCTCCTTGAATAATCCGGCCCCGCCATAAATCTGCACGGCTTCGTCGGCCACCTCTCTGGCAATTTCCGATGAGTACAGTTTGGCCATGGCTGCTTCGCGACTGAAGGGTTTTCCGCTATCCTTCAGCCAGCAAGCCTTGTACAGAAAATTTCTGGCCAGCTCGATCTTCATATCCATATCGGCCAGTTTGAAAGCGATGGACTGGTTTTTTCCAATGGCTTTGTTAAACTGAACCCTTTTTTTGGAATATTCCAGGGCATATTCAAAAGCCCCCTGGGCAAGTCCCACTCCCATGGCTGCAATCGATAACCTGCCACCGTCAAGGGTTTCAAACATATAATTGGGTCCTTTCCCCCGCTCACCCAGTAGGTTCTCTTCGGGGACCCTCACATTGGTAAAGCTCATACGCGCGGTATCTGCCCCCCTCCACATAAGTTTCCCATACATTCTCTCGGTCTCGTAACCCTCTCTTTCTCTTTCCACCAATATGGATGAAAGCTCTTTCTCCCCGTTTTTCAGGTCAGTGATCACCTGCAAATTAATCCCTGCCGATATGGGAACTGATCCGTTGGTAATGTATTGTTTTTTTCCGTTGATCACCCATTCGCCTTTATCAAGAACGGCGGTGGTTTCAGTACCTCTGGCATCGGATCCTGCATTTTTTTCGGTAAGACCGAATGCCCAGAGTTTATCGCCCGTGGTTAAGGAAGGAAGAAATTTCTCCCGCTGTTTCTCGGTACCGAATTTATAGATAGGATAAATCCCCAGTGAATTATGTGCTGCAAGTGTGGCAGCAGGGGATGCATCTACCCTGGCAATCTCTTCAACCGAAATAATATAAGAAAGTGAATCCAGGTTGGCACCTCCGTATTTTTCCGGAATGTTGATACCAAAAAGACCCATAACCCCCATTTCCTTTGCTAATTCAATGGAGAATATTTCCTTCTCGTCATTCCCGGCTGCCTCGCGGGCAACAGGACCTTCTGCGAATTCTCTCACTTTTTTTCGCAAACGGATATGAGCATCATTTTCGTAAATCGATGTGTTCATATGCATTTACATTAGTTAATATTGCAATTATCAATTATCAAAGCCGTTTGATTTATCGTTACCTGTTCCCCTTCACTTATCCTTACCTCGCTTACACAGCCGTGGTAGGGAGAAATGATTTTATTCTCAATTTTCATGGCATCCAGAATGAAAAGGACATCTCCTTTTTTTACATTGCTGTCCTTTTTGACATTCATTTTTACCACCCTGCCATGAAGGGGAGACCGGATCACTTTGGGACCTTCTTCGTTGTCGGGGATCTCTTCCCTCAGCCAGGGATTCAGAGGCAGGTAATCAACAGGTTTCAGGCGGAACTCGTAGCCATCAATTACTACGATATCTTCAACATCCAGACCCGAGCTAATGTTCGCTGAGATCCATTCCCCGTTTTCCTCAAATATTAACAAATGCTTGCTGATACTTTTGGGCTCTACTCTAATCTCCTGATCCTCATAGGTAAATATAAAAAATCTGGGATTTCTCTCCCTAACTCTCAGTTCAATCTGGCGATCGCGGAAAACCACATTTTTTCGAACCTGGGTTCTCCAGTATCCGGTGCGCTCCCACAAAGTCCCTTCCTTCCTTGAGGAGTTATACAGAAGATTCGCCAGCCATGCCGAGAAAATATGTTTCTCCTCTATCGATTCCCTGCGCGCTATCCATTTTTCCTGGAGTGCAGAAAGCTTGCTTTCAAGCCAGGTAGTGGAAAAAGCATTGTTCTGAAAATCCCCTGAATCCAGAATTTCGATGAGAAACTCCCGGTTGGTGATCAGTCCGTTTACACGGGTGTGCAACAATGCCTGCTTCAACATCTGAATGGAAGAACTGCGATCGGGGCCCCAGGCTATCACTTTAGAGATCATGGGATCATAATAGGGTTTGATTTCGCAGGGACCATCCACGGCCGAGTCGATGCGAACGCCCGGCAGCGCAGGTTCGTAGTATTCCTGGATTGTTCCGGGTGAAGGCAGGAAATTTTTCATGGGATCTTCTGCGTATAATCTGGCCTCTATGGCATGACCGCTGAAGTTCAGGCTC
>CAZNFR010000014.1:0-58420 GCA_964572225.1 uncultured Bacteroidaceae bacterium
TAATTAACCATCGCAATAGTAGCCCGAAAAACAAATCTAGGACTTTGAGAATTGAAAACGTACTTTAGGATTAACTATTTCTTCATTAAAATTAGCCATAAAAAATTGGGGGGCTATTATATAGGTCTGTCAATCTGCATCATACTTTCTCCAGGAAAAATTTTCGCCCAGTTTAACCATGTTTACCAACAATTTCATATCCGGTAAAAAATAATACTTTTGTGTAATTTTTAAATTATTTTATTACTTCAAAAAACAACAAGCCCCATGAACCGGACAATTTTTTACGAGATCCATCGCAGATCCGGCGGAAAAATGATTGAATTTGCAGGTTTTGAAATGCCTGTAGAATACAGCGGTGTAAAAAACGAACATAACGCAGTGCGAAAAGCTGCAGGTCTCTTTGATGTTTCTCATATGGGAGAATTCTGGGTTGAAGGAGATAAGGCAAGAAATTTTGTGCAAAGGATGACCACCAATGATGTTGATCTTCTGGAACCAGGAAAGGCCCAATACAGCTGTTTTCCAAATGGAAGAGGAGGTATCGTGGATGATCTGTTGGTTTACTGTATGGATAAAAACCGGTATCTTCTTGTAGTCAATGCTGCCAACATCGAAAAAGACTGGAAATGGCTCACTGGCAATAACCAGGAAAACGCCATTTTGCGAAATGAATCCTCGGAGTACTCTCAGCTCGCTCTCCAGGGACCAAATGCAGGAAAGATACTACAAAAGATTACCGACATAGAGTTGAAAACTGTTAAAAATTTTCGTTTTGTCTCCGGAAAGGTCGGCTCGGCAAAGGATGTGATTCTATCCAATACCGGGTACACCGGGGCCGGAGGTTTCGAACTCTATTTTCGAAATACTGAAGGGACCGGAATTTGGGAAGATATTATGGAAGCTGGAAGTGAGCTTGGAGTTATCCCTGCAGGATTGGCTTCCAGAGATACACTCAGATTGGAAATGGGCTATTGCCTTTATGGAAACGACATAACCGATGAGACCTCACCTATGGAAGCCGGACTGGGTTGGATAACAAAGTTCACGGATAATAATCATTTTATTGACAGAGAAGTGTTTGAGCGTCAGAAAGAAGAAGGTGTGAGCCGCGATCTGATCGGCATTGAAATGCTGGAGCGTGCTATCCCTAGGAATGGTTATACAATCCTGAGTCTTCATGGAGAGGAAATTGGGGTTGTAACCTCAGGTACCCTTTCACCACTCATTGATAAGGGTATAGGTATGGGGTATATAAGGCGTCCTTTTTCTACTCCTGGAACTGAGTTAAGAGTACAAATCAGAAACAAACAGATCGGAGCCAGAGTCGTCAAACCTCCTTTCATCAAAAGTTAGAGTCATGAAAAAGATCGGTAGAAAAGTTGAGGTATGCCTTTCTCCGGCCCTTTATAAGTATTTCCAAAATCCTTCCGCCATTACTGTTGTTGTTGATGTATTAAGGGCGTCTTCTGCAATCGTAACCGCGTTTATGAATGGCGCAGTCAGGATTATACCTGTGGGAACTCTCGAAGAAGCAAGCGCCATGAAAGACAAAGGATTTATGGTTGCAGCGGAAAGAGATGGGATTGTAAGGGATTTTGCAGATTTCGGCAATTCACCGTATAATTTTACGGCAGAAAGGGTACAGAACAATGATATTGTTTACTCCACAACCAATGGAACTCAGGCGATTCAACTTGCCTCCAGCAGTCATCAGGTGCTTGTAGGGGCATTCCTTAACCTGGGTGCAATTGCCGGCTATCTGAAGGAAAAGGATCGGGATGTCCTCATTCTCTGTGCCGGATGGAAAAATAAATTCAACCTTGAAGACACCCTCTTTGCGGGTGCCCTTTCAGACACTCTTCTCGAAACTGAAAATTTTTATACCATTTGCGATTCAACGCTTGCCTCACAGGATCTTTGGAAACTTGCAAAAAAAGATCCCTTTGACTATATTCAAAAAGCAGCACAGAGAGACAGACTGCGAAAAAACAAACTTGATGATGTGATTGAGTATTGCCTGGAAATGGATATCACTTCGGTAATTCCGGTACTAAAAGAAAATTACCTTGTCAAATTATAGCTGTTGCGAAAGGATATTGTGAAATAATTAACAATTCATGATTATTTACCAACGATTGTCATTTTATCACTTTCGATTCAGTAATAATTTCTAATTTTATGCTTCAAACTCAAACTAATTAAACCAAATGGCAATGAAAAAACATAACTTTTATGCTGGGCCCTCCATCCTTTCCTCCTACACCATTGAAAACACGGCAAAAGGAATTCTGGATCTCAATGAAAGCGGACTATCCGTAATGGAAATATCACACAGAAGCAAGGATTTCGATAAAATAATCAAGGAAGCTCAAAGTCTCTTTGTGGAATTACTGGATATTCCGGCAGTCTATTCTGTACTTTTCCTTCAGGGAGGTGCTAGTTTGCAGTTTTGTATGGTTCCCTATAATTACCTTTCTAAAAAAGCAGCCTATCTGGATACCGGATCCTGGGCATCAAAAGCCATTAAAGAAGCCAAACTTTTCGGGGAAGTTGAAGTTGTAGGAAGTTCAAAGTCAAGTACTTATAACTATATTCCCAGAGATTATAAGGTTCCGGTAGATTCTGATTACTTCCATATCACTACCAACAATACTATCTATGGCACTGAAATAAAGGAGGATATTAACAGTCCGGTCCCACTGGTTGCCGACATGTCTTCCGATATATTCAGCCGCCCAATGGATATCTCCAAATACGATCTTATTTACGGAGGTGCCCAAAAAAATCTGGCCCCTTCAGGACTTACTTTCGTTATTGTTAAAAACTCAAGCTTAGGTAAGGTTGACCGGGCCATTCCTACTATGCTTAATTATCAGACCCATGTTGAAGGGGAATCTTTGTACAATACCCCCCCTGTTGTGGCAATTTATGCTGCACTTCACACTCTCCGCTGGTACAAGCAACAAGGGGGTGTCGAAGCCATGCATAAAATAAATCTTGAAAAAGCCGGCATTTTATACGATGAAATTCTCAGAAATAAGCTTTTCAAACCTACTGTGGCAAAAGAGGAAGACCGTTCAATCATGAATGTGACCTTTATCATGGAGGAAGATTACCTTGAGAAAGAAAGTGCATTTCTTGAGTTTGCCACCTCTAAGGGAATGATTGGCCTCAAAGGTCACCGTTCAGTAGGTGGTTTCAGGGCTTCTATTTATAATGCCATGCCTGTGGAAAGTGTGCAGGCACTGGTTGATACAATGAGGGAATTTGAATCCAAACTATAAATCCTACTGACATGAGTAAAATATTGGTTGCCACGGTTAAGCCATTCTCCAAACAGGCTGTTGATAGTATCCGGGAAGTTGTAAGAAATTCCGGAAATGAATTCGACCTTCTCGAAAAATATTCCTCCCAGGAGGAATTGATAGAGAGAGCAAAAAAAGCAGATGCCCTAATTATTAGAAGTGATATCATTGACAGGCATGTGATTGAATCCTGTCCAAACCTGAAAATTGTAGTCAGGGCAGGGGCAGGATATGATAACGTAGACCTTGAGGCTTCAACAGAAAAAGGGGTGGTGGTTATGAACACGCCCGGTCAAAATTCTAATGCAGTTGCCGAACTCGTCTTTGGAATGCTTATCTTTCTGAACAGAAACGGATTTACTCCAAAAAGTGGGATCGAACTCAGGAACAAAAAAATCGGCATCCATGCCTACGGCTATGTGGGAAGGATCGTAGGTCTGATCGCAAAGGGTTTTGGTATGAAAGTATATGCATATGATCCATTTATTGATAAAGTACTTATCGAAAATGATGGGATCAAATATGAATCCTCTGCGAAAGATCTGTATAGCAAATGTCAATACATCTCCCTTCATATTCCTGCAAATGCGGAAACCCGGAAATCCATCAATCTGGATTTACTCTCAAGTATGCCCGAGGGGGCCACACTTGTCAATACTGCAAGGAAGGAAGTTATTGATGAAGATTCCCTGCTTGAAATGTTCCGATCCCGCCCCGATTTCAGATACTTATCGGACATAGCTCCGGATTGTGCCGCAGATATTGAGCAGGAATTTGAAGGACGCTATTTTTTCACTCCAAAAAAAATGGGCGCACAAACTGCAGAAGCGAATCTGAATGCGGGAGTTGCCGCCGCTAAACAAATTGTTAATTTCTTTGGCAGTGGAGACACTACCTTTCAGGTAAACAAATAAAAATCTTTGGTTTAATATGGCTATTATTAAAGCATTTAAGGGATACAGGCCTCCCGTTGATAAAGTTTTACATGTTGCATCCAGACCTTACGATGTTCTCAATTCAACAGAAGCAAGAAAAGAAGTGGAAGGAAATCCCTGGTCCTTCCTTCATGTAGTTAAGCCGGAAGTAGACCTGCCCGAGAATGTAGATCTGCACTCCGATTCAGTATACCAAAAAGGGAAAGAAAATCTGGACAAATTAATTCGGGAAGGCTTCTTTAAGCAGGATGAAAAAGATATGCTGTATATCTATGCCCAGACCCTGTGGGGAAAAACCCAATATGGAATTGTAGCCTGCGCTGCCGTTGAAGATTATATGAAGAATGTAATCCGGAAGCATGAACTTACAAGACCAGATAAGGAAGAGGACCGAATGAATCACATTCGTGTAACCAATTTTAATGCCGAACCTGTGTTTTTTGCCTATCCTTCACACAAAGGACTGGATGAGATTGTAAAGGGGATAACCAGTCAGTCACCGGTATATGATTTTACCACCGAGGATGGAGTAACCCACCAACTGTGGACGGTACACGAAGAGGATAAAATTCGGGAAATAATAGCCCTATTTTCAATTGATATTCCTTATACCTATGTTGCCGATGGACACCACCGTACTGCTGCTGCCGCACTGGTTGGGAATGAAAGAATGAATAACAATCCGGATCACACAGGAAATGAAGAGTATAACTACTTTCTGGCGGTCCATTTTCCTTCAGATCAGCTCACGATTATTGATTATAACCGGGTAATCAGGGACCTCAACGGTCTGTCGGAAGAGGATTTTCTCGCAAAGCTGGAACATAGTTTTATTGTTGAGAAAAAGGGCATGGAGCTTTACAAACCCGTTAGCGTCCATAATTTCTCCATGTATCTTTCCGGAAACTGGTATTCCCTTACTGCAAGAGAAGATACCTACGATGATAATGATCCTATCGGATGTCTTGATGTAACCGTACTATCCGAACAGATCCTGGATCCCATTCTGGATATTACCGATCTTAGAAAATCAAACAGAATTGACTTTGTGGGAGGAATTCGGGGCCTGGGTGAACTAAAATCAAGAGTGGATTCCGGGGAGATGAAAGTTGCATTTGCTTTATTTCCTGTATCCATGAAACAACTCATGGATATCGCAGACACAGGGAACATTATGCCACCGAAAACGACCTGGTTTGAGCCTAAACTCAGAAGCGGACTGGTGATCCACTCTCTGGAATAATAAACAAACTACCAGATATTAAGTGTTTTAAGAAAGGAAATGTTATCACTTACTCCCTTTGCGGACAGGTTGACCATTTCCTTTTCTTCTTCATCCAGTTCAATCTCAAGAATGTCTTCAATTCCGTATTTTCCCAGTTTAACCGGAACCCCAAAATAAATGTCATGGAGACCGTATTCCCCCTCAAGATATGCGGAGCATGGAAAATATCGTTTCTGGTTCCTTAATATTGCCTCCACCATCCGGGCTGTTGCGTAACCGGGTGCATACCACGCAGATTTTCCCATTAAATTCACCAGTTCACCCCCACCCTGCCGTGTACGATTTATTATTTCGTCAACTTTTTGCTTCGACAATAATTGTGACACTGGTACTCCGCTTAAGGTAGTATACTTCATCAGAGGAACCATATGATCTCCATGCCCTCCCAAGGTGATGGCCTGTATATCTTTAACCGAGCAATCAAGTTCATCTGCCAGAAAGGAACGGTACCTTGCGGTATCAAGCAAACCTGCCATACCAATTACCTTTTCAGACGGAATTCCTGCAGTTTTATAGGCCACATAGGTCATTGCATCAAGGGGATTGGAGACCACTATTAATATGGCATCAGGAGAATACTTCATAATATTCCTGGTAACATTGTGTACAATCCTGGCATTTGCCGTTAATAGATCCTCACGGTTCATCCCAGGTTTTCTTGCAAGACCAGAAGTAATGATAACCACGGAAGAATCTGCGGTGGCTTCATATTGATCAGTAACGCCTACAGTGCGTGTGTCAAATAAGGCAAGTGGGCCCATCTGATTAATATCCAGGGCCTTTCCTTCAGCCAGACCTTTTATAACGTCCAGTAGGACAACAGAGGTCCCTATTTCCTTCTCCGATAATATATTGGCAGCCGTTGCTCCCACATTTCCCGCTCCGACAACAGTAATTTTCATGAATCGTATTTTAAACCGGGTCCCCGTCACTCAATCATGCCCATTTAATTGGCAAAAACAACTATTCCCGGTTAAACAAGCTGCAATTATACTTATTTATTTCCTATTTTACAGCCAGGACAATTCTATTTTTGTGTTAAATATCCTGAAGCAGGGATGGGTCCACTTCATCTCCGGATGATCATGGAATTGTCCAAAACAGCTAAGGAACCCATGTTATTCCCTTCCGCTTTAAACCATTTTTATTAATTTTGAAAAAAAATCATTTTGAATAAAGAAAACTACCGGAAACTAAAAAGAGAATTACCACAGTCCGTAAAACTAATTGCAATCTCCAAAACTAAGTCCGCTGAAGAAATCCTGGAGATCTATGATCTGGGACACAGGGATTTTGGTGAGAATAAGGTTCAGGAGCTTGTTGCAAAACAGGAATCCCTACCCGGGGATATACAGTGGCATATGGTTGGCCATCTCCAAAGAAATAAGGTAAAATATATTGCGGGTTTTGTTAACCTGATCCATTCTGTTGATAGTCTGAAACTTCTCAGGGAAATAAACAAAGAAGGGAGAAAGTTAAACCGGAAAATTCAATGTTTGTTGCAAATACATATCGCAAAAGAAGTTACAAAATTCGGTTTTTCTGAAGAAGAGGTATATTCTATGCTAAAGGCAGATGATTTTAAATCATTAAACTTTGTGAATATCAAGGGACTGATGGGAATGGCAACCTTTACGGATGATGAAGAACAGGTTAAGGCAGAATTTCATTATCTTTCAGGTCTCTTTAACCAATTGAAGGAGGATTTCTTCCGGAACATACCTGATTTCAATGAACTATCCATGGGAATGACCAGCGACTATCCTGTCGCATTAAAAGAAGGAGCAACCATGATAAGGATTGGAAGTCTGATTTTTGGAGAAAGAAACTACCATTAACTTAATATTTATTTCATGGCAAATCTTCAAACCAGCTACGCAGGACTTAAGCTTAGAAATCCTTTTATCATAAGCAGTTCAGGACTTACCAGCTCGATTGAAAGAATACGTAAACTTGATTCCTTTGGGGCTGGTGCTATCGTATTAAAATCGCTATTCGAAGAACAAATTCTTTTCGAGATAAGCGATTTAATGGAATCTTCCGATTATCCCGAAGCACTGGATTACATCAAAACATATACTACTGATAACCAGGTAAGTGACTATCTGTCCCTGATCCGCGAAGCGAAAAAAGTATCCACCGCACCAATTATTGCAAGTGTAAACTGTGTTTCCAGTTTCGGTTGGATGGACTTTGCAAAGAAAATCGAAGAAGCAGGTGCTGATGCACTTGAGGTCAACATTTTTATTTTGCCAATTGACAAGGAAAAAGACGGAAAGGACTATGAAATCCTGTACTATGAAATTTTGGATGGTCTAAAAAAAAGACTGGCTATTCCCATCATTTTTAAGCTGGGCTCTCATTTTACCAATCCCACCTACATGGTTAATCAGCTTTATTACCGCAAAGCTTCTGCTGTAGTTCTTTTTAACCGTTTTTATGCTCCCGATATAGATCTGGAAGATATGAGTATGGGTAGTGCAGAAGTATTTAGTTCCCCAGCGGATCTGAGAAATACCCTGCGTTGGGTGGGTATTATTTCGAGTGAAGTGAAAAAAATTGATATTTCGGCCTCCACCGGAGTACATTCCGGCGAAGCAGCCATTAAACTTCTGCTTGCTGGCGCAACCACCATGCAGTTGTGCTCCGTTCTCTATAAAAATGGTTTGGAATATCTGACAGAAATCATCGATAAACTGGAATCCTGGATGATCGAAAAGAAATATAATTCCATAGATGAATTCCGAGGAAAGTTTAGCTATAAGAGATTAGAAGATCCCACCATTTACGAAAGAGCTCAATTTATGAAATACTTTTCGAAATATCATTAGGTAGTTCCTGTCCTTCTTTTTGTTATTGTTTTATCCCTTGCAAAATCCAAGGAAGCTAAAATCAGTTGGCTAAGGAAGTAATTATGGGAAGAAGAGCTTAACCAGGATTATCTTTCTTCGAGACAGTTTTCGTTCAGGAAATCAAAAGCTTCATTCTTTCCGTACTTATAAGCCTGGTTAAAACAAAAACAGGCGTGTTTTTTATCTCCCAGCTTCAGGGCTACTTTTGCCTTCAGAAAATAGGTCTCTGGGTTGTTCGGATCAAGGTCGAGGGCCATGGACAAATCCCTGTTTGCACTTTTCCACGTACGGGTATGAAAATAGGCCTCACCCCTTCCCTGATAATACTGCGCAACACTTTCATTTTCGCCAAGTGCGCGGTTAAAACAACGGATAGCATCCAGGTATTTTCCCTCATCCATGTTCAGTCTCCCAAAACGATACCAGGCTTGGTGATCTGAAGGATGATACAACAGATACTTGTTCATTTGCTCCAAAGCGTCTTCGTAATTCCCATTTTTCTGGAGTGCCATTGCCAGCCATGTAAGGTGTTCCAGGTTATCTTTCTCATACCTCAGAGCCATCTCAAAATCCTCCATTGCCGGTTTATACTTTTCCTGGGTATAAAGAATCTTCCCTCGCATAGCATAAAGAGATGGATTTCTGCCGTCGGATTCTATTGCACGGTTTAGATCCGAAAGAGCCAGATCAGGATCTTCCAATAGTAAATAGAGCTCAGCTCGCTTAGCGTAAATCGGACCTTTTCGATACCCTTTTTTCAAACTACCGCTCAGTAAATTTAATGCTTCCAAATAATCACCGGTTTTGATCAGATAATCTGCTTCCGCGAGGTCCTGATCAAACCCGGAATGAAAGGTATTCTCCTTCCAAAACTTAATCCATTCGGAATTAGTATTGAGTTTATCAAAATCAGGATCAAGGAATATCCGGCTTTCTTTTACTTTATATCTTGACCGCAGATTCTTTTCCAGGTTTTCAAGTACCATGGGAAGGTTTCCTTCCCTGGCATAGGCTTTGGCAATCCAGAAGTAGGATTCAGCACGGAACTGGAAAGGAGAATTTTCAAGATCTTCAATAGATTTTGCAGTATTATTGATCATCAGATAACTGATCCCACGGTAAAAATAAGCCTCTTCCCTGGGTGAATCTTCAGACAATTCCATGTTAAAATAAACAATGGCACTATCATAATCCGCATTGTCGAACCAAACTTTACCCGTAAGGTAAGAATCTTCTTCCTGCGCGGTAGAAACCTGAATGGACAGAATTCCTGCCAGCACAAGAAAATTAACGATCCTGTATCTCATCAAAATTTGTTGCTCCTTTTTCATGATAAACATGGATAAAACCAACGAGGTTACGAATCTCCACCCCGCTTATTCTTCGTTCAAATACATCACAAATGTAATAATACACTCCTGGTGCAACCAGGTTATTGGATTTCATATGTTTCCCGTTCCAATTAATTTCAGGATCCTCAGTTTCAAAAATTAATTGTCCCCAACGATTAAATATCTTCATATCTATCCGTTCTACATCCTGGTTTTCAACCGGACTGAAAAAATCATTGATACCATCACCATTAGGACTGAATACATTGGGCAAGGTGTATTTTATACAATCATCCACAGTGATAATCAATGACCGATCGCTTTCATTATTGAAGGAATCCACAGCGGTTATGTAATAGCTTGCGGCAAGACCCAGTCCTTCTTCCGGATAATGAATATAATTGAAAACATCTCTCTCCTCCACACTATCTATTTTTACATAGGGAATATTGAAATCCGGAGTGTAGTATATTCTGTATTTCACCACATCCTCTGAACATTCCAGGTCATCCTCCCTATAAAACCAGGAAAGCCGGTTGAAACTACTGTCACAATTTGACTCAACGTTAAAATCCGGTGGGCAAGGAGGTTCGTTATCCACCGGAACACCGCATCCCTGGTGAGATTGATTTTGGTTTCTGTAGAGAGAACCATAAATATCCCTTCTACCCTCAGCGACCAGATAATAACAATAATTTGTTCCGTTTTTCAGATTCTCGTCAATATAAAATTCCTCAGTCGTTGATCCGATTAATTCAAAAGAACCGCCCTGACTACTTGTTCTGTAGACCAGGAAGGAGTCGACCAGCCAGGGTACGTTTCTTCTTACATTCAATCGGATCTTATTATCACCCGGAATGACTTCCGGATAAAAACTGGCCGCGACTTCCGGATCCCCTACCAGGAAACGATTGCCGGGTTCATTGTTATAAAGCTCAATCTGATAAGAATAGGGGAATAATAGGGTATTCAAATCCAGATCTGTATAAGTGGTATCGTTAAGACTGGTAGTATTCAGAGAATCGACGAGAACAGGATTTTCGGCCCAAAGATCATCAGAACGGTAGATCAGGTAAGAATATGGCCCTGGTGCAGCAACAGTATCCAGATCCAGAACTTTCGCCCAGGAAAGAAACAGGCTTCCATTTTCTGCAACATCTGTAACGGATGCGTTTAGCATGGATGGTGAACCCGGGGTCAGGTTCGCACAACTTTCTTCGGATGGAAGGCTCTCTGATCCGTCGGCAAGTATTGCGGTAATGCGATAGCAATATTCGATCCCCTGTAGTAATCCGGTTCCATCGTTATTATCCAGAAGACTGGTATCCCTGTGCTCGGAAGTTTCGCCAATAAGCTCAAAACCAAGTGAGTCCGGAATTCCCGGTGAGCAAGGGTCGGGTTGATACTCGGTACGACCCTCCTTGCGGTAAATTCGGTAGCCCTGAATGTTATCGCAGATATATGGATTCCACCTCACCACTGCAGAAACACTGGAGGGTGCAATTACAGGAGCATCCGGACCGGGTCCGGATACGGTAATGGAAAAACTAGTAATATCTATCAGACTAAGCTCCCGGTTATTGTCCTCGGTTTTAACAATCACATCATAGGGCTGCCTCCTGGGATGCAGGCAGGAAGTTTGCCAGGTAAATAGAGAAATTAGTTCACCAGGACTCCGGCTTACTTCCACATAGGAGGCTGCGTCATCATCGAAGGCGAAAGGTCCGCCAGTCAAAAAATGAGTCAGATTATCCCCATCAATGTCCGTAGATCGAATGGGAACCTCAAGCTCTTCTCCTGCAACGATACAGAAATCCGGAATGCTATCGTTCCTGGGTATATTGTTATTGGTACGAAAAACTTCGATCTGCATGTCCCTGGCTATATTACCAATCTTCACTCCATCGCGCCATTCCGCAATATTCATGGCGATATTGAATATTCCGGTATCCACAGGTGAATCCCAAACCAGGTCACCGCTAACAGGATCGACATAAAGGGTGTCGCTGGCATCAGGGAAAGTATAGTTCTCTATGGGCTGTCCATCTTCCTCTGTGCAAAACGTGAGCTCATAGGAAATGGAATCTCCGTCTATATCAAAAGCCGCCGGATTATGGATAAAAGGCTGTAGATAGGCTGCACGGTCGATGGGTGGATTCAGTAAAACGGGAGTACTGTTTTGACCCAGTGAAGGATTCACAGTGATGATAGTCTTAATGGAAAAAATGATATTAACTGAATTTGGAATGTTCTTTACCCCAAAATTCCGGTTAGGATCCTGGACAACCACCTCATAGGTTCCAGGGCCCGGATAGGTATGGGTAGTAATGTATACATTCCGGTTATAAAAATTTGCAGGTAACAAAACCTTCTCTACCCTGGGAGCAACCGAAGTGGTATTGTCACCCCATTGCACCTCAAGTTCGGAACGGTCGGCAGCACTTAAAGAAAAGGTAAACGTTGTTATGGTAATTTCAAACGTCAGATCATCAATCTGCCGCATGGTAATTTCGCCTGCTCTGTTATGGGTAGCAAAACCCTTTTGGGTCACACCCATTAAAAGGCCAATGGCCATGATAAAAATCAGGAGATAATATTCTATTCTTTGAGTCATTTCAGTCTAAGATTCCTTTCCGTAGTTTTATAATTAAACCGGTAACCGCTTTGCCTGTTCATGTAATTAACAATAACGAGGTTGGTCTGGTCAAAGTATATATCGAGTAGTAAGGTATTGAAAATTTTTAAATTTCTTACCCTATCCACCCGGGCTTCGTAAAAAATCCATATTGCCTCTTCGGTATACTCAATATTACTCCTCTTTAACTTCAGAGAGTCTGAATTGTTCAGGATAATGCCAAAGCTGGAATTGATATACTGATCGATCCATTCCTTATTTTTCTCGATATGCGCCAAATCTATCACCTGCCCGAAGTTATGCTGAAGAGCGAGCAGGAAATCATCCCTGAAAACCTTGACTGAGACAATCAAACTGTCCTTCCCGAATTCAATATTACTTACTGAAACATGAACAGGATGAGCGTAAGGCTTTTCAATCAAGAAAAACAATAGGACAATCAAAACTGTTAAAACTTTTCTAATCATTCTTTTCCACGATAAAAGTAAGCAAAATTATGCCTGAATCTATTAGTTTTGCTGATTCAGTAAGCAATGAACACTGTTTCCCTTCAAGGATGAATCATTTAATAAAAATATCACTGAATAAATACATTAACATATAATACAATCCAAAAATGAATCTCTTTGAATTATACTTTAAACTAGGCATTGATCATATAGCTGATTTTCAAGGATATGACCATATTTTGTTTATTGTTGCCCTAACCATAGTTTATCCGATTAAAATGTGGAAAAAACTACTGATCCTTATAACTGCATTTACCATAGGACATTCTCTCACCCTGATCCTTGCTACATTTAATGTAATCAATGTACCTACAAACCTGATAGAGTTCCTCATTCCTGTTACCATTTTTGCTACAGCATTCTTAAATACTCTTCAAAAATCGTACAATTCGAACAAGGGCAGCTATACTTTCAAATATATTGCGGCTTTATTTTTTGGGTTGATTCATGGATTGGGATTTTCCAACTTCCTGAAAGCTATGTTAAGTGAACAGGAGAATCTGTTCATGCCTCTTCTTGCCTTTAACCTGGGAATTGAAGTCGGACAGATAATCATTGTTTTGATCATTGCAGCACTGACCCTGGTTTCCGTTGATATTTTCGGTGTGAAAAGACGAGATTGGAATATGCTTTTTTCCGGAGCAACCATGGGAATTTCACTCATCCTTGCAGTTGAGCGATTCCCCTGGTAAGGTATTTATTCTGCTGCAGAGATTTTCTGCAGTGGAGATCTCTATGTAGGATGCACCATGCTTTCTTCCAAAATTACCTCCCACAATCACAACCCGGTCGCGTGCAGAGATTTTATTCTTCCGGATAAGCCTGATGAGGGCCCGGGCCACAAATTCATAACTGTCTTCAGTATGTTCCATAAAATATGGATAAACCCCAAAACTTAAGGCAAGATGACGAACGGTCTCAGGCTGGTAACACATGGCATAGATAATCTTTCTACCACGGTAACCTGCAAGATTCCTAATTGTACGCCCTGATGCAGTATCCGCGATTATTGCCTTTGCATTTAATTTGATTGAAGCCTCAACTGCCGATTTTGTAAGGTATGCCGAAATCTCTGTACTAAGGATCCGGGTACGTGTCTCGTGAATATCCCCTCTGCTTTTCTCTACCTCTTTGGCCACTTTTGCCATAGTTCTGACTGCCTCCACAGGATACTTACCATAGGCGGTTTCGCCACTTAACATAATGGCATCCGTTTTACTGTAAATTGCATTGGCAATGTCACTTACTTCAGCCCGGGTAGGTCTGGGTTCGGTAATCATGGAATGTAACATCTGTGTGGCAATGATCACCGGTTTCCTCTGATCAATACATTTATTGATAATCATTTTCTGAATTCCCGGGATCTTTTCATAGGGAATTTCAATCGCCAGGTCTCCCCTGGCAACCATTATTCCATAGCTATGCTCAAGGATCTCATCAATATTATCAACCCCTTCCTTATTCTCAATTTTGGAGATGATCTTTGCGTTTGATTTTTTGCGATCGAGAAGTTCCTGAACTGCAAGTACATCTTCCTTGGTCCTTACAAAGGAATGTGCGATAAAATCAATCCCATGATCTGCAGCAAAATCTATGTATTCACGGTCTTTTTCAGAAAGTGGGGGAAGGTTAAATGAGGAACCTGGTACATTGACCGATTTTCTGGGTTTGATAATGCCATCATTTTGAGCAATACAGACTAAATAGTCCTTCTCCTTATCCTTCACCTTTAATTCAAGACTTCCATCATCGATCAGAACCGAGGATCCGATGACAACATCGGAGGGGAAATCCTTAAAATTTACATAAAAATAGTTTTCCTTTTCCTTCTTTTCTCCTCCAATATATACTTCATCTCCCTGATTAATTTCAAATTTCTCAATATCGGGTGCGGTCCTGACTTCAGGGCCCTTTGTATCAAGCAACAAGGCTATTTTATCGGAAACCGATCTGACATTCTCAACAATTTTCAAAGTCTGTTCGGGAGATTGATGGGCGGTATTTAGCCGAACCACATTCATCCCAGATTTCTTTAGTTGCCGGATGAAAGAAGGATCACAATTTAAATCAGAAATGGTAGCAATTATCTTGGTCTTCTTTCTCATGATTCCTGTGGGTTAAAAGTTCTGTTTTAATAAACATAATTATTGTTAAAATCCTGTATTTCCGGAAAATTCGTAAATATATGTAAAACCTGATGAATAGTTTTTTCGTATCATTTAAAGTTTTGCTGAATAAAACATTAATTCATGAACTGGGAAGACAGTTTAAAAGATTACAAGCGCTTTCTAAAATTAGAGAAATCATTGTCCGATAACTCCGTTGAAGCATACAGCAGGGATATCAGAAAATTAATTCAATATTTTGAAATAAGCGGATTGGAAAAAGACCCTGTAAATATCAAAGATACTGATTTACACGGATTTCTTCAATATATTAACGATTTGGGAATGAGTGCCCGGAGCCAGGCCAGGGTCATCTCCGGAATAAAATCATTCTTCCGCTATCTTTTACTGGAAGACATCCTTCATGAAGATCCAACCAGCCTTCTCGAAAGCCCGAAAATCGGAAGAAAACTTCCGGAGATCCTAAGTATTGAAGAAATTGATCTCTTAATTGCTGCCATTGACCTCAGCAAACCGGAAGGACATAGGAACAGAGCCATTCTCGAAGTGCTCTACAGTTGCGGACTTAGGGTATCAGAACTCATTGGCCTAAAAATTAGTGACATATATCTCGATAAAGCCTATCTAAAGGTAACCGGAAAAGGAAACAAACAAAGACTCGTTCCCATCGGCGGAAGGGCTGTGAACGAGATAAGGAATTACCTGCCAGACCGTCAATCGTTAAATTTCATCGATAAAAACAGTGAAAATATTCTTTTTTTAAACCGGAGGGGTAAAAAACTTACCCGGGTAATGATTTTTACCATCATCAAACAGCTTTCCGAAAAAGCCAATCTTCAAAAATCCGTCAGTCCGCATACTTTCCGCCATTCATTTGCATCCCATCTTGTGGAAGGAGGCGCTGACCTGCGGGCGGTTCAGGAAATGCTGGGGCATGAGTCCATCCTTACTACGGAGATCTACACCCACCTTGACCGGGAGTACCTCAGGGAGACTATTCTTCAGTTCCATCCAAGATCAAATCAGCAACCTGTCTAAGCCTGAGGCTTAGGAATAATTAAGCTTATTTAGACCTGTTTTAAGGATTTTTTGAATACATTTGTATTTTTAAAAATCTTAGGACGAAAACTATAATTTATTCATTATTAATAATATATCTAAAGAAAGGAGCATAAGATGTCACAAGTAAAACGTGTTTACACCTATGGCGATAAAAAGGCTGAAGGAAAAGCTGACATGAAAAATCTACTGGGTGGTAAAGGTGCAAACCTCGCCGAAATGAATCTTATCGGTGTCCCGGTGCCCCCTGGTTTCACGATTACAACCGATGTTTGTACTGAATACAATAATCTGGGAAGGGAAAAAGTGGTAGAACTAATTAAAGATGAGGTTATTGCTTCGGTTGAAAACATTGAAAACATTATGGGTACAAAATTCGGCAGCAGTGAAAACCCATGCCTCATGTCTGTTCGCTCCGGTGCAAGAGTTTCCATGCCCGGTATGATGGATACCGTTCTTAACCTGGGAATGAATGATGATGCTGTTCTCGGACTTATCAATAAAACAGGAAATGAACGTTTTGCCTGGGATTCATATCGCAGGTTCGTACAAATGTACGGAGACGTGGTTTTGGGGATGAAACCTGATTCCAAAGAGGATGCAGATCCTTTTGAAGAGATTATTGAACACATGAAGGAAGAGAAAGGCATTGAGGATGATGTCGATCTTACAGTGGAGGACCTAAAGGAACTGGTATCCAAATTTAAAAAAGTGGTTAAAGATAAGCTTGGAATGGACTTTCCGACAGATCCTTGGGAACAATTATGGGGTTCTGTTTGTGCTGTTTTTGATAGCTGGAATACCGAACGTGCAATTTATTACAGACAAATCAACAATATCCCTGAAGAATGGGGTACTGCTGTGAATGTTCAGGCCATGGTTTACGGAAATATGGGAGAAACTTCCGGTACCGGTGTTGCCTTTACCCGCGATGCAGCTACAGGAGAAAACCTTTTCAATGGTGAATATCTTATTAATGCCCAGGGTGAAGATGTGGTTGCCGGTGTTCGTACCCCCCAGCAGATCACGAAGGAAGGTTCTGAAAGATGGGCAAAACTGGCACAGGTTTCCGAAGAAGAAAGAGTGACTAAGTTTCCTTCACTCGAAGAAAAGATGCCTGATGTTTACAAGGAATTGTTTGACACTCAGAAAAAGCTTGAAGCACATTATACAGATATGCAGGACCTGGAATTCACAATTCAGGAAGGGAAACTCTGGTTACTCCAGACCCGTAATGGTAAACGTACCGGTGCTTCCATGGTAAAGATCTCCATGGATCTTCTTCGTGAGGGTATGATCGATGAAAAAACCGCCCTCCTAAGGAATGAACCCAACAAACTGGATGAACTTCTTCACCCGATCTTCGATATAGAAGAACTGGAAAAAGCCAATGTCATCGCTAAAGGACTTCCAGCATCCCCCGGTGCAGCAAGCGGACAAATCGTCTTCTTTGCCGATGAAGTTGAAGAATGGGCAAACGATGGTAAAAAAGTGATCCTCGTTCGTATCGAAACCTCACCCGAGGATCTGAAAGGAATGAACCTCGCTAAAGGTATTCTTACTGCCCGCGGAGGGATGACATCCCATGCTGCCGTAGTGGCAAGAGGTATGGGTAAATGCTGTGTATCGGGTGCAGGTGCGATTAAGATAAATTACAAGGAAAGAACCATGACTATTGATGGAAAAGTATACAATGAAGGAGATTCCATCTCACTCAATGGCTCTACCGGTGAAGTTTATGAAGGGGAAATTAAGACCATGAACCCAGATCTTAGCGGCGACTTCGGTGAACTGATGACCCTCGCCGATAAATATGCAAGCATGAAGGTAAGAACCAATGCTGATAGCCCCAAGGATGCCACTGTAGCTCGCAATTTTGGCGCACAGGGTATCGGACTCTGCCGTACCGAACACATGTTCTTCGAAGGGGACAGGATTAAAGCCATGCGTGAAATGATCCTTGCTTCCGATGAAGCCGGTAGAAGAAAAGCCCTTGAGAAGCTTCTCCCGATACAGAGAGAAGATTTTGAAGGAATTCTGGAAGCAATGCAGGGCTATGCAGTAACTATCCGCCTGCTTGATCCACCTTTGCACGAATTCGTTCCTCATGAGCCCGAAAACCAGGAAGAAATGGCTAAAGAAATGGGGATCAGTGTAGAAGAAGTAAAAGCCAAAGTAGAAGATCTCGCCGAATTCAATCCCATGCTGGGCCATCGCGGTTGCCGACTAGGAAATACCTATCCAGAAATTACCGAAATGCAGGCCAGAGCAATCATTGAGGCAGCGCTTAATCTAAAAGCCAAAGGCATTGAAGTTCTTCCTGAAATTATGATCCCTCTAATTGGTACGGTAGAAGAATTTGAGATGCAGGAAGGGATCGTGAGATCAACTGCAGAAAAAGTCTTCGAAGAAAAAGGCACAAAGGTTGATTACCTTGTCGGAACCATGATCGAAATCCCAAGGGCTGCATTAACTGCAGATAAGATTGCTGAAAAAGCAGAATTCTTCTCCTTCGGAACCAATGACCTTACTCAGATGACCTTCGGATACTCCAGGGATGACGCAGGTAAATTCCTACCGGTTTATATAGAGAAAGGAATTCTAAAAGTAGATCCATTCCAGGTACTCGATCAGGAAGGTGTGGGACAACTCGTACAGGCTGGAACAGACAGAGGCAGAAGCTCCAGAAAAGACCTTAAAGTAGGTATCTGTGGAGAACATGGTGGCGAACCCAGCTCCGTTGAATTCTGTCACAAAGTTGGAATGAATTATGTAAGTTGTTCACCTTATCGTGTGCCCATCGCCAGACTTGCTGCTGCACAAGCTGCGATTAAAGGTAAATAATCATACAGACTAATCTCATTAGGGAGGCTGCCAATAGGTAGCCTCTTTTTTTTGTATTCTTTTAAACATAATTGATATTAGAAATTGTTTATCAGCTATTTACACGAATCATGAGTATGTTTAATGACAGCCTTATCCTCTTCAATTCCTTTTAATCCTAACTTTAAATCCTAATCCCAGATATTTCCTGATTAGTTTAAAGCGAGAGGTTATGTCAAACTTAACGATTAAAGAAAATAAGGGTCCGGACTTGTCCCTTCACGGGATCTTGAAATACGGTAAGTTATACCATAATCCGGATTATAAAACCTTGCGTGAGCATGAACTTTCGGTAAAATCTCCTGAATTCGCAAGAGTCTGCGAAACATCTTCAGGTGCACTCTCAGTGGATACCGGTAAGTTTACCGGAAGATCTCCGGCTGACAAATATATAGTCCATCATCCGGATTCTTCTGACAAGATCTGGTGGAAAACACCTGGACGAAAGTCCTCAGACAACAAACCAATAACTCCACAAGTATGGGAAGACCTCAGAAGAATCACTCTAAAATACTTGAATAATAGGGACTTATACCTTATGGATTGCTATTCGGGGGCCAATCCGGATTCAAGACTTAAGGTACGTTTTATTACTGATGTCGCCTGGCAGGCCCATTTTATAAAAAATATGTTCATCCGGCCCGCAGTGGACGAGTTGGGTTCCTTTCAACCAGATTTCGTGGTTCTTTGCGCCTCCGGAACCCACAATCCCCGGTGGAAGGAGCATAAGCTGAATTCGGAAGTATATGTGGCCTTTAACCTGGAAGAAAAAATGTTATGTATTGGAGGTACATGCTATGGTGGGGAAATGAAAAAAGGAGTTTTTTCCATTATGAATTTCTACCTACCCCTCAAGGATATTGCCTCCATGCATTGTTCTGCAAACATTGGAAAAAAAGGGGATACGGCTATTTTCTTTGGTTTGAGCGGCACCGGAAAAACTACCTTGTCTGCAGATCCGGAAAGAGCGTTGATCGGTGATGATGAGCACGGATGGGACAAGGAGGGTATATTCAACCTTGAAGGAGGATGTTATGCGAAAACCATTGACCTGGATCCTGCAAAGGAGCCGGATATTTATCGGGCTATAAGGGAAGATGCTCTGCTGGAGAATGTAGTGGTAAATAAGGACGGCATCATAGATTATCATGATGATTCAAAAACCAAAAATACCCGTGTTTCTTATCCAATATATCACATCCAAAACATTGTAAAACCCGTTTCCCGGGGTAGTCATGCAAAAAATGTCATTTTTTTAACCGCCGACGCCTTTGGGGTGCTTCCACCGGTTTCCAGATTAACACCAGAGCAAATGGAATATCATTTCATTAGTGGATACACTGCCAAAGTTGCAGGAACTGAACTGGGAATAAAAGAGCCGGTTCCTTCTTTCTCAGCTTGCTTTGGAGCTGCTTTCCTGATGCTTGACCCTACCGTTTATTCCCGGCTTATTTGCCAGAAAATAGCTGAGCATAATGCCTCTTCCTGGCTGGTTAATACCGGATGGATCGGTGGACCTCCCGGAATCGGAAACCGGATCGAAATCCGGTATACCCGAAATATCATAAAGGCTATTTTAACTAACCAACTGGATACAGTTGCCTACAGCGAGATTCCCTTCTTCAGGCTAAGGATACCCGAGGAAGTAACAGGAGTGCCAACCGAAATACTAAATCCTCGAAACCTTTGGGTAAAACCGGAATCCTGGGATGAAGCCGCCATACAACTTGCCAGCAAATTCATGGAAAACTTTAAGGCCTATTGTGAAAATCCTCATGCGGAAATGATTGCCAGTATGGGAGGACCAGCCTCCATCTAATTGAGATTTATAGGATAATAGGATAGATTGATTATTTTTGGTGAATGTCTGATCCTCAAAAGTTCGTAAAATCCGATAACCATGATACGTTTTGTCCAGATTATTCCGGTATATTTTGTGTTCTCATTCCTGCTTTTCTCTCAGAATACAGAAGATGGTTATCTGCTAAAATATGAGGGTGACCAAATCCTGAAATACCAATCAGCCACAAATTCTATGGAAGGTAAGTATCCCAGGACCAATTATATTCATCCTTTATATGGACTTGATGGTGAGGTTCTGACTGAAGATTTTCCCTCAGATCACCTACATCACCGGGGTATATTTTGGACTTGGTCCCAGTTGTGGAACGGGGATACAAGGCTCGGTGACGGATGGCTGATCCACGATGTTTCTTGGGAAGTTACCTCAGTTAAAGAGATCAGAGATGCAGGTAAATCCGGATTAAAAAGCGAATGCTTTTGGTATTCGGCTCACTCCGGCAGTAATCCCTTTATGAAGGATGAAACAGAAATAATCCTGGTAGAGGATCAAAAGGATTATCGTCAGATTGATTTCAAAATAAGAATTACCGCCCTGGTGGATCGTTTATATATCGGTGGATCTGAAGACAACAAGGGTTATGGAGGATTTTCACCCAGGTTGAAACTTCCTTCCAAAGCTTCCTTTGAGGGGGAAAATGGGATGATTATTCCTGAAATCACCCCCGTTTCTTCGCAAGGTTGGGTCAACATTACAAGCAAATTCTCTGATAGCGGTAGTACCCAGGGGATCGTCCTAATGAGTCATCCTTCAAATCCGGTCAGGGAAGACCGCTGGATCCTGAGATCCTCAGGAAGTATGCAAAATCATGTATTTCCGGGAAATGTCAAATACCCGGTTCCTATGGATGAAGGTATTGAATTAAAATATTCCCTGATAATACACTCAGGAATTTCAACCAGGAAGATTAAGGAATTATACCATAAATACGAAGGAAATCCCTAAGTCCTTATTTGGAAATTACCTTAAACTCAACTCTTCGGTTTTTCTCCCTTCCTTCTGCGGTATCATTTGGGGCAATGGGTTGAGTAAAAGCATATCCTTTCCACTCAAGACGATCCTGTTGAATTCCTTTTTCAACAAGGTAATCAACCACTGCCTTGGCCCTGTCCTCCGACAACCGGGTGTTTACCCTTAAGGAACCAGTGTTATCGGTGTGACCGGATATCTCAAGACGAATGGTTTCATTGCTTTGTAGTAGCTTGATAACCTGGTTTAGCTGTTCAAATGATTCGGGTTTCAGGGCTGCTTTTCCGGTTTCGAAATAAATATTCTCCAGAACCACCTTTGTCCCTACTTCTATTCGGTCTAACAGAAAATCCCTGTATTCCGGTTCTCCGATTATTGCCTCAGACATATCCACCGCATCCAGGAAGAAAAGGTAATCTTTGGCTACGACTTCGATTCCGTAATTCTTGGCTTCCGCCATTTTAAGGACAAAACTACCCGTATCGCTCGTAATTGCAGTCGCTACCACTTCAGACCTGTCCGGATCGATAACTTCCAGCTTTGCAAACACAGGCTTTAGAGTCTGGCTATCCAGGACTTTACCTGTCAAATAATATAAGGAATCAATGGCAAGGAGTTCAGGCATTCTGAAAAAACCCGTTTTAACAGTATCGGGCAAACCCGCGATCAGGTCATCATCGGTGGACATCATTATTTCCTTTTCTGCACCCAGGAAAGTGATCCTGTAAATATCCTTGGCCCCTACTCCATGCTCCCGGATAGTGCTGTAGTAGGCATATTTACCGGCTACAGTCATGGTAAAGAAAAGTTCGTCATCCGGTGAATTAAGTGGATAACCCAGATTCTCAGGATCAGACCAGGTTCCATCATCACGTAAATAACTGTAAAATATGTCAAACCCCCCCATGCTTGTATGCCCTTTAGAGGAAAAAAACATTTCATCACCAGCAGGAGTAAGATAAATGCCTTCCTCATCATAGGATGAATTTACCAGTCCCCCCAGATTAACAGGTTGGGTCCACTTCCCCTTCTCATTTTTTATAGAATAATAGATATCTTTTCCACCATTCGTGGTTTCCTTATTGGCCGAAATAAAATAGATTGTATCCCCGGTTATGGTAAGGTGAACCGACCCTTCAGCCTGTTTGCTTCTCAACTTCCCTGAAATAGGACGAGGGCCTTTCCATTTGCTTTTTTCAATATCCCATTTTGCAACATAGATATCTCCTCCGTTTTTTGATCCTCTGTATAAATATAACTCGGTATTATCAGGAGATATCCCTACCAATGCATCGTTGCTTTTCCTGTTAAACTTTTTATTCAGAGGCATCAGATTTTCCCATTCATTATCTCCGGACGAATATACTTTATAGATATTCTCATAATACTTATTGTCATAAGGATTCCTTTTTGATTTATCGTTCAGAGGCCGTCTGCTTGTAAAATAAAGGGTATCCTGGGATAAATCGAAAACAGGAAAGTAATCATCATGAACGGAGTTGACGGAATCTCCGGCGTTGCTTAGTATAATCCTGACCGGATCGGAGACAAGTCTCTCCCCATTGTTGCATTCAATAATCTTCTTGTCAATTTCCATAACATCATTTACTCTTCCTGCATTTACAAGCAAGTCCCTGTATTGAATATAATGGTTTCTAGCTCTTTCAAATTCAAGAATTTGATGGTAGGCAGTTCCCAGGTGTAAATGAATATCGGGATGTATATCCGGAGAACTGTCGTAAGATTTCCGTAGAAAATCTATGGCCTGGTATTTATCATCCGTGTAAAGGTAACAGAAACCTATTAAATAGTTTAGCGGATCATATTCACTATTATATTGATGGGCAAACAAGAAATGGTCTCTTGCGAGAGCGTAGGTTCCTATGCCGGCTTCGTAATATTTCAGACCGTTTTTCAGGCTGGACCATGCCTCATTTAATCCTTCCTCCTGTCCTGTATTAAATTCCGATTTTTTGACCTTGATCTTGTAATCACGGTTCCTGCTCTGGGAATAAGCCTGCATAGATAAAAACAGGGCTAAGACGATACTAACAATCAGACGGACTTTCATATGCGGTAAATTAATCTGTTCAGGTTTCAATTACATTCTTTCAGGTAGTCGGCAGCCTTTTCGACTCCCAACTCCAGGGCCCTGGTCCAATCCTCACAGGCACCCTTAAGGTCTCCGTTCAATTCTCTTACCAATCCACGGTTAAGGAATGCTCTTCCAAAATCCTCATCTTTTTCCAGAATTCCGTCATAAAGATCGAGTGACTCATCGATTCTTGCCTCGAAGGCCATTAATCCGGCCTTATTATTAAGGGCTTCCGGATAATTTTCGTAAAGAGATAGGGCCGTTTCAAAATCCTCCATGGCAAGTTCTGTCTCTCCCAGATAAAAATAAACGGTCCCTCTGTTATTATAAGCCAGTTCGAATTCTTCATCCAGATTAATGGCCACGGTGTAGTCCTCAATTGCACCATCAAAATCTCCCAAAACAATTTTTACACTGGCCATGTTATTGAATGCCAATGGAAAATCATGTTTATAATTGGTAGCCAAGCGGTAATCCTGAAGGGCACCCTGCATATCTCCGAGCAGCCTCTTAGCGGAAGCCCGCTCATGATAAGCCTTTGAAAAATCCTCCTTAAGTCTTATGGATTCTGTAAAATCGGTTATTGCCGAGGTATAGTTCTCCTCAGTCATATTCAATAGTCCACGGTAATAATAAACCTCATACTTTCTAAACCCATTATTTATGGCCTTTTCAAAATAGGACCTGAAATCGATAGCAGAATCCCCAGGAAATTTCAGATAGGCAGTAAAAAACCATGCTTCACCCATTTCTGGTACCACTTGATTTAGAATAATAAAGTTCTCCAGGGCAAGGTTGGTTTCACCCGCTTCGGTATATACTTTCCCCATCATAAGTCTTGCCTGGTGAAATTCCGGATCCAGTTCCAGGGCAAGCTCCAGGTAACTTATAGCCGGATCAAGGTTTCCACTTTGAATATATTCAATAGCATTATTGTAGGCTTTTTTGGCTTCTTTCTGATTTTTACCCGGTAGCTGTGAGTGCAACAGATTTGTGCCAGACAGGAGTAAGACTGAAAGGAATAAAAGTTTCTTCATTTCCGGCCGGTTTGTGAGTTTCATAACTATACGACAGATCGAACCATAAGGTTATTTTGGTAAAAAAAAGACTTTTCTGACAATTTGTAAAGTAAATACATCAATTTTAATTAACATAATAGGCAGGTTTGCTAAAAGTGATCCCCCGAATCACACAATATCATCAGGATCAAGAGGACTCAGATTAACAAAGGCTGTCGACTTTTTAAAAAGATACTACCATCATTTTGTATATATTTGTAAGAAGGAAAAAAATGCCAGCAGATGAGAACTGATATGAACTATCTGAGAACCATGAGTGGTGACAATCCGGAACTGATGTCTGAAATGATTGATATTTTTACAGATCAGGTTGATGATCTCTTCCTGGACATGAAAAAAAACCTAGAACAAAAAGACTACGAAACCTTGGGTAAGGTAGCTCATAAGGCCAAATCCTCCGTTGCCATCATGGGAATGAATAAACTCTCCGCTAAATTAAAAGAACTGGAACTTTTAACCAAGGACAATGAAAAACCGGAGACTTACCCTTCTTATCTTGATCTATTCCAAAAGGAAACAAAGGAAGCCATCATTGAGCTCAAAGGATTTAAGGAATCACTCTGTAAATAGATAAGAATGTTCAAAACTACCCTAAAAAACGACCTGATTATTGTATCCTTCCCCGAATTAGACAGGATAAATACCTTAATATCAGAAAATCTGAAAAAAGAGCTGAAAGCCAGAATAACTGCACCCGGAAAAACGATGATCATTGACCTGGGTGGGATCGATTTTGTTGACAGCAGTGGTTTCGGTGCATTTCTCTCCATAATGAAACATGCCGGTGAGAACCAGTGCAACCTTAAGATTGCCAACATTTCCGGCAATGTAATGGAACTGTTTAAATTGCTTCAGCTCCATAATATTTTCGAACTATACCAGGAGCTGGACGATGCCATTGAAAGCACCCGATAGTCAGCTTTTAGTTCCTGAATTCGAGTGAATCTCCCTTAACCTCCACAATTACAGGCTTCCCGGAGTCAATGACGTTCGACAGAATCTTCTTTGACAGATCGTTCACTAAATACTTTTGAATCACTCTTTTAACAGGTCTCGCACCAAACTGAGGGTCATACCCCCTTTCAGCCAACCAGTCGAGGGCTTCATCCTTAATCCTCAGATCAATGCGGTTTTTTGAGAGTAATTGCCGGACCTTATCAAATTGCAATTCCACAATTTCTCGGATTTGATCTTTGGTAAGGGGGCGAAACATGATAATATCATCAATCCTGTTTAAAAATTCAGGTCGTATGGTCTTTTTAAGCAATTCAAAAACTTTTAACCTCACTGTTTCAAAGGCTTCAGTTTCATTGGGAACAGTATACGCTCCATCCTCGGAGATCAGGGAGGAACCTATATTGGATGTCATAATAATAATGGTATTCCTGAAATTAACCGTCCTCCCCTTGTTGTCTGTCAATCTTCCCTCATCCAAAACCTGAAGAAGTATATTAAATACATCCGGATGTGCCTTTTCGATCTCATCCAGCAATACAACCGAATAAGGCTTTCTGCGAACTGATTCGGTCAGTTGTCCTCCTTCATCATAACCGATATAGCCAGGAGGGGCTCCTATCAACCTCGAAACCGAATGCCTCTCCTGGTACTCCGACATATCGATCCGGGTCATTAGGCTTTCATCATTGAACAGAAATTCAGCAAGTGCCCTTGCAAGCTCAGTTTTCCCAACCCCGGTGGTACCTAGAAAAATAAAGGATCCAATGGGTCGCTTTTCATCCTGCATACCTGCCCGGCTGCGTCGAACAGCATCGGCCACCGCTTCAATTGCTTCCTCCTGCCCCACTACCCTGTGATGCAATTCGTCTTCAAGGTGCAATAACTTTTCTCTTTCGCTTTGCAACATTTTGCTCACCGGAATACCCGTCCAACGGGAAACAACTTCGGCGATATCCTCCTCCCCGATTTCCTCCCGGATCAGGGCTGATCCCGATTGCATTTCCGCAAGTTCCAGGTTCAGGGACGAAATCCTTTCCTCCGATTCTTTTATTTTGCCATAGCGTATTTCTGCAACCTTACCATAATCACCCCTTCTTTCCTGTTCCGCAGCTTCAGTCTTATAGTTTTCAATGTTGGTCTTTTCTTTCTGGATCTCCTCGATAACCCCTTTCTCTTTTTCCCATTTGGCCCGGAGTTTATTCCTTTTATCGGACGAATTAGCGATATCCTTCTGGATTTGTTCAATCCGAGGATTATTCCCTTCTCTCTTTAAAGCCTCCTTTTCAATTTCCAGTTGCTTGATCCTTCGTTCGATTTCGTCAATTTCCTCAGGAACGGAATTCATTTCCAGTCTCAACCTTGCAGAGGCTTCATCAATCAAATCAATGGCTTTATCAGGAAGGAAACGTTCGGTGATATATCTTCTCGAGAGCTCAACTGCTGCAATGATAGCCTCATCCTTTATCCTCACCCTGTGATGGGTTTCGTATCTTTCCTTCAGTCCTCTGAGTATGGATATGGCACTGGCTGAGTCAGGTTCATCCACCAATACAATCTGAAACCTCCTTTCGAGGGCCTTGTCTTTTTCAAAAAATTTCTGATACTCATTTAGGGTGGTTGCCCCTATTGCCCTTAATTCACCTCTTGCAAGGGCAGGCTTTAAAATGTTGGCAGCATCCATGGCTCCTTCACTCTTACCGGCCCCAACAAGGGTGTGTATCTCATCAATAAACAAAATTACCTGCCCTTCTTTCCCAACAACTTCCTTAATAACTGCTTTCAACCTTTCTTCAAATTCTCCTTTGTATTTTGCTCCCGCAACCAGAGCTCCCATATCAAGGGAATAAACCTTTTTTTCTTTGAGATTCTCCGGTACATCCCCATCCACTATGCGCTGTGCAAGCCCCTCGGCTATGGCGGTTTTCCCCACGCCCGGTTCACCAATCAGGATAGGATTATTTTTAGTTCTCCGGGAAAGGATCTGTAAAATACGTCGGATCTCCTCATCTCTACCAATTACCGGATCCAGTTTCCCTTTTTGTACCATTTCGTTGAGGTCTGTAGCATAACGGTTAAGGGAATTATAGGATTGCTCTGCACTTTGGGAATCGACTTTACTACCCTTACGCAGATCCTTGATTACCAACTTGAGCTCTTTTTCTGTAATCCCGTTATCCTTGAGAATCTGACTGCTTGTATCCCCGGCTTGAAGTATCCCTAAAAACAAATGTTCTACTGATACAAACTGATCACCCATTTCCTTGGCAGCAAGTTCTGCTTTCTGCAAGGCCCTGGCTGAGGCATTTGAAAGGTAATTATCCCCTCCCGAAACTTTGGGATAAGATAAAACCACCCGGTCAAGAACCTGACTTATAGCAGATAACCCAATCCCAAATTTGCCAAAAATAAAAGAGGTGATCTCTTCCTCGTTTTCCAGAATTGCCTTTAACAGATGCCCGGTTTCCACTGCCTGATGTTCATAACCGGCCGCAATGGAAAATGCCTGATTTAAAACTGACTGAGAATTAACCGTTAACTTATCAAAATTCATTTCTTTTACCTCCAAAAAACTTTACTTTTTACTTTCAAAACCATTGCCATTCTTTAAAACTTTCTATATTCTGACATAATGTCACCTGCGGATATGTTAAATCGATAGGATTCGTATATTTACGGTATCGTATTTGAGGGATCTACAGTTGCAGAGTTAATGGACTAAAAATGACCAGGAACAAAAACATAATTATCACTCTGCTACTGTTTATATATGCAGGAGGTTACGGCCAATATGAGAACCCCCTGAAAAGGTTATATTTTGTAAACGAAAGAAAGGATATCTCCACAGTCTCATTCGAACTGATCAACAACCTCATAATCATTCCTGTAACCATCAATAATTCAGACACCTTACGCTTTATTCTTGATACTGGCCTCTCTACCACAATGATCACTGACTTGGGAAATGAAGAAAAGGTAGAACTCAAGGTGGCCAGAGAGATTGAACTGAAAGGACTTGGAGAGGGCCAGCCTCTTAGTGCCTACCACACTTATGGAAATGTGATACAAGTAGCGGGGATCGAAGGAAGAAATCAGGACATATACCTGATTAAGGATAATGTATTTAAACTTTCATCAAGAATGGGGAAAAGAATTCATGGTATCCTGGGATATTCGGTTTTTAAGGACTTTGTGGTGGAGATCAATTACAGCAGAAAACGTATCAGCTTCATACGACCAGAAGCTTTTCGATATAAATGGAGACACAGGAATTTTGAGACCACAGAAATGAAGGTAATCGATAAAAAGCCATATCTCCAAATTAGTCTCACCGACGAAAATGGAGAAAAGCACATTGTGACTCTACTTCTTGATACCGGGGCAAGTCATTCCATGTGGATTGATCGAAAATCAACCAATATTCCCTTACCCGATGAAACGAGACACATGTTTCTGGGTACCGGGTTGAACGGAGATGTTTACGGTAAAATCGGAAGGATGAATAACATGAACATTCTTGGATTCGAGATTGAAAATCCTATTGTTTCATTTCCGGAAGAATCTTCCGTCAGCCACGCAATGGGTATGGAATACAGAAACGGAAGTATGGGGTCAGAAGTATTGAAGCGATTCAATATTATTTTTGATTATAATAATGAGCAGATCGCATTAAAACCCAATGGATATTTTAAAGAAGCTTTTGCTCAGAATCTCAGTGGACTTAAAATCATAGCTCCTTTCCCCGAAATACCCGCATATCAGGTTGAAAGCGTCCGTAAGGATTCACCTGCTGAAAGAGCCGGATTAAAAAAGGGCGATATTATCGAGATGATCAATAATGTAAAAGCAGAAAAATATACCCTTAATGATATATATCACATATTACAATACAAACCCGGATTAAAAATTACCATTAGCTATATGAGGAATGGTGAGAGAAAGACAGCACAATTCAAACTTGAAAGCTATATTTAAGATCCTTTATATCTGCAGCACAATTCTTAAAAAAATGGTTTTTGTTTTCGCGGGTTTTGCTATTTTTGAGGAAACCAAAACCTGAAAAAATGAGAAGAATACTTTTTTTAGCTTTTCTTATCGGACTCATTGCTTCCTGCACAAGCACAGGAAAAGAAAAAGAAACCAAATCCACCGATTTAGTAATTACCGTTGATGAACTGCTTGCGAACCCTGAAAAATATATTGAGAACAAAGTTACCGTAACAGGCCTTGTAACTCATGTTTGCAAACATGGCGGACAGAAACTCTTTATCGCCGGAGAAGAGGAAGGAATAAACCTACGAATAAATACCAGCGAGGAAGTACCTGAATTTCAGCTCGACATGGAAGGTAATACGGTTTTGTTTACCGGAGTAGTCAAGGAAATGGATGAGGAATTTATTGCACAATCACTGGAAGAAGAAAAAGAACACCATGGTGAGGATGCTGAAGGCCACGAAAATGCGGAAGGAAGAAATAAGGAAGTTTATGTGGTTGCGTCTACCTTTAAGAATAACTAAACCGGCTCAGATATTTTTTCAAGGCCCGGAACCTCATCATTCCGGGCTTTATTATTCAATATCTTTATGAAGTGGAGAATATATAATCGGAGGATCCACCGGGATCTGGGATATTTCTTCTTTGGGATGACTCTGATTTATGCAGTTTCGGGTATTGTGCTTAATCACCGGCAGCCTGGAGGAGATGCCTCCATCGTAACCCGGTCTGAGGATTTTCAGTACCGGAAGGTCTTAAAAGAAGATTTAAGCCCGGAATTTCTGAAAACCATGCTTATCGACCTACAGATTAGCAGTGAGGATTATAAGAATCATTTCTTCCAGAATGATAACAATCTGATGATCTACCTGAAAAATGGCCATATTAGTTTTGATCCTGCATCAGGCTTCGGAAAAATAATTACGATAAGAAAAAGACCCGTTCTTACCGAGTTCAATTTCCTTCACTATAATAAACCAAAAAAGTTATGGACTTGGTTTTCTGATATTTACGCAGTCGCACTCGGACTTTTAGGGATTACCGGTCTATTTATCATTAATGGTAAACATTCCATCACCAGAAGGGGTGGTATACTAACCGTTGCCGGAATCCTGATCCCCCTGATCTTTCTCTATATTTATTTATGGAAAAGCCAAGGGTGAATTCCTATTTCTTTCCTGAAAACCAAAAATCAATGCTTGGATCTGTAAATAAGGTAACATTTATTCTATAATTGAGTATAGAGTATTAAGCCATAGCTAAACCCTGCAGGGAAAATAAAATGAGTGAACAGATCCTTACCGCGTTGATGCAGTTATTTGCCATAATTGCACGGCCTGAGAGTAATACCGAGGACCGCAGGACGGTTGTAAGTTCATTTCTCAGAAGGCAGCTGAATCAGGAAAGAGTTAATGTTTACCTGCGTATTTTCGATCATTATTATAGCATTCATCAGCAAAAGCAAAAAGACAAAGATTCAAGACGAAGGAGGATTTCGGCGACAAGTGTACGAGTTTTACGCATCTGCACAGAAATTAACGAGGAACTTGCTCAGCCGCAAAAAATTATTGTTCTGATCCAATTATTGGAATTCGTTAAATCCGATAACGATGAAATCTCGACCCAGGAAATGGAATTCCTTAATACCGTTGCAGAAACCTTCAATATATCTGTTTCGGAATATACCCTGATACGCGATTTCGTACTTCTGCCCGAATCTGAGATACCTGATTCATATTCCATTCTGATTGCAGACGGCCAAAAAAAACCAGGTGGTAAACTGCAACGGACGAAACACATGCAGGTTGAATTTCTTCAAGGACATATCCGAATACTTCATGTAGTCTCGACCAATATGTATTTTGTCAGATACATGGGAATCAATGAATTACTGCTGAATGGTCAGTTAATGGCACGGGATAAGTGTTATGCCTATACTACCGGATCTTCCATCCGCAACCAACAAATCAATCCACTCTATTACAGCGATGTTGTTAGCAGGTTCGCGGAAGATACCATAAATTCACGCATTCTTTTTGAGGCTGTCGATGTTGAATATCGGTTTCCCGGTGGGAAGACCGGTCTTCAAAAAATGAATTTCACGGAACATTCAGGTAAGCTGGTAGGAATTATGGGCGCAAGCGGTTCGGGAAAATCCACCTTGCTAAACGTTTTGAACGGATCCAACAAGCCTACGTCGGGAAAAATAAGAATTAACGGACTGGATATTCATGAAGAGAAAGAAGAAGTTGAAGGTCTCATTGGCCATGTTTCTCAGGATGATCTCCTAATCGAAGAACTCACCGTTTTTCAGAACCTGTATTTTAACGCCAGGCTTTGTTTTGACAATTACAGCAGAACTGAAATTACCGATGCGGTTGTGAAGGTTCTCAAGAACCTGGGACTCTATGAGATACGGGATATTCAGGTAGGTTCACCACTTAATAAAAAGATTAGCGGGGGACAAAGAAAAAGATTGAATATTGCTCTTGAGCTTATCAGAGAACCAGCGGTATTGTTCCTGGATGAGCCTACTTCCGGGCTTTCTAGTCGTGATTCCGAAAATATCCTCGACCTGTTAAAAGAATTATCACTCAAAGGAAAACTGGTGTTTGTTGTAATTCATCAGCCCTCTTCCGATATTTTCAAGATGTTCGATCAGCTGCTTATTCTGGATCAGGGAGGATACCTGATCTACAATGGGAATCCGGTGGAATCTATTATTTATTTTAAGGAAAGAATTCATCACGCAAACTGGAACGAGAGTGAGTGTCATGTTTGTGGGAACGTTAACCCCGAGCAGATTTTCAATATCGTAGAAGCATCTGTGATTGATGAATACGGAAAGCCAACGGATACCCGTAAAATTTCTCCTGAAGAATGGAACGAATTATTTCTGGAGAAAAAGGCACAGGAGGAAAACGGGAATGATTCCGGGGCAGGAAAAGATGAATTGCCGGAAGTATCCTTTAAGATCCCAGGTAAACTAAAGCAATTCCTGGTATTTGCAAAAAGGGATGTTCTTAAAAAATTAAGTGATACCCAATATCTTGTAATCAATTTTCTTGAGGCGCCTCTGCTGGCCTTTCTTCTGGCAACCATCATAAAGTATTTTAATGTAGATGTGGGAAATAAGTTTGGCTATACTCTCTACGGGAACGACAATCTGCCAGTTTATCTCTTCATGTCGGTGATAGTTGCAATTTTTATGGGGCTTACCGTAAGTGCGGAGGAGATTATCAAGGACAGGAAAATTTTGAAAAGAGAAGCATTCCTCCATCTAAGCTGGTCCGGATATCTTACCTCAAAAGTATCCGTTCAATTCATTTTGTCGGCCATTCAGGCCTTTGCCTTTGTTCTTGTGGGAAATCTGATCATGGAAATCAAAGGCATGTTTTTCATATACTGGCTGGTACTTTTTAGTGCCTGGGCCAGTTCCAATATTATGGGTTTATTAATATCTGACAGTTTTAAAACTGTAGTTACCATATACATACTCATACCTTTTCTGGTAATCCCCCAAATCATCTTGTCGGGGGTTATGGTAAAGTATGAAAAACTTAATCCGATTATTTCAAGCCCCAAATCCATTCCTTTCTATGGGGAAATAATGACGGCAAGATGGGCTTATGAAGCATTGGCGACCTATCAGTACATCGAAAATGATTATCAAAAACGCTATTATAGCAAAGAGAAGTTAATGAGAAACGCCAGTTTCAAAGAAAATTTTCTTCTTACCGAGTTGATAAATAAAGCTCGTTTTATTGAGAAAAACCTATATGATCCGGATGCGATCGAAAATATTAAGTACAACCTTTCTTTGATTCGCACCGAACTGGAAAAAGAATATGAATACAGGGTGTTGCTGGGTTCTGAACAGAATAATATCCCACAGGATCAATTTGAGCAATCTGAGCTCCTAAGCCTGGAATTGGTATCTCCTTCCATTATTCAGGATCTTATTGGTTATTTACAAAATAAAAAATTCTTTTATTCCCGGTTATATAAATACGTTTATGAGAAAATCAATACTCAAAAAAGGAGCGAAAACCAGGAATATATTGAAGAACTCAAGCGGCTTCATCATAATGAAAGTCTGGAAGAATTTGTAACGAATAAAAATGAGTTTCAAAGGATTGTTGAATACAACGGAGAACTAATACAGAAAAAGGATCCCATATACCTTTATCCGATGAACCGCTTTATAAAAGCCCATTTCTATGCACCCAGAAAGCCTTTGTTCGGAGGTTTTATGGATACCATCTGGGTTAATGTAATTATGATCTGGGTTTTCAGTGGCTTGCTATTTATTGCACTTTATTACAGGCTGCTGAAAAAGGTGCTTGATTTCTTCGAAAATCTGAAACTGAATAAGAAATAAAAAAGGTATCCCTTTTGGGGATACCCTGATTCCTGAAAAAATATCTTTTTTACTCTACTATTTCAATCATTTTAAACGGAACCCTGATAATGGATTCGTAATCTTCTCCCGCTTCCAGCATATCTTCATCATCCTCTTCGTAATACCAGTTTATCATAACCTTATTATCACCCTTATTAATGGATTCAAGTTTCTTAAATACATCCAGGATACATTTTGACGAACTTGTATTGAAATACTCAAGTTGAACATTAACGGTGGTTTCAGATTTGGAAGCTTTCGCGTATTCATCCAACCAATCTACCATGGGTTTGTAAAACTCAATTGAATTCTCAGGGATGGACCTGCCTTTTATTTCCAGTACCCCTGATTCAGCGTCAAAATTCACTGTAGGTGTCTTCGCTGTTCCTTCAATCTTTATAGGTTCCATATTGCAAAAGTTAAGCGTTGTTTTAGGAAACTATTACATCAAGGTTAAAGAAGTAATAGTCGTTATTATAGTTTTCAAATTTATACTCGAGCTTATTTCCGGTTTTTCTGGCAATATCAACCAACCCTAATCCGCCGCCACCCTTGGCACTAAGTTTTTGGTGGTTAAGAATGAATTTATACATATCCTTAAGTTCATCTTTGGATAGGGAATTAATCTTTTCAATCTTGTCTTTTAGCAGTTTTATTTTACCGGCAGTAAGAAAGTTTCCGGTTGTAATCTTGTAAGTATTGTTATCCAGCCTTTTAACCACGAGTATTCCAAACTTGGGATCATACTTATCTTTGAGTTCGGCAGGAAGTGCTTCAATATGATGATAAAGATTCTGAAGACTTTCCACAAGAACGTTGTAAACTTTTTTACGGATCTTGGATGTCTCATTCAGTTCATCCATCTTGGCTTCAACTTCCTCCAGAACATTACTGATAAGGTCACTGGTAATACCCCCCTTATGGGACAACAGGATATCACCGGTGTTTAGGTTTTCGTAATACTCAATTAGATCAAAGCTCATTTAGGCTTAACTTCTTTAGATTACATACTAAAGTACGCAATTAATGTTGACACAACAAATATAAGAAAAAACCGATTTCCATTCCCGTTTTCCTGTCAATCTCTTATTTGTCATTAAAAAGACCTGATTCATTCCTGAAAGGTTGCACACCGGTTTATTCAATTCCAAAATGATCAAAAGTACCGCTGTTTTTCAAGCTCTTTCCTTACTACGAAGGAATATTCAAAAGGTTATCAATTCTCACTCAGATAATCCTTTCGCTTGCCTTCAAATATATCAAATTTCAAGTATTTACAGGGTAATTTTCCATTAAATAGTTGTATTTTTTTATCAGGGTGCAGGCCAATACCCATTGCAGCCTTTTCGTTCGTTGTCAATATCCAGGCCTGGTATCCCTTATAATTGGACTTAAGATGGTCACCTATCCTGGGATATAAATCAGCTAATTCATTCTCTTTCAATCTCTCGCCATAGGGAGGGTTCATCACAACCATTCCCCTGGGCGAAACAGGGACTGTGTCGAAAAAGTCAATTTTTTGCACGTCAATAATGTCGTCCAGTAAAGCCTTTGCCACATTCTTTTTACTTATGGAAACAGCTTCTCCGGAAATATCCGAAGTCCGGATCCTGTGTGAAAATTCCCTGCTCACCATCAATCCATCAACTACTCTGTGAAAAAGCGACTCATCATAGTCAATCCAGTTTTGAAAAGAGAAGCCCTTACGATGAATTCCTGGCGGAATTCCTTTTGCGATCATTGCAGCCTCTATCGACAAGGTACCGGAACCGCACATAGGATCAATAAAATCAGTTTCTCCTTTCCATCCTGAAAGTATAATCATACCTGCGGCCAGGACCTCATTAAGTGGTGCCAAAACTGCCTGCTCCCGATATCCCCTTTTGAATAATGGATCACCTGAACTATCGATCGAGATATCAGCCATTTGGTTATGGATATGAACATGGATCACAATATCCGGTTCATTGATATCCACATCCGGCCTTCTTCCGGTTTTATCCCTGAATCGGTCTACAACCGCATCTTTCGTTTTTAAAGCCACAAAATGTGTATTATCAAAAAACTTTGAATTCGCAGCTGCTTTAACCGCAATTTTCTTGTCGTTGGTAAAATAATTTTCCCAGGGGATGGAATACACCCCCTTGTAAAAGTCACTTTCCTGATGAATCCTGATTACCGTTAATTTCCGAAGAACCCTGATGGCAGTTCTGAGGTTCAGGTTCATTTTATACATCAGGGAGATTCCTCCCTTAAAAGATACAGCCCTGCGGTACTTGCGAATTTCTTCCCCACCATTTTCGGAAATTTCTTTCTCAAGGATATCTTCGAATCCCGCAAGAGTTGTGGCTGTAAAAGAAAAATTACTCATCTCCGGTGTATGCCTCCAGCTTTGCCTGGTAGAGGTTTGTGCTTTTTGCTATCTCGAATGCCTTCCGGAATATTGGATCATTTCCGTTGTAAATTCTGTAAAACTCACTTGTATCCCATAAATCCCTCGCTATATAAGCCTTAGCAAGCACAGAAAGCAGGTTTTTGCTAATATTCAAGTCTTCTTCAACATATTCAACACCCTCCTCCTCCGCATAAGCGATTAGTTCATTCATGAACTCATCATCGGTATTGAAATTTTCTCTGAAAACCTCAAAATCAGTATAGCTAGCCTGAAGATTCCTGCGGTTAATATCCACGTATTGAATAATAAACTGGTTCAGAATTCCCTGACTCATAATTTCGCGATAATATTCAGAATATTCGGTAGTATCCAAGGGAACGAAATAATCGGGCATGATTCCTCCTCCTCCGTAAACAACCCTGTTTTTTACAAGAGTTTTATATTTGAGGCTGTCGGGAAGCTCAATTTTGTCACGATCGCTTAGCTCACCCGAACTAAAGCGGTCCAAAATATCCCGCGAGTAGGCATCAAATCCTTCATCATAAGGCTTCTGAATTAAACGGCCCGAAGGAGTATAATACTTGGCTACCGTTAATCTAAGCTCAGAGCCATCCCGAAGGTCAAACCGACCCTGAACCAGTCCTTTTCCAAAAGACCTTCTTCCTACAATAACCGCTCTGTCCCAGTCCTGAACCGCACCAGCGACAATTTCGGAAGCCGAGGCCGAGGTCTCATCTATCATGACAACCAATTGGCCATCATGGAAAAAACCTCCGCTGCTTGAATAATAATTTCTCCTTGGATTATTGGTTCCTTCAGTATATACAATCATCCTTCGGCCATCCAGAAAGTGGTCTGCCAACTGAACCGCTACATGAAGGTATCCCCCTCCATTGCCACTAAGATCAAGAACCAGGTTTTTCATTCCCTGATCTTTCAGATCAAATAAAGCTTTGTTAAACTCCTGCATAGTTGTACTTGAAAAACGGGCTAGTCTTATGTAGCCGGTTTCATTGTCTATCATATAGGAGGCATCCAGACTGTATATGGGAATTTCATCACGGGTAATCGTAAAATCAAGCAATTTTTTAGCCCCTTTACGCTTAATGGATACGTTGACTCTGGTTCCCTTTTCACCTTTAAGTTTTTTCTGAACGTCTATGTTGCTTATTCCTACTCCTGCTACATTCTCCCCTTCTATCTTTATGATCCTGTCCCCGGGTTTTATACCCACTCTTTCGGAGGGTCCGCCGGCTATAGGATTAATAATAAAAATAGTATCCTGAAGTATATTGAATGCAACACCAATCCCTTCAAAGCCTCCCTCCAGCTGTTCCTGGGAGGCTTTTACCTGTTCGCTGGTTAGATAGGCTGAGTGCGGATCAAGCTCATGAAGCATATTATTTATTACCTCATTTACAATCTTCTCTTCATTTACCGTATCAACATAAAACCTTGAGATCTTGTCGAGGACCTCGCCAAATTTCAACGACTGTTCGGTAATTTGTGCGCTAACCGTTACTGAGATCAATGCAAGGATTAATGTCAGTATTTTAAATCTTTTTATGCTCTTCATAGATGATATCTCCAATTTTCCTGTGTTCATACTATCACTGCAAATTTCAGTCCAATCAACTAACAAGTCCGACCCTCATTTGTTGATCATTCCCATTCTATGGTTGCTGGTGGCTTTGAACTAATGTCATAAACCACCCGGTTGATACCTCTTACCTTATTAATGATTTCATTCGATACTCTGCTCAAAAATTCATAGGGAAGATGGGACCAGTCGGCAGTCATTCCATCCGTAGAAACCACCGCCCTGAGGCTGACAACATTTTCATAGGTTCTTTCATCCCCCATTACACCCACAGAATGGACAGGTAACAAAATGGTTGCAGCCTGCCAGACTTTTTTGTAAAGTCCGAATCTTTTCAAAGACTCAATATAAATATGATCGGCCTCCTGAAGTATTTGGATTTTTTCCCTGCTAACATCGCCAAGAATCCTGATGGCGAGACCAGGTCCCGGGAAGGGGTGCCTTCCAATGAGTGAATCGGGTAAGCCAAGACTTCTTCCCACTTTCCTTACTTCATCCTTGAATAGAAGTCGGAGGGGTTCAACCACTCTTAGGTTCATTGTTTCCGGCAAGCCGCCAACATTATGGTGGGATTTTATGGTGGCAGAAGGCCCATTCACAGAAACCGATTCAATTACATCCGGATATATGGTTCCCTGTCCCAACCATTTGACATCTTGTATCTTATGGGCTTCCGAATCAAACACTTCGATAAAGATCCTTCCAATGATTTTTCGTTTGGTTTCCGGATCAGACACCCCCGACAACTCATTCAGAAATGTGTCGGAAGCGTTTACCCCCTTAACATTAAGTCCCAGTCCATGATAAGATTCAAGTACATCTGAAAACTCATTCTTTCTAAGGAGACCATTATCCACGAAAATACAATGAAGTTTATCTCCAATAGCCTTATGGATCAGGGTAGCTGCCACCGAAGAATCCACCCCACCAGATAAACCCATAACCACCCTTTCATTTCCAATTATGTCTTTCAGCTCTTTAACCGTCGATTCAATGAAGGATTCCGCTGTCCAATCCTGGGAGCACCCACATATATCGACCAGAAAGTTACCAAGGATAAGGGAGCCCTCAGTGGTATGGTACACTTCGGGATGAAATTGTAACCCGAATGTATCCTCACCCTCAACCCTGAAAGCTCCTACTTCAATATCTTCTGTACTGGAAATAACCCTGAAGTTCGGAGGGAGGCTCATGATCGTATCACCATGAGACATCCAAACCTGGGTATGATAGGAAATATTCCTGAACAAGGGATTGTCATTATCCACAAAATGAAGTCTGGCCCTACCATATTCTCTTGAATTGGATGGCCTTACCTCACCACCGTATTTTTGTGCCAGAAATTGAGCCCCATAGCAGATGCCAAGGATGGGTAGCTTACCCACAAGGGGGTCCAGATTAGGAACGGGTGCATCCGCATCCCTTACGGAATAGGGGCTCCCCGACAGAATAATTCCTTTAATACCTTGGTCAATGGCAGGAATATGGTTATAAGGATGAATTTCGCAATAAACATTCAATTCCCTTACTCTCCTGGCAATCAGTTGAGTATATTGTGAACCAAAATCAAGGATTATTATTTTTTCTTTCATCTTACTATCCGGTTGTATTAGTTTTCTTGAATTATTGTGATGAGTGGAAAAACCATTTTACTGTTATCTATGAATCAATAAAAATAGTAATTGTTATTTATTCGGATTGTTCCCTGTTCAATGTTTTTCTCTCTCTTTCGATCTTGTATATATTTCCGTCCTCAACCGCCACCGTATTTTCAAATATTGCACGGGCTTGTTGTTCAAGATTTTCGGTCGATTTGTATCGGTTGGAAAAATGACCGATCAATAATTGCCCCGCTCCTGCCCTTTTTGCAATTTCTGCAGCTTGTGATGCAGTCGAATGCAAGGTCTGCCCGGCCAGTTCTTCATCCTTGTCCTCAAAAGTTGCCTCATGGTACAAAAGATCAACATTTTTTACGTATTCTGCTATTTTTGAGCTGAAAGCGGTATCCGAACAATAAGCATAGGATCTTCTTTTCCAGGGAGGGAGGGTTAAATCCCGGTTGGGTATGATCTCGCCATTGAAAAGAACAAGGTCTTTTCCCTTTTTAATTTTTTGAATGTCCTCAATGGAGGGTTTATAAATATCCATCGCTTCTTTCTTGAAATTCAGATCTGCGGCTTTCTCCCGAAAAAGAAATCCGGTAGTTTCGATTCTGTGCTTCAATGGAAAACTGAAAACTTCTACTCTTTCATCATCAAATATCATTTTTAACCCCCGGGTGCCCAGGGCAGTGAATTGTATTTCATATCCGCATTGCAGAGAAAAGTTCCTTCTAAAGTAATCAAGATACTCTCCTAGAGCCGGAGGTCCAAAAATCTGAAGCTCATTTTTCCTTCCTAACAGTTGCAGGGTGGATAGTAACCCGTAAAGCCCGAAAACATGATCTCCATGCATATGGCTTATGAAAATTTGATTCAGCTTTCCAAATCCAAGTCGAAGGTTCCGGAATTGTATTTGGGTCCCCTCCCCACAGTCAATTAAAAAAAACCGCTCATTTACGTTGAGCAAATGAGCGGTAGGAAATCTTCTTGAAGTGGGCACAGCCGAACTGCTGCCCAATATTGTAAGAGAAAAATTCACTCTATAGCCTAAGATTTACTTTCAGCATTCTCAATCATTGCGCTCGCTTCTTCCAGCGAATCCGTAATATTAAGTACCGTATCAAGTTGTGAAATGGTGATGAGTCTTTCAACAGCATCGTTTAATCCTGTGAGAACAAAGGTGCCATTTGCGTTTTTGCAAAGCCTGTTGGCAACCAGAATTGCGCTGAGACCGGAAGAATCGCAATAACGGCAATTGCTCAGATCAAGAATAATATTCTTTTCACCATTGCCGGAAACCAGAACCAGTTCCGATTTGAGAGTGGGTGCAATATGTGTATCCAACTTTTCTTCCAATACTTTAATCAAAGTATGATTATCGAATTTGTCAATCTTGAATTCCATTGCTGAAAATTTTTATTTTAAGCTAAATTAGTCATTTTCCTCGTTTTTTTCAGCATTTTTCTTTTCATTCTCTTCCAACTCAGACTTAAGTGCCGCTAAATCAGTGATATCACCTAAAGTTGTTTTTTCAATATTCTGTCTGATTTTCTTTTGTGCACGTTTCTGATTTGTTTCGGCGGTTTTCTTTTCACCTTCCTCTTTGGAGCGCTGCTCATCTTCAAAGATTCTGCTGTGAGAAACGATTATCTTCTTTGCTGATTTTGAGAATTCGATCACTTTGAAATCCATCTTCTCATCTGACTTGGGCTGTGTACCATCCTCCCTTACTAGATGTTTTGGGGTGGCAAATCCTTCTACTCCATATGGAAGTGCAACCACAGCGCCTTTTTCTGAGAGCTCGATAATGGTTCCTTCATGAACAGATCCTACTTCGAAAATAGTTTCAAATACATCCCATGGATTCTCTTCGAGTTGCTTGTGTCCAAGACTCAGTCTTCGGTTATCCTTATCAATTTCCAGGACGGCCACTTCAATTTCATCTCCGACGTTGGTAAACTCTGCAGGGTGCTTGATTTTTTTGGTCCAGGAAAGATCAGAAATATGGATTAAACCGTCCACACCTTCTTCAATCTCGACAAAGACACCAAAATTGGTGAAATTTCTGACTTTTGCGGAATGACGGGTACCAACTGCATATTTCTCTTCGATTTTCCCCCATGGGTCTTCGCGAAGTTGCTTCATACCCAATGACATTTTCCTTTCATCCCTGTCAAGAGTTAAAATAACAGCCTCAACTTCATCTCCTACGTTAAGGAATTCCTGTGCACTTCTCAGGTGCTGGGACCATGACATTTCGGAAACGTGGATAAGTCCCTCAACACCAGGGGCAATCTCCACAAATGCTCCATAATCGGCCATTACTACAACCTTACCCTTAACTTTATCTCCAACGTTTAGATTCTCATCCAATGAATCCCATGGATGTGAGGTCAATTGCTTTAGACCCAAGGCAATCCGCTTTTTATCATCATCAAAGTCAAGGATAACCACATTTAATTTCTGATCAAGCTCGACGATTTCCTCAGGATGATTAACCCTGCCCCAGGAAAGATCTGTAATGTGAATGAGACCATCCACACCGCCCAGGTCAATAAATACCCCATAAGAGGTGATATTTTTAACGGTTCCTTCAAGAACCTGACCCTTTTCAAGTTTGGCGATAATCTCTTTTTTCTGGGCTTCAAGCTCTTCTTCAATGAGTGCCTTGTGAGAAACCACCACATTCTTGAATTCATGGTTGATCTTAACCACTTTGAATTCCATGGTCTTATCCACATAGGCATCATAGTCACGAATGGGCTTAACATCAATTTGAGAACCGGGGAGGAAGGCTTCAATACCGAAAACATCCACGATCATACCTCCTTTGGTCCGGCACTTTATGTAACCCTTGATAACCTCGTCCTTGTCGAGCGCAGCATTGACCCTGTCCCAGGACCGCATTGCCCTTGCTTTTTTGTGGGAAAGAACAAGCTGTCCCTTTTTGTCTTCTTTGTTTTCAACATACACTTCCACGGAATCTCCCGGCTGAAGTTCGGGATTATACCGGAATTCGTTGAAACTGACAACACCCTCGGATTTGTAACCAATGTTGATCACAACCTCCCTCTTGTTCAGGGAGATAACGGTTCCATCGGTTACCTCATTCTCCGCAACCGTGGATAGGGTCTTGTCGTAAAGTTTTTCATATTTTTCTTTCTGGTTTTGCTCTTCGATGATGCTGTCATCTTCAAAGGAATCCCAGTCAAATTCAGCCATTCCTTCTTCGTTTCCGTTGGTGGGAACCGATGCTGAGGAACTGGTGGAAACAGATACTTCATCTTTGGCCTGTTCGGCTGTGGCATCGTGTGAAACCTCAGCAGTCACTTCTTCAACCTCGGGCTCATGTGACTCTTCAGCCTCTTTATCAACTGCTTTTACTAAAGGTTCCTGCTCTTCGCTTGTCTCTTTTTCGATTTCTGCCTGAACCGATTCCTCTACCTTTTTTTCGGAAGAAATGTCGGATGAACCATTTTCAGCAGCTACAGGAGCCTTTTCTTCAATTTCTTCGGCTTTTACCTCATTTTCTTCAACCTTGTCGGTCGGTTGAGGAACCGCATTTTCATTTAAATTTGCTTCATTTTTCTCAATGTTGCCTTCTTTTTCCTTGTTTGTCATGTACGTAAAATAAAATAAATTAATAAGTTAGACATTATTTGGACTTAAACGGTGTGCAAAATTATAATTATTCTGTTCAATTCACAATAATTACTCTGATAAAATTCGGTTTTTTTCTGCTTATAATGAGCCAAATACGGTCAGATAATCAGGGCTCGGGGAATTTGTTGAAAAAAATTGGTTTAGGGATCGGGTGTATTTTTATAAATTCGCCTCCAGAAATCAAGATCAAAGATAAATCTTCATCATGGGAAAGATCCTATCCTTCCTGGTTCCGGGTCTGATCCTTCTTTCGCTTGTAAGTCACCTGAACGGGGTAAAATTAAGGGCCGAAGAACCCAGACGGGCCATGGTGGCAATTGAAGCCATGAAAACCGGAAATTACCTGGTTCCCCAATTAAATTCAGAAAGTTATTACAATAAGCCTCCCCTTTACAACTGGATCCTGTCAGGAGTCTTTGCACTAACGGGTTCTACGGCTGAATGGGCCGTTCGCTTACCCGGAATCCTCTCGCTTATCCTTCTTGCTTTTCTTTCCTGGAAAATGAGCCAAGCCTGGGTCCCGGCAAATTATTCCTTTTTAATCTTCCTGGCGGTACTAACCTCGGGCGATATTTACTTCTATGCCTCTGTTAATGCAGGTGAAATTGACCTTTTTTACAGTTTGCTGGTCTTCTTGCAAGTCTTATGTATTTTTCATTTTCAACGGAAAGGAAAGTACCTTCAAATGTTTATCCTTTCCTATCTCCTTACCTCCCTTGGTTTTCTGACCAAAGGCTTACCCTCCCTGGCCTTCCAGGGGATCACCCTGATCTCGGTACTGGGTTACCATCGCAAGCTTTGGAAATTAATCTCCCTCTCCCACCTGACCGGACTGTCCCTGCTTTTATTAACTGCAGGCGGGTATTTCTTAATCTATGATCGATATGATGATGCGGCCGGTTTTCTGGTAAACCTGGTAAAGGAATCCTCAAAAAAATCCTTCAATGAAGCAGGGGCTGATTCAATCCTGGTTCATATGGCTGAATTTCCCCTCAGCCTGATAAAAATCCTATTTCCCTGGAGTCTCTTAGCCCTATTTCTTCCCGGAAGGAAAAACCTTTTCCGGGACAATGAGCTCTATCGATTCAGCATCCTTTTCCTTTTACCCAATATCCTGATCTACTGGATTTCTCCAGACACGAGGGATCGATACCTTTATATGTTTGTCCCATTCATACTGTATATCCTTTTCATGCAATTCCTTTCAGAGGGACAATACAGGGAAACTATCCACCGGGTTTTCAGAGTATGCCTGAAAGCACTTTCTGTGCTTGTTACCCTGGCATTTATGATCCTTCCCTTTATAAATGCCTTCCCCGAAAAAAGATCGGGGTTTGTCGTAATCAGCTTTTTATTTGTACTTCCTTCCGCTTCCATTACCTTCCTCCTGTTCAAAAGGCAAAATAAACAGCTTGTCTGGCTCACATGCATGATGATACTGCTGAGGTTCTACTTCAATATTCTTTTGATCCCTGCGGTGGAAGCCGGATCAAGATCAACACACTATGTCTCTGTTACAGAAGAAATCATTCAACAAACCGGCAGTGAAAAAGTATATCTTTCCGGAGCTACCGAAATACTTACCCCCGATATTACCCTTTTCGGCAAAGAAATTATGAAATCAGAGCTCCAGACTGCGCCGGTGATCGGATATGAAATATATTATTACTATTATCGTGCTTCAGGAAGACTAATCGCTTACAAACCTGATCCCCAACCCGGGGATTATTGCCTTGTTTATTCTGAAGACCTGGATTCATTTACAAGGCCCTACTCGTCCAGGCTGGTATTTTCCGGTCTGTCGAATAAAAAAGAAATGCAATTGATTAAAATTGAATGAGTAATAAGGACAAAATCAATGCTTTACAGCTCTTTCTGCAGGGTCCCCCTGTTCCGAAACATTAAAACCAGTATTACGTTAAATAGAACTTGAAAACAATTAAATACAATTTACCATGAAAATAACCATTGTCGGAACCGGATATGTAGGACTGGTTTCCGGTACCTGCTTCGCCGAAACGGGGATTACCGTTAATTGTGTGGATATTGACACTCAAAAAATCGACAATTTGAATAAGGGGATCATCCCCATTTATGAACCGGGATTGGAGACCATGATTAAGACCAACGTGGAAAAAAAACGGCTGTTTTTCAGCACCAATCTTGAAGAAAGCATAAAGGATTGCGATGCGGTTTTCATTGCCGTGGGAACCCCTCCCGATGAGGATGGGAGTGCAGACCTCCAGTATGTTCTGGCAGTGGCAGGAGATATCGGAAAATATATGCAGAATTATCTGGTGGTGGTCGACAAAAGCACAGTACCTATCGGTACTGCCGAGAAAGTCCGTTTGGAAGTGAAGAAAGAACTGGATAAAAGGAACTCCGGACTCGACTTCGATGTGGCTTCCAATCCTGAATTTTTAAAGGAGGGTGCTGCCATTGCCGATTTTCTGAAGCCCGACAGGATTGTCGTAGGCGTGGACAGCGAAAAGGCAGAAAAAGTAATGCAGCGACTTTACAAACCTTTTCTCCTTAACGGCCATCCTCTTATTTTTATGGATATCCCTTCAGCAGAGATGACAAAATATGCAGCGAACGCAATGTTGGCGACCAAAATCAGCTTTATGAACGACATAGCCAACCTATGTGAGATTGTTGGAGCAGACGTTAACAATGTGAGAAGGGGAATTGGAAGCGATTCCAGAATCGGTCCGAAATTTATCTATGCCGGGGCTGGTTACGGCGGATCCTGTTTCCCAAAAGATGTCAAAGCACTGATCAAAACATCTACCGATTACCATTATTCCCTTGAAATACTCAAAGCGGTTGAAAATGTAAACGAAAGGCAGAAAAAAGTACTCCCGGCAAAAATACTGAACCATTTCAGCAATAATATCCAGGATAAAACCTTTGCTATGTGGGGGCTATCATTCAAACCCAAAACCGACGATATGAGAGAAGCTCCATCTCTGGTTATTATTGAAGACCTTGTAACCCGCGGTGCAAAAGTAAAAGCCTACGATCCGGTTGCCATGGAAGAAGCCCGGCGCCGTATCGGTGATCAGATTGATTATTGCGGAGATATGTATGAGGCGCTGATCGACGCCGATGCTCTCATTATTGTTACTGAATGGCCGGAATTCAGAGTTCCCAATTATAAAGTGATTGACCGGCTTTTAAAGGAAAAACTGATCTTTGACGGAAGGAACATATATGAGCCAGGAGAAATGAAAGAGTTTGGTTTTACTTATTACAGTATTGGAAGGAAAACGATAACTCCATAATTATGAAAAGAATACTTGTAAGCGGCGGGGTCGGGTTTATCGGCAGCCACCTTTGCGAACGTCTTCTGAATGAAGGAAATGAAGTGATTTGCCTCGATAATTATTTCACCGGCAGTAAAAGAAACATCGTTCATCTTCTGAATAACCCCTATCTGGAAGTGGTTAGACATGACGTTACCCAGTCCTATTATGCTGAAGTGGATGAGATCTATAACCTTGCCTGCCCGGCTTCTCCGATCCATTACCAGTACAATCCCATCAAAACCATCAAGACATCGGTTATGGGAGCGATCAACATGCTTGGACTGGCAAAGCGGGTAAAGGCAAAAATTCTTCAGGCCTCGACCAGCGAGGTATACGGAGACCCAAAAATTCATCCCCAACCAGAGGAATATTGGGGAAACGTTAACCCTATCGGCATAAGATCCTGTTACGACGAGGGTAAAAGATGTGCTGAAACGCTTTTTATGGATTATCACCAGCAAAATAAAGTAAGGATAAAAATCGTACGGATTTTTAATACTTACGGTCCCAGGATGCATCCAAACGACGGAAGGGTGGTGTCGAATTTTATCGTACAGGCATTGCAGAATAAACCCATTACCCTTTATGGTGACGGAAGTCAAACCAGAAGTTTCCAGTATGTGGACGATCTGGTCGAAGGAATGATGCGCTTAATGGCAACCGGGGATGAGATTACCGGTCCTGTAAATATTGGCAATCCGGGTGAGTTTACCATCAGGGAACTGGCTGAAATAATTAAGGAAATGACCGGTTCTTCTTCCGAAATTACCTATCTTCCCCTGCCCCACGATGATCCTATTCAGAGAAAACCCATCATTGATAAGGCTAGGAAACTCCTGGAGAATTGGGAACCTAAAATACAACTTAGGGAAGGGCTTTCAAAAACCATTGAGTATTTCGAAAACCTTCTGAAAAATACGAAAATATGAAAGGAATTATCCTGGCAGGGGGATCCGGAACCAGACTTTACCCCCTTACAAGAAGTATATCAAAGCAGATTATCCCCGTGTACGACAAACCCATGATCTATTATCCACTTTCGGTGCTTATGCTGGCTGGGATCAAGGAAATACTGATCATATCCACTCCCAAGGATCTGCCTCTTTATCATGACCTGCTGGGGAACGGAAATCAACTCGGACTTAAGCTCAGTTATGCAGAACAGCCCTCACCCGACGGACTCGCACAGGCCTTTCTGATCGGTGAGCAATTTATCGGGATCGATAATTGCTGCCTTATTCTGGGCGATAACGTCTTTTACGGACATGGATTTGGGAAAGTCCTGACAGAAACTGCCACCCTCAATGAGGGTGCCGTCGTATTCGGTTACTATGTGACCGATCCCCAACGATACGGAGTGGTTGAATTCGATAAAAATATGCAGGTGGTTAGCCTGGAGGAAAAACCTCAGAACCCAAAATCCAATTACGCAGTTACCGGATTGTATTTTTATGATAATACCGTGGTCGGGAAAGCCAAAGCCCTCAAACCTTCTGCAAGGGGTGAACTCGAAATTACCGACCTCAACCGACTCTACCTGGAAGAAGATAAACTAAAGGTAAAACTTATGGGAAGAGGAATGGCCTGGCTGGATACAGGTACACACGAGAGTCTGCTTCAGGCGTCAAATTATATTTATACCATAGAGAAAAGGCAGGGTCTGAAGATTTCCTGCATTGAAGAGGTGGCTTTTAAAAAAGGCTTGATCGATAAAAAACAGTTGTTGCACCTTGCAGAGATGCACGGGAAAAGCCAATACGGTGATTATCTTTATGCCATTGCCAACGACAGGATCTATACCTTTGACAATACCTGATCTTAATTCCCTATGGTTTTGACAGAAAAAACACCAGTCAAACCGAATGAAAATTTTTAGAATTAGCTCATAATATAAGCCTATACCCATGAATATTATTGAAACCGAAATAGAAGGATTATTTGTGATCGAACCCAGGGTTTTTGAAGATCCCCGGGGCTACTTTTACGAGAGTTACAACAAAAACACCTACACCCAATCGGGAATCACCATGGAATTTGTGCAGGATAATGAATCCCAGTCCCAATACGGAGTTATTCGCGGACTCCATTTTCAAAAAGAACCCTATGCACAAACCAAACTTGTCCGGGTTATCCACGGAAGCATTTATGATGTTGCCGTCGACCTGAGAAAAGGATCACCCTCTTTTGGAAAGTGGTTCGGGATTGAACTTACCCGTGAAAACCGCCTCCAGATGTACGTTCCCAAGGGATTTGCACACGGATTTTCCGTGCTCACCGAAAAGGCGGTAGTCAATTATAAATGTGATGAGTTTTATCAGCCATCCTCCGAAGCCGGGATCCGCTACGATGACCCCTCACTGGGGATAGACTGGAGGATCGAATCCGGGAAACAACTAATCTCAGACAAGGATAGTGCCCTCCCCTTCTTGTAAGATGCCGATTATATTTTTACCTTCGCAGAATAATTGATTATTCTGTTGCACCATGCCGAAAATACTTATCACGGGGGCCGGCGGACAATTAGGCAGTTCTTTTCGGAAAATTGCCGGAGAATCTGAAAATGAATTTGTTTTTCAGTCCAGAAAAGAGCTTGATGTATGCAATACAGCTTCGTTTCAGGCTTCTCTCAATCTTCATAAACCTGATTACGTTATAAATGCAGCTGCCTATACTGCGGTTGACAAGGCAGAAGAAGAAAGGGAACTCGCAAGACATATTAATATGGATGCTGTAGTTTCCATGGCCGGCAAATGCAATCATAGAAACATCCGGTTTATCCATATTTCCACCGATTATGTATTCGATGGAACCGGACACCTTCCTTATACCGAAGAGGACCAAACCAACCCGCTTTCGGTTTACGGACAAAGTAAACGAAATGGAGAAGCAGGGATAGAATACCTTGAAAATGTGCTGGTCCTCAGGACTTCCTGGCTGTATTCTGAGTTCACCGGAAATTTTCTTCAAACCATGAGACGAGTGATGAAAGAAAGAGAGGAAGTAAGAGTGGTATTTGACCAGATAGGAACTCCAACCTATACCGGTGATCTTGCCAGGGGTATCCTAACCTTAATTTCGGAAGCAGAATCAGATCGTTTTCACCAGGGTGTGTTTCATTTTTCGAATGAAGGGACCGGAAGCTGGTACGACTTCGCATGGGAAATTAAAAACATTGCCGGGTTCGTCGTAAAGCTTACCCCCATAGAAACAAAGGATTACCCCCTACCGGCCAAACGCCCGTTTTACTCGGTGCTAAATAAGGATAAGATCAAAAAAACCTATAGTCTGACCATCCCACACTGGAAGGAATCTTTGATGAATTGTTTTAGGGAATTAAATAATTAAACCAATGACAACAAATAATATACCTGCGGAAATCCTCAATAAAGCCGGGAAATGGCTTTCGGAAGGATATGATGAAGAAACACAAAGACAGGTTCAACATCTGATGGAAAAGGATCCCAAAGAATTGGTCGAATCTTTTTACCGGGACCTTGATTTTGGTACCGGCGGCCTGAGAGGAATTATGGGCGTGGGGTCCAATAGAATGAACATATATACTGTGGGGATGGCTACCCAGGGATTTGCAAACTACCTTCTGGAACAATTCGGGAATCTGGAAGAGATCGCCGTAGTTATTGGCCACGACTCAAGAAATAACAGCCGACTTTTTTCAGAAACCGCAGCAAAGATAATGTCTGCCAATAAAATAAAGGCCTACCTGTTTGACGACCTTCGCCCAGCCCCAGAGATCAGCTTTACCATTCGTGAGAAAAAAGCACAGGGCGGAATCATTATCACTGCATCCCACAACCCCAAGGAATACAATGGTTATAAGGTATACTGGGATGATGGGGGCCAAATTATTGCTCCTCACGATAAGAATATTATCCGGGAAGTGCAAAAGATAAGTGATGTGACCGAAGTAAATTTCGAAGGAAAGAAGGATCTGATCACCATTCTCGGGCATGAGATGGATGAATTGTACTGTGACCAGCTAAAAACACTTTCTGTCAGACCTGAGATCATTGAACGAAACAGGGATCTTAAAATTGTCTATACCCCGATACACGGTACCGGAGTCAAACTTGTGCCCATGGCTCTCAGGAGGTTTGGCTTTACCAATATTTTCAATATCCCGGAACAGGATATCACCGATGGCAATTTTCCAACAGTGATATCACCAAATCCGGAGGAGCCGGCCGCACTGGAGCTTGCCATGAAAAAAGCCGTTTCGATCGATGCAGACCTGGTTATGGCAACTGATCCCGACTCAGACCGGGTTGGTATCGCCGTTAAGGATCTTAAGGGGGAGATAAGCCTCCTGAACGGGAATCAGACAGCTGCATTGCTTATCTATTACCTGATATCAGCCTGGAAGGAAAAAGGGCTGCTAAAGGGAAAAGAGTATATCTGCAAAACCATCGTTACCACCGATCTTCTGAATGAGATTGCCGATGATTTCGAAGTTGCCCATTTTGATGTTTTGACCGGATTCAAATTCATAGCCGATGTTATGAAAAAGATGGAGGGTAAAATGAAATTTATTGGCGGAGGCGAGGAAAGTTACGGTTACCTTGCCGGTGAATTCGTAAGAGATAAGGACGCTGTTATGTCCTGCGCATTAATTGCCGAAGTTACTGCCTGGGCTAAAGATCAGAAAAAATCTCTGTTTGACATCCTGATCGATATATATCTGCGTTATGGCTTTTACCTTGAAACCCTGATCTCCATTGTTAGGAAAGGAAAAGAAGGGGCTGAGGAAATACAAAAGATCATGGCCGGCTACCGCGAAAACCCGCCTGAGAGCATCCATGGCTCCAAAGTGATTCAAATTCATGACTATTTGCATAGTAAGACTTTCGACCTGGTTAAAAAAGAAGAGATAGCCATTGATCTGCCAAAATCCAATGTTCTCCAGTTTATCCTTGAAAACGGATCCAAAATCTCCGTCAGACCCTCCGGTACCGAACCCAAAATCAAATACTACTTTAGTGTAAACAGGAAGCTGGCATCCAGGGAAGAATTTGAAACGGTTCAAAAGTCACTGGAAGAAAGGATTGAAGGAATTAAAAAATCAATGAACCTGATTTGATCTTCAGGTGTTCAATCTCAGAAGAGTCAATAAATCTGAAACTAATTCACCATGAAATCATTCCGAAAAGAATTATGGTTTAATGTCCCAAGTCGAAGAGCCCTGATCAATATTACCCCTGAGGTTGCCCGCTGTGTTGAAGAAAGCGGGGTAAAAGAAGGGCTGGTCCTTGTTAACGCCATGCATATATCTGCCAGCGTGTTCATCAACGACGATGAATCCGGCCTCCATCATGACTTCGAGGTCTGGTTGGAAAAAATTGCCCCCGAAAAACCTCATTCCCAATACAGGCATAATGGTTATGAAGATAATGCTGATGCTCATTTGAAAAGAACCATTATGGGACGCGAGGTAGTGGTAGCTATCACCAATGGCCAAATGGACTTCGGCCCCTGGGAACAGATTTTTTACGGGGAGTTCGATGGCAAAAGAAGAAAAAGGGTTCTTGTGAAAATTATCGGAGAATAACTCCTAGAAAAAAGCTTCCGGAAAATTTACCAGATACAATCGCTCGGTTGCGCGGGTTACCGCAGTATACATCCACCTCAAATAGTCCCTTTCCAACATTTCATCCCTGAAAAATCCGGGATCAATAAATACATTTTTCCATTGTCCACCCTGGGCCTTATGGCAAGTGACTGCATAACCGAATTTAATTTGAATGGCATTGAAGTAAGGATCATCCAGTACTTTCTGTACCCTCTTTTTATGAGGCTGAACTTCATGGTAGTCTTCCATAATTAAATCGTAAAAATCTTTCTGTTCTTTTCTGGTCATTGACGGAGTTTCCATACCCAGGGTGTCGAGTAAAATGCGGGTATCCAGTTGTATATTTTCGTAATCCGGAAACTCCAGACTGACATCTGCAAATCTTAGGTTATACAGGGAATAATACTTCCGGATGGCTTTCAGGATAGCAATATCCCCATTGGCGATAAAGTCCATACTCTTCTCTTCCCGGGCCCAGTAATAGTTATTTTTTACGATCATCATCAGATCGTTCAACGCAATTTCATCCTCACGCCACAGAATCTGATTCCGGATGCCCTGATTGTACCGGTTTGCCCTCTTGTTGGACCGGGTTATGATGATGGTTTCGTCTTCACCGGCCTGATTATAGGAATTTTCAATTTCATTGACCAATTCGGTCCCATCAATTCTATACACATCCGGGAATCCTAAGGTGATAAAATTCAACCTGAAGGGATCTCTTCCCCCAATCGTCTCCCTGATCCGGGTAGCATTGAGTAGTATTCCCGATTCCGAGGCCTGTCTGACTACGTCGGTCAGCTCCACCTCAATTACGCCTGGTCCATATCCTTCAAGGTAGGAGGGCTCAAGGGCGCGACTAAGCTCCTGACCTACAGGGGGAAGCTGAGCAGTATCTCCAAGCAGAATTAAACGGCAATTCCTTCCGTTTCGGATGTACTCAAAAAGATCTGAAAGAAGGTCACCCGATCCAAATACACTTTCATCCTGACTCCGGCTGCCGATCATGGATGCTTCATCGACAATGAAAATTGCCTCTTTATGGGGATTGTAATCAAGGACGAAATTTCCGGTCCCGTCACGGCCGGATTTTTGTCTGTAAATTTTTTTATGAATGGTGTAGGATACCTTACCGGTATAGGAGGTTAGAACCTTGGCTGCCCTTCCGGTAGGAGCAAGCAGAATAAAGGGGCGACGGGTTTCATCGAGATATTTCACCAGAGCATTCACGCTGGTCGTTTTTCCCGTTCCGGCAAATCCCTTTACCAGCAATATTCCTGGATCATGTTCCGCAGATACAAATTCAGACAAGATCGTAAGTAACTCATCCTGGCTTCGGGTAGCCGGATAACCCAGATAATCTGTTAACTTTCGGTATATGATATTTTTAAGCATTCAAGGAAAGAAATGATAAAATTAAAATTTATAATCTATTTTTTTTGCTAAATTTGCTGGCAAACAATTAAAACCTAATAATTCCTGAATAATGAGAACAGTAATTCAGATCATCCTCGCAATAGCTATCGTTGTACTTGGTTATTTTGTGGTTGAAAGCATTATGAAACCGATTCGATTCAACAAAGCCAAGGACGTTATTGAAAAAAGGACCATTGCCCGGTTAATCGATATTCGTGAAGCTCAAAAAGCCTACAAGGATGTGCATCTTGAATATACCGATAATTTTGATTCACTGATCTATTTCCTAAAGAACGATTCTTTTACCATTACCCGGGCTATTGGTACCGTGCCGGAAGAACTGATCGATTCCCTCGGAACCCTTACCAAAGCTCGTGAAGTGGCCCTCGAAAGAGGAATTATCAAGCGTGAGATCACCAAGATCCCCGTTATGGATTCCCTTTTTGGTAAAAATTTCCCGATAGATTCACTAAGATACGTACCCTTCAATGCCGACCTTACCTTCAAAATGGAGGCAGGAGAATTTGCAACTCCCTCGAATCTGAAAGTGAAAGTACTTGAAGTTTCCGTACCCTACCGCGACCTGCTTCATGGTCTTGACGAACAGTTGGTAGTGAACTATGCCGACGAACGAGAAAAAATAACCAAATTTCCCGGACTCAAACTGGGTTCACTTACCGAAGGAACCCTTACTGGAAACTGGGAATAAGGGTGAACCCTAGTTTATGAATGATTTAAAATTTATTTCTGATAAGTATAACCTTCAGGAAGCAGAAAACTACAGCATGTCCATCCAATTGAATCCGGATGGATTTTCTGTATTAATCACCGGTGAATCCGGAAATCCTCTTAAGATAATCCACAGAAATACAGAAGAATATACCGAAATCATCTCCCTGCTAAAAAATGATGATGACCTTAGGGAAGTACCCGCATTTACCTTTAAGGATTCTGTAATAGTATTGGTAAACACACTTGGAAGCCTGATACCCGTTGAATTTAGCCAAGTAAATTATCGACGTTTACTTTACTCTATTGATCATCAAATTACAGATAATCAATATATTATAGTCTCTCCGGAATCCTTTTTCGGATATAGTTTATCCTTCAGTCTTACTGAGCCGCAAAAAGAAATAGTAGGCAATTTTAAAAATTCCCCCAGGCTTGTTCATATATCTCAACCTTTTTTGGAATTGTTGAATGTCAGGATTTCCGCTGATCCGGTAATGTTCCTTTACACTTTTGGCAATATCCTGCTGCTTTCTGTTTTACGAGAAAATACTCTTCTGTTTCACAATATGGTTAGTATTTCTGGTGGGAACGACATTGTGTACCACACTATGAATTGCTACCGAAATATTTTTGATGAGAAGGATTCGCTCAAGGTGATATATTCCGGCGACCTCCTAAAGGAATCTGAATACCTTCAAATCCTTGGACGATACCTGGGTGAGATCGACTTTTTCCCAAATTTGCTTGGTTTTGAACTGGCAGGAGATATTAACGAGAACTATTTCATCCATCTACAGCAATCGGTTCATTGCGTTTGATCAGTGGCAAATATAAAGGAAGAATACTAAGACCTCCATCCAATTTCAGGGCCCGGCCTACCACAGATATGGCCAGGGAAAGCCTTTTTAATATTCTCCAAAATCAATACCTGCTGGAGGGAATCAATGTACTGGATCTGTTCGCCGGAACCGGAAGCATAGGTTTTGAATTTGCATCCAGGGGAGCAGCCTCCGTGGATCTCGTTGAGAAAAACTTTTTTCACGTTCGCTTTCTTCAAAAAGTGAAAGCTGAATTAGATGCGGAGGAGGTGAGTATTTTCAGAACAGATGCACTGAAATACATTCAACGTATGGATCGTTCCTACGACATTATTTTTGCAGACCCCCCCTATGACATGGAGAATTTTACGGGGGTAGCCACCGGAGTACTAGAGTCCAACCTCCTTTGCGATAATGGGGTGTTTATCCTCGAACATTCATCAGCTTACCAGTTCAGTGCACTCGAAGGCTTCCGGGACCACAGAAAATACGGGAGTGTGAATTTTACCTTCTTTTCCAAACATTTTAAAACCAAATAAGTCTATAATGATAATTACCCTTTCATAAAAAACCTATGAAGCAAATTCTATATTTCATCCTGATCTTCTCTTCATCTGCCTTAAATTCACAAACAAACCTTCAGTACTTTTTTCCGGAAAATGAGCCCTTCAACCCTGGGATAAGCAAGCCCTGCGAGGCAACCGGTTATCATCCTGGCGACTGGCATTTTAGTCATGATCAACTGTTGGCTTATGTGCGCAGGATTGCCGAAGAAAGTGACCGGGTCCGGATATTTGAATATGCCCGAAGCTGGGAAAACCGTCCCCTGGTATATCTGGTGATAACAAAACCGGATAACTTTATCAGACTTGAGGATATCAGAAATGTGCATTTACTTTCATTACAGGAAAAAGGAAAACCGGGTCCCGACCAACCCCTCATTGTCCACCTTGGGTATGGAGTCCATGGCAACGAATCAAGTGCATCCAACGCATCCTTACTTACACTCTATTATCTCGCGGCTTCTGAAGGTAGTTTCGTGACCAAACTCCTGGATGAAACTATCATTATCCTTGATCCCTGTCTCAACCCCGATGGGTTCCAACGCCACAGCACCTGGGTAAATATGAACGAAAGCCAGATTGCGGTCACCGACCCTGAAGCACGGCAGTTCAATGAACCCTGGCCGGGTTCCCGAACCAATCATTACTGGTTTGACCTCAATCGCGACTATATCCCACTGGTAAATCCTGAAAGCAGAGGAAGGGTTGAACTTTACCACCAATGGAAACCTCATTTACTCACCGACCATCATGAAATGGGAGCCAATTCTACTTTCTTCTTCCAACCGGGAGTACCCAGCCGAAATAATCCTATCACCCCGGATGAGAATTACAGGCTGACTGAAGCTATTGCCAAATACCATGCAAGAACCCTCGACAGCCTTGGTGTACCGTATTTTACCAAGGAAAGGTTTGATGATTACTATTATGGAAAAGGTTCCTCCTATCCGGACGTTAACGGAGGGATAGGTATTCTTTTTGAACAGGCCGGATACCGCGGACATATAAGAGAGACTCTTCATGGGACTAAAACTTTCGCATATGCAGTTAGAAACCAGCTTAACGTGAGTATCTCCACCCTTCAGGCCTCTTTGGATATGAAAAATGATCTTCTGAACTACCAGATTGAATTTTTTAAGGAAGCCCTCAGAAATGCCGAAAAATCCGAAATTTTTGGTTATGTATTCGGTGAAAAGCATGATCTGAACCGGTTACGAAATTTTACCGAGCTGCTCAGAGTTCATCAGATCAAAGTTTTAAATGTAAAATCAGACATTGAAATTAAGGGTGAGAAATTCAAACCCGGAGAGGCTTTTGTCGTTCCTGTCCGACAGCCCCAGTTTAGGCTAGTAAGGTCCTTCTTCGAACCAGTTGAGAAATTTAGCGATACCACCTTTTACGATGTATCCACCTGGCATCTTCCAAAAGCATTCAATATACCCTACTCCGAAATTCGATCCCAAAAGACCCTTGACGAGGTCACGGCCGACGAACTTTCGGAATTCCAGATCAGAAGCGGGATTAGGGGAACAGGCAATACTGCCCTGCTAATGAAATGGGATGAGTTCACCAGTCCGGCCGTCCTCTATGCAATACAGTCTGCCGGTATCCGAACCTACGTAAGTAAGGACAAATTCACTCTTGACGGTATTGGATTCTCTTATGGAACCTTGGTAATTCCCCTGGGCAGTCAAACTTTAACTGCCGATCGAATCCTGAATCTGGCAGAAATGCTTTCAGATACTTATCATGTGGAATTCTTCAGAACTTCAACCTTTATGACCGATTCCGGAATTACTCTGGGTTCTGAAGATGTTGTACCGGTTGAAAAACCCTCGGTTGCCTTAATATCCGGACCAGGATCATCTTCCTACACGGTTGGCGAAATCTGGCACCTGCTGGATGTAAAATACCATATGCCCGTCAGCCTTATTGATTCTGAAGAGATTACGGCAGACAAACTGGACAGATACAATATTTTGATTCTGACCGGATGGGATTATAGTTTCAGAAACATAGAAGATCTGAAAGACTGGATCTGCTCGGGCGGAATCCTTATCAGTTCAGGCTGGACATTGAACTGGTTAGAAAGGAATGATATCCTTGATATTGAATTCAAAAAGCCGGCAACAGTTGAAGCAAACCGCATTTTCAGTTACGCCAACCGCAGTGCAATCAGTTCCATACACAGAATTGCCGGAAGTATTTTCCAGATCGAAGCAGATTTAAGCCATCCGCTGTTTTATGGTTACCATAATCCCAACATCCCTGTTTTCAGAAATACCCCTTCTGTTCTCCTCCCCAAGAAATCCCGTTTTGCTCATCCTGCTTATTATACTGAAAACCCCTTGCTTAGCGGCTATTCTTCCGGTGAAAATACCGAAAGAATTAGCGAAAGCCCCTTTTGTCTGATTGAATCGCTCGGAAGAGGCAAAATTATCCATATCATGGACAATACCCAGTT
>CAZNFR010000015.1:0-17265 GCA_964572225.1 uncultured Bacteroidaceae bacterium
CCGGCGTGACAGGCCGGCATTCTAACCAACTGAACTACCAGACCATTTTTCTAATGCCCTGCAAAAATAAAGGTTTTTTTATTACTGCAAAAACAAATACGAAAAATAATCTTACCGGTTACAACTCGGAATAATTATTCTTCGTGAATGACGATCTTTTCAATTACATCGTCCTTCCGGATATCATCTATTACCTCCTGTCCTTCATATACTTTTCCGAAACAGGTGTGCTGTCTGTCGAGGTGACTGGTGTTCCTACGACTGTGGCAAATGAAAAACTGAGAACCTCCGGTATCCCTGCCTGCATGTGCCATGGAAAGCACTCCCCTGTCATGAAACTGATTCTCTCCGTCCAACTCACATTTGATGGAATACCCGGGTCCGCCAAACCCTGTTCCTTCCGGGCAGCCGCCCTGAATAACAAAATCCGGGATCACTCTGTGAAAGGTTAATCCTTCATAAAATCCGTCTTTGGATAGTTTTACAAAGTTTGCCACCGTTCCCGGTGCATCCTTATCATAAAATTCAACTTTCATTATCCCCTTGTTGGTGTGTATTTCTCCTTTTGTCATGGCTAATTGTTTAATGGGTAAATTTATCTTGATACTCTTCCGGATGCATCTCCCTGCATCAGTTTTTCAACTTCCTCGACGGTAACCAGGTTGAAATCTCCATAAATGCTGTGCTTTAGTGCAGATGCCGCCACCGCGAAGTTAAGTGCTTTTTGATCATCATTGGGATAGGCAGTCAGCCCATAGATCAACCCAGCCATAAAGGAATCGCCTCCTCCTACTCTGTCAACAATATGAGTAAGGTCATACCTGGGAGCTTCGAAAAGATCATTGCCATCCCAGAGTACACCCGACCAGGTATTATGATTAGCACTCACAGATCCTCTTAGGGTAGTAATCACCTTTTTGCAACGAGGGAATTGCTTCATAATTTGCTTTGAAACAGAACGATAGGCCTCAGCATTCACTTCCCCCCGAGTTACATCCACCCCTTCGGGAAGGATGCCGAGGGACTTCTCTGCATCTTCTTCATTTCCCAGGATAATATCACATCCTTCTACCAATTCAGGCATTATTTCTACGGCAGTTTTTCCCCATTTCCATAAGTTCTTGCGGTAATTCAAATCGGTTGATACGGTAACGCCCATGGAGTTGGCAATGTGTATCGCTTCTTTAAGAACCATATAAGCTCCCTCAGAAATTGCAGGTGTAATTCCGGTCCAATGGAACCAACTGGCACTCCCAAAGATCTCCCTCCAGTTAAAGTCACCGGATTTGGTTTCAGCAATGGCAGAATCAGCCCGGTCATAAATAACTTTACTGGCCCTGCTCATTGCACCGGTTTCTAAAAAGTAGATTCCCAGTCTTTTTCCCCCATGCCTGATAAAACTTGTTCCTACCTTGTGCTTACGAAGAGTCATGATTGCTGCTTCTCCAATATCGTTTGCCGGGATCCGGCTCACAAACTCAACCGGGAGTCCGTAATTTGCCAGGGAAATGGCGACATTTGCTTCACCTCCCCCGTAGGTAGCAATAAAGGAATCAGTTTGAGAAAATCTCAGGTTTCCGGGGGTCGCAAGTCTGAGCATTATTTCTCCAAAGGTTATGATCATCGAAATTTCTATTTAATGGTGCAAATATAACTTTTGCATCTGATTAATTTCACAGAACCTTCCGCTGCCTGGTATGCGTTCAGGATCATTAAAGTCCACCGTACCAAAATCCGCGGTTCCATCGATGTTTGCGTAAAATGTTCAATTCTTCAACGTTAAGATCAGGCAGGTCAGAAACCTGGGTGTTCGCCTCAGCCTGCCAGCGATTCCGGATACCCGGAATTACTGTGGAAACTGCATCGTGACTAAGTGCAAATTTAAGTGCGAGTTCAGGCATGCTGTAACCACTCTCTTTAAACTCTTCCTGGATGGCCCTGGTCCTTTCAACGGCTCTTTTTAATCTATCCCCGGCAAAATATTTTGACCTGAAATCCTCTTCCGGAAAAACTTCATTACCTTCATATTTTCCCGTAAGTACTCCTTCATCAAAGGCTACCCGGATAATTACCCCGGTACCTGTTTCCTTTGCCACCGGCAAAATCTGAGCAGCCGGTTCCTGTTCAAAAATATTATAAATGACCTGAACGGCATCGATAAGGCCCTTTCGCATTAACTCTATAACGCAATTCTGATCATGCTCGGGCGTGGATATTCCTACGAAGGAAATCAACCCTTCCTCTTTAAATTTCTGAAGGGTTTCCAGTGCAACAGGATTATCATTCCATGCACGCGTCCATGTATGCAGAAGCAGAATATCTATCTTTTCCGTTTTTAAATTCCGCATTCTTTCTTCAAGATTCTCCCTTAGATAAGATTCGGGATACCTTTCTGAAATATCGTCATAGGGTGATGGGGGCCAGTCCCCCGGTCGGGGTGGAGTTTTTGTGCAGACTATTACTTTTTCTGCCCTTGATGCAAGGAATTCTCCAATAATCCTTTCAGATCTTCCGTTGCCATAGCCGGCGGCAGTGTCTATAAATGTCACTCCGTTCTGAAGTGCAGTTTCCAGGGCCTCGAGTGAATCGTTATCATTCTGATTCCCCCAACTCCCACCTATGGCCCAGGCTCCAAGTCCAATCTCGGATACCTTGATTCCTTTATTTCCACATTCTCTGTATTTCATACTTACAAAAGTTTTCAGGATTGAAGGCTTAAAAATAAGGAGAAAGGGTGGTAAGTAAAAACCGGACTCAGGATTTCCGGAATATACTTGCATCGGAAATTCTCTTCATTCTTCGAAAACCAGTGATATAAAGATAAATAAGGAAGGGAATGAATAAGGCAAGTAATGCAGGTGCACCCGACATTAGAATAAAATCATATATGCCATGCAGCAGGAAGGGAATAAAGAAGGCCAGGTAAAGATAGGTTCTCTTCAATTCTGCATACATATGAGCTATTCCAAAATAATAACCCATAGTGATTCCAAATATGGCATGGGCAGGAACCGCTGTGATTGCGCGGGTAATTCCCACCTGAAATCCTCCGCCGGTTACATAAAGGATATTCTCCACAGCAGCAAATCCAAGGGAAACAAATACCGCGTATACAATTCCGTCGAACTTTTCATTAAAATCGGGTTTCCTCCAGATCAGGATATAAAGCGCCAGAAATTTAAAGAGTTCCTCGGTAAAGGCAGCAACCACAAAAGCCTGCCAGAATGCACCTGCAAGGCCATCTTCAAGATTCAGAAATCCGGCATAAAAAGACCCGAAAAAGAGAACCGGAATAACCGACAGGCATCCGGCAATAACTGCGGAAACAAGAAGTCTGAATGGCTCCCTTTCATATTTATCGCGCATCCACACATAGAAAAGGATAATAAATACAGGGGCCAGAGCCAAAAGGACGAGATCCATAATTACTAAAATCCGCGATCGAAATAAGGTGAATAAAAACCCGTACCCGGGTAGCTGTATTCCCGGAAGTGTACACTTGCTCCAATGGTTACATGTTCTCCCAGCCGAATGGTGGAACCAAAGCTGATCTCATCGTAGGAATTGTAATTGAAGGGTGTCGGTGGACCAAAGGTTATCAGGTTCTTCACCCCCGTTCCATAAAAGGTTACATTCTGATTCAGGCGGTATGCCACGGTACCGTATATGGAAGTAGAACCTGAGGTGCCTCTTTGCATTCCTGATTCTGAAGAGGGCATAAAGGGAGTGGTAGTTATGCTGCTGATTACCCCTCCATGAAAGGAAAACCTTTCATTTAAAGGATAACTAAATCCAGGAGCTGCATAGTAATTCATACCCGACCCCCAATAAGGAGAATAGGTGAATGAGGTCCCCAGTTGCATATCCCAGTTCAATTTTTGCAGTCTGCGTGTTAGGTCCGGCGATTCTTCAACCTGGGAAAATACCGGGAAAGCGAGAAATGCAAGAATGTAAAAAATACCCCTCTTCATATTCTATTGGCTTTTGTCCAAATATACTAAAAAAGCAATTGTTTTATTTTGGATTAATTATCTTTAACAGAATATTAGTCAAGAATTATGCCGGTTTTTAGCCTGAAATCAGGTAACATCCTCCCTGGATTCAGGGTATTCCCCATAGATTCTTTCACTTATTACCCTTCTTAATTCGCCTATCCCATTGAATATATCCTCATAACTGGTATAAAGAGGAGCAATTCCGAGACGGATAATATCCGGATCCCGAAAGTCAGGGATAACCACAAAATCCCCTCTGTTTTCATCAATAAGGGCCTTACAAATCCGGTAAGCTTCGGTATGCCTCAAAGCAATATGGGATCCTCTCTTTCCCGGATCTTCCGGAGAGGCTAAGGAAATACCGGTATCTTTCAGTAATTCATTGACAAGTGTGATCAAATAGCCTGATTGTTTAACACTTTTTTCTCTGATCCTGTCCATTCCGGCCTCAAGTACAATTTCCAGTCCGGGTTTAACCATGGAAAGGGAAAGTACCGGAGGAGTCCCGGTTATAAACTTTCGGATCCCATCAGCCTCCTGATATCCGGTTTTGAAGCTGAACGGTTCTCGATCCCCAAACCAGCCCGTAATGGGTGAAAAAAGTTTTTCCTGCAATTCCTTACGTACATAAAGAAACGCCGGTGCACCGGGTCCCCCATTCAGGTATTTGTAACTGCATCCCACGGCCATATCTGTTCCTGAGTTCCTCAGGTCAACTGGTACTGAACCTGCAGAATGACTTAAATCCCATAGGGTTAATGCCCCCACTGCATGGGCGGCCTCGTTTATCTCCTTCATGGGATAAAGGTAAGATGAGCGGAAATTAACATGAGATAAGGTTAAAAGGGCAGTATCCTTATCCAGTCGGGTAAAAAGCTCATTAATGTCAGGTTCTTCATCTCCCGGGTTTCCAAAAAGAGAAATCTCGTTTTCAGCCTTGAAAACACTACAAAGTCCCTGAAGAATATAAAGATCGGTTGGAAAATTCATGCCCTCGGAGACAATCTTACTCCTTCCTTTATTATAATTAACCGCTGCCCAGGCAAGCTTGAAAAGATTCACGGAGGTGGAATCTGCAAAAATAACCTCCTCTTCATCGGCGCCCAGAATTCCGGAAAGCATTCTTCCGGTCTCCCTGGCTTTTGCATACCAGTTTTCATTCCAGCTTCTTATCAGCCTTTCGCCCCAAAAATAACCGGTTTGCTTCTCCATTTCCTTCATACTGGAGATAGGCATTCTCCCCAGCGAATTACCATCGAGGTAAATCATTCTTTCCCCCGAAAAATAAAAGCGTTTCCTGAACTCAGAAAGCGGATCTTCCTGGTCAAGTTTACGGGCATACTCAAGGCTGTAATTCATTTTCGATAAAGACTCCGAGTTGTTTATATTGCTCGTATTTGTGGTTGTAAAACTCTGCACTTTTTTCATCCGGGTAGTAAGTCTTCTCCATTCCGCCACCCATGGCTTTCTGAGCATCCTCAATGCTTGCATGTACTCCTGAAACAACTGCGGCCGCCATGGCCGAACCCAGGGCACAGGTTTGCTCAGACCTGGCTATTTTGATCGGCATATTCAGGACATCTGCCACTATCTGCATCACAAAAGCCGATTTTTTGGCGACTCCGCCAAGAGCGATAATTCCGTCAATCCTTACCCCTTCATTAATGAACCGCTCATTAATCATTCTTGAGCCAAAGGCCGTTGCTTCAACAAGAGCCCTGAAAACCGCAGGTGCATCCGAACCCAGACTTAGCCCCGTAAGGGCTGCTTTAAGCTCCTGATTTGCATCAGGGGTTCGCCGGCCGTTAAGCCAGTCGAGTGCCAGCATGGTTGACTTTTCCGGGGGAATGAGCGCTGCCTGCCGGCTTAATTCATCTATTATATTGGAAGAGAGCTCCTTTTCCAGCCTTTCCCGGATAGCTGGATCCAGCCAATCCATTTTTTTAACCATTTCTCTTACCGGCCAGAGCATCAACTTACCGAACCATGCGTAAACATCACCAAAAGCCGATTGGCCTGCTTCCAGCCCAACCATTCCCGGTACGATCGACCCATCCACCTGTCCGCAAATCCCCGCCACAAGCTTCCCTTTCATTTCTCCCTCCGGAGCCACAAGCATATCGCAGGTGGAAGTCCCCATTACCTTACTTAAATAATAGGGCCGGATCTCTCCGCCTAAGGCACCCAGGTGGGCATCAAAAGCCCCGGTTCCGATTTCCACATCATATGGCAGACCCAGTTTTCGTGCCCATTCGGGAGATATTCTTCCTGCACTCACCGTACATTCATAGGTATCTTTGAATAACCGGTCGCGCATTCCTCCCAGTAGGGGATCAAGGCGGCTCAGAAATTCTTCTGATGGAAGACCGTCGAATTCCTCATGCCACATGGCTTTATGACCTGCTGCACAGCGACTTCTTTTAAGTTTAAGAGGATCAGAGTTCCCGGTGAGAAGTCCGGGTATCCAATCACAATGCTCAACCCACGAAAAAGCAGCAGACCTGATTGCCTCATCCTCTCTGAGAATATGAAGAATCTTGGCCCAGAACCATTCTGAGGAATAAATCCCTCCTTCATATTTTGTGTAATCTGTACCTCCCCATTCCTTTGCCATCTGATTGATTTCTGCGGCTTCCCTTACTGCGGTATGGTCTTTCCATAAGATAAACATGGCATTCGGATTTTTTTCGAATCCGGGCGTAAGCGACAGGGGAATTCCGTCACGGTTGACTGCCACAGGAGTTGATCCGGTGGTATCGACCGAAATACCTCTCACTCTGCGGGCAACTTCCGGTCCGGCCTGATTAAGGGCCTCAATTATGGTTACTTCCAGTCCTTCAATATAATCAAGCGGATGCTGTCTGAACCTGTTTTCTGAAGGATTGCAGTATAATCCCTCCTTCCAGCGGGGATAGTAAAAAACATGGGTTGCTATTTCCTCACCTCCTGAGGTATCCACAATAAGGGACCTTACGGAATCGGTTCCGTAATCAATTCCTATGGTATATTTTTTTTCTGACATTTAACTTAGTTTACAGATTCAGCCTAATAAGTAAATCGCCCGGTTAATCCTGGCCGTAATATGCATCCTCCCCATGCTTTCTCAGATAGTGCTTGTCGAGTAAAAATTGGGATATCCGGTGATTATTTCCAAGAGAAATGGTGCGATAAGCCATTTTTGCCACTATTTCCATCACCACTGCATTATGAATGGCATTTGCCGGGTCAATGCCCCAGGAAAAAGGACCATGTCCTGCCACCAGCACCCCCGGTAAGTGTGAGGGATCTCTTTCCCTGAACTCCTCAACAATTACTTTGCCGGTTTCGAGCTCGTATTGGGTTTTAACTTCCCCTTCTTTTAGAAAACGTGTACAGGGGATATCCCCATAAAAATAATCAGCATGTGTAGTCCCAAAAGCGGGGATAGCTCTTCCTGCCTGTGCCCATGAAGTGGCCCATTCGGAATGGGTATGCACAATGCCTCCAATCTCACTGAAACTTCGGTAAAGCTCAAGATGAGTTGCCGTATCGGATGAAGGTTTATAGCGGCCTTCCACCTTTTTTCCGTCCAGATCAACCAGAACGATATCCGAAGGCTTCAGGTCCTTGTAGCCGATACCACTGGGTTTAATGGCCACAATACCCATATCCCTGTCAATGCCACTTACATTGCCCCAGGTAAAATAAACAAGATTGTGATCCACAAGGCTTTTATTGGCAACACATACGTCTTTTTTTAATATTTCAAGCATGGATAATTTATGAATTTTGAGGGTACTAAAAATTTCAAATTAGCGATTCAAAGCGTTGATGACAAATTTTCTAGCGGTAAAAAATCTCATTCCAGCGGATTTCATTTTTGAGTTCATTGATTCTGGTGTTCCTATCAATCAGAATACATTCAATTCCGTTCATCTCCGCAAAATCCTGCATCATTTCGGCATCCACAGCCATACTGAAACCCGTATGGTGAGCACCTCCTGCAAGTATCCAGGCCTCTGCAGCAGTCCGGAGTCCGGGCTCCGGTTGCCAAAGTACGCGGGCCACAGGTAACTTAGGTAGTTCCTTTTCGGGATCAACTACCCTGCATGGATTTACAAGCATCCTGAAACGATTTCCCATATCCATCACAGATACATTCACACCCTTACCCCCGGGAACATTAAAGACAAGCCGTGGTGGATCCTCTTTGCCTCCAATTCCCAGAGGATGCACCTGGAGTGTGGGTTTACCTGAGGCAATGGATGGACAAACTTCAAGCATATGAGCGCCCAGAACCATCATACCCTCGGGATCAAAATGATAGGTATAATCTTCCATAAAGGAAGTTCCACCCTTTAAACCTTCCCCCATCACTTTCATGGCACGCACGAGAGCAGCGGTTTTCCAGTCACCCTCCGCTCCAAAACCATAACCTGATTGCATCAATCTCTGTACAGCAAGACCCGGAAGTTGCCTTAACCCGTGCAGATCCTCGAAAGTAGTGGTAAAAGCACTGAAACCCCCTTCCTCAAGGAAGTCGCGCATGCCCAGCTCAATTCCTGCCGCATAACGGATGGATTCACTAAGGTGGTTGTTGCCGGAAAGGTCCTGGGTAAAATTATACTCTTCCCGGTACTCCTCAAGCAAATTATCAATCCGGTGGTTTTCGACTGCCTCGATTCTTCTAACAAGGTCCCCTACCCCATATCCGTTTACGGAGTAGCCAAATTGAATCTGAGCTTCTACCTTATCCCCTTCGGTTACCGCCACATCGCGCATATTATCACCAAATCGGGCTACCTTCATGCCCTGCCACTCATTTCTTGCTGCTGCCACTCTCAACCATTTTGCGAGAGATTCCAGCACCTCGTTATCCTGCCAGTGCCCCACGATTACTTTCCTGTCCAGCCTCAGACGAGAAAGCATAAATCCATACTCCCTCCCTCCGTGAGCAGACTGATTCAGGTTCATGAAGTCCATATCAATTTTCTCCCAGGGAATATCCCGGTTAAACTGAGTATGTAGGTGTAACAAGGGTTTTCGCAGGATCTTGAGTCCATGAATCCACATTTTTGCGGGTGAGAATGTATGCATCCAGGTGATAAGTGCAATACAGGAAGAATCGGTGGAAGCTTTTTCACAGAGAAGAGAAATCTCAGAATCTCCGGTTAACACCCCTTTAAATTCAACCAGAAAAGGCAGGATACCGCTTGTATTCAGTTCATCTACAATTTGTTTGCTGTTGGCTGAAACCTGAGTCAGGGCTTCTTTCCCATAAAGGTGCTGACTTCCGGAAACAAACCATGCACGAAGTTCGGATCGTTTTGTTTTCATATCAATTATTTATACTATATGTTTAAATTTCAGGCTGTTATTTCAAAATTAGCACCTTCTCTCAATAACTTATTGTATTTCTCTTTATCAAAGGTATACAACCAGGCTCCCTTTCTGGAACCGGAAGTATCTTTCTCATCCAGTTTCCTTAGCACCCCGAAGGAGAGGATTTTCTTCCGGAAGTTCCGCTTATCAAACTCATGGGAGTAAATGGCTTCGTACAACGCCATCAGCCGTGGAAGAGTAAATTTTGCAGGAAGCAACTCAAAGCCAATGGGCTGGGTCTTGCATTTTCTCCTGAGTCGCTTGAGTGCATTGCTAATCATCGCATTATGATCGAAGATTAAACCAGGAAGTTGATTTACCCGGAACCACTGAGCTCCGAATTTTTCCTTTTGCTCCCTGCTAAAGCCCGAAACCTCAATCAACGCATAGTATGAAATACTTACAACCCTTCCTCCAGGGTCCCTTCCCGGATCACCGTATGCCTGAATTTGCTCCAGATATATTCCATGGATCCCGGTAAGTTCGGTAAGGATTCTTTTGGCGGCATCATCCAGACTTTCATGGGATTTAAGGAAACCACCCATCAGAGACCACTCACCCCGTCCGGGATCAAAACTTCGCTTTACAAGCAAAACATTCAGATCCTCCCCATCAAAGCCAAAAATGATCACATCTACGGCAATGGGATGTGCTTCCTGTTCAGTATACCTTTCAGCCATGGCTGATTATTACCAGAAATAAATATAAAATCCTATAATAAAGGCAATTATAATAATTGAATGGACCACGTCCCACTGGGTCCAGCTTGCCCTGGTGATGGCTTTCTGTTCCTCGCTGGCTGATCCAAAATAAAGTCCCTGAATACTTAAAGGATCTTTCTTTTCCGTGAAATAACTAATCACTACCATCATTGCAATAATGATAAAGAACAATACTATTTCATAGTGCAACCAGTTAGGAGCCACAATCAATTCATATATGAAACTGTCAGAAACATCATCGCCATAATAAACTTTCAGCCCCAACCTGAGCATGCCGAGAATAAAACCTACGACCAATCCGGCATACCCGGCGCTGGGAGTGGTTTTCTTCGATACGACACCCAGGAGGAAAACCGCAGCAATACCGGGGGCAAGAAGCGACTGTACATCTTGAAGGTATGCATAGAGAACCTGTCCGAAGCTTTTCATTACAGGGATCCAGAGTACGCCCAGGATAACAATTACTACCGTGGCAATCCGGCCCACTGTAACATAATGCTTTTGGGAGGCATTGGGTTTAAACCTTTCGTAAAAGTCGACGGTAAACAACATTGCGGAAGAGTTAAAAAGAGAAGCCAGTGAACTCATTAAAGCAGCCAGTATGCCTCCCACCACAATCCCGGTAAACCCTTTTGGAAGTAGTTCCTTAACCAGGGTTGAAAAAGCAGCATCGCTGGTGGCAAGATCAAGCATAGGTTTCTGAGTTTCAGGATCGATCTTTTGTGAAAGTGCGAAAGCAATCATACCCGGGATAAGAAATATAAATACCGGGGTAAGCTTCAGGTAGGCTCCAAATATTGTACCTCTCCTTGCCTGTTTTTGATCCCTTCCCGAGAGAACCCGTTGGACAATGAACTGGTCTGTACACCAATACCAGAAACCAATAATAGCTGAGCCGAGCAAAACGCCGGTCCAAGGAAAATCCGGATCCCTTGGCGACCGGATAAGATCTGCCATCCCATCTCCAAATTCATTTGCCGGAGTGGCACGGGTTATCTCTATCAGTTCCGCCCATCCTCCAACTTTCACAAGACCAATAATTAAAATGGCAATGGATCCGAGTAATAAAATGGGGGTTTGAAGAACCGAGGTATAAAGTACAGCTTTCATTCCCCCGAAAGTGGTATATAATCCGGTGATCACTACCAGACCAATGGCAGCAACCCAGAAAAAGTCGACCGAATATCCAAAAAAGCTCATGCTTTCTATGCCGAAAACATCTTTAAATACCGTACCTCCTGCGTATACCGTTACCGCCACTTTGGTAAGGATGTAACTCACGATCGAGATCACCGACAGGAAAGACCTGGACTTTGCATTATAACGTCTTTCCAAAAACTCGGGCATGGTAAACACACCGCTCCGGGCATAGAAAGGAACAAACAACCAGCCCAAAATAAGTATGAGCCAGCCGTGCATTTCCCAATGGGCCATAGCCATGCCCGACTCATATCCCGCACCTGCCAGTCCGACCAGGTGTTCCGAACCAATATTGGATGCGAAAATGGAAGCTCCGATGGCAATCCAGGTAGCATCGCGTCCGGCTAAAAAATAATCTGAAGTATCCTTATCCTTCTTTTTGAGAACCCATAATATGATTCCAATCAGAGCAAGAACAAAGATTCCGAGTACAATCCAGTCCAGTGTGGTCATAGTTTTAGATGTTAGTTAAGTATATTGTTATAATGTCTGGAATTTATAAGTGTAATTATAACACTTATTCGTGAATTACAAAAAAAAAAGAAGTCATATTTATTCCAAATAAGTTTTTTCCAATTTTTCAGGCTTGCTTTCCTTGAAATAGTTTTTATTTTTGAGGGCTAATCTAAACTAAGAAATAACTAATTGGTAATTAATTCCGCTTAACATGGAAACATTCAACCTAACCTGGGTCGATTATTCGATCATGATCATCTACTTTGGATTTGTGCTGGGGATTGGATGGGCGCTGAAAAAATACATGAAAAACTCTACTGCCTTTCTTGAGGCCGGCAGGTCACTTCCCGCCTGGATCACAGGATTGGCGTTCATTTCAGCAAACCTTGGTGCACTTGAAGTAATTGGAATGGCAGCATCCGGCGCCAAATACGGTATGGCAACAGTACATTTTTACTGGATAGGTGCTATCCCTGCCATGATCTTTCTGGCAATTTTTATGATGCCGTTTTATTACGGCTCTAAAGCACGATCAGTTCCCGAGTATCTTAAACTTCGTTTTGATGAAAAAACACGGGGGTTCAATGCTTTTTCTTTCGCCATCATGACCATTTTTGCATCGGGAATCTCCATGTATGCTCTGGCATTGTTGATGGAAACTCTTCTGGGATGGAACTTCCATTTCAGCCTTATCATTTCTGCACTCATTGTACTTATCTATACTTATCTAGGCGGATTAAGCTCAGCAATCTATAATGAGGTTTTGCAGTTTTTCCTCATTGTTATCGGCTTTCTTCCGCTGGTTGTCATTGGCCTCATTCGTATCGGCGGATGGGACGGCATGGTGGACGCCTTATCGCTCAATCCGGAAACTGCCGGATTTAATCATTCATGGAGGGATATTGGACAGGATCACCCCATGGGTGGGTTTTTTGGGATATTTTTCGGACTGGGCTTCGTTCTTTCCTTTGGGTATTGGTGTACGAACTTCCTGGTTGTTCAAAGGGCAATGGCTGCCGGTTCCATGAGCGCAGCACGAAAAACCCCGCTTATCGGAGCATTCCCAAAAATGCTTATTCCCTTTCTGGTAGTAGTTCCGGGTATGATTGCAATGGCCTTATTAAATATTGGGGATGAATCCTTTCATCTTCCTGTGAAAGGTGCCGGATATGATTATGATTTGGTTATTCCCATGCTTTTGCAGCGCTTCCTTCCTACAGGGGTTCTGGGGCTGGGACTTACCGCCCTGATGGCTTCCTTCATGAGTGGAATGGCCGGAAATGTAACCGCTTTTAACACGGTCTTTACCTATGATATCTACCAGAGCTATCTGGTACCGGGAAAATCGGACGGCCATTATTTGCGGGTCGGTCAACTTACTACCATTTTCGGAGTGCTCGTCAGTATCCTGGCAGCATACGTGGCACGTCAGTTTAACAATGTGATGGATTTTCTGCAACTGGTTTTCGCGTTTATCAATGCCCCGCTGTTTGCAGCCTTCCTGATGGGGATGTTTACCAAACGTACCACCGGACACGGAGCTTTCTGGGGTTTGCTTACAGGAACTTTCTCTGCAGCTCTGGTTCACGGGTTAACACAACCTGAAGGGGCAACTTCCCTGGTTAAAGGGGGATGGACCGGGACGGTAATTCAAACCTTCCCCAGTGAAATGGCCCAGAATTTCTGGATTGCCATAGTGGCCTTTTCTGTGGCGTTGATTATGACCATCGTAATCTCCCTACTCACACCAAGGGTGAAGACCGATGATCAGCTTAGAGGTCTGGTTTATTCGCTAACTCCAAAGGTTGTGGACGACAGCAAACACTGGTATCAGAAGCCGGCCTTTATGGCCTGGGTAGTCGGCATCATTGCAATTATCCTCAGTATACTTTTTTGGTAATCAATTAAAAAAAATATAATCATGGGCTTAGATATTAAAATACCAATCGGATTAATGTTTGCCGTTTTTGGGATTCTGCTCACCATTTTCGGTTTCATGACCAATGGAAGTGAAATTTATATATCCTCACTCGAAGTAAACCTTAACCTCTGGTCAGGAATCTTTATGATCCTCTTTGGGGCGTTTATGCTTCTGACTTCAAATTTGGTTAAGAAAGGAAAAATAAAGAAGGACTACGGCATCCCGGAGGAAGAAACAAAGTAGGAACGGATCACCCGGCGATAGAAAAAACCGGAAATGTCAGGATTGTTATTTTTTTCCGGGTTGATGGGAATTCTTCCTTTTTCCCCGGGAAAGGACCACAAGCACAGCACCTGCTAGTACGGTTAGCACCCCGGCTATGGACCAGCGTGTGAATTCTTCAAATTCTATCCAGCTGACTGCCGAGAACTCCAGAAATGCCATGGCCACAAAGGTGATTATGGGATTAATGGTAATGATAACTGCTACTTTATTGGCTTCAGAGTACCTCAAAGCATAAGCCAGTGAACCATAGGCAAGCAATGTATTGACGCCGAGGAAAATAAGTAGCAACCAGTCATTAAGGCCAAGCCCTGAAAGTCTGTCAAACTCAACCCAGGGAAGAAAAAGTAGTGTACAGGTACCGTAGATGAACAGGTTCAAATGATTGGTATTAAAACTTCTGACCAGTATTTTTTGAAGGATAGAGAATATTGCCCAGGACAATCCACCTCCCAGAACAAATAAAATCCCAAGGGTAAACCTATGTCCGTCAGTCTTCAATTCTACCTGTTGTGAATAAAACAAGTAGAATCCTGTCACCAGCAACAGAAAACCCATAATATGCTGCCAGGTCAACCTTTCCCTGAATATAATAATGCCTGCAATGGCCAGACTTACAGGACCTATTTGTATATACACCTGGGCACTGGAAGGAGTAGTATAATGGATTCCTGTGATAAATCCCAGGTAATTTAATCCAAGGAAAAAGGCGGCTAGAAAAAGATACCCGGGGGGCTTTTTTATTTTTTTTATCAGATTCCGGTCATGCAACTGCAATATTATGAAAAGCAGCACAAAAGCAACGGTGAACCGAAACCATACAACGGATACCGGACTCAGATCGTAAAGAGATACTTTTAGGGCGATTGCCAAGAATCCCCATAAGAATGCAGTAAATCCTGCATATAATAATCCCTTTTTCTCCAAATCTATTCGCTAAATAATTAACAGGTCATTCCGGTAAAGGAGCTGACTATATATAACTCAACACTCACGGGCATAAAGTTAGACTTTTATTCCAAATCCCTGTATCCCCAAATCCCCCCCATCCCCCTTAATCCCCCTCAATACCCCTTCTTCCCCCCCCCTGCTATACAACCTATGAAAATTCTTGACAGGAACCTTTAAAAACCAATAACTTATGAAGAAAAATGACTAAACCAAACCTGACCTTAATAGCCCTTGTCCTCCTGATTATAGCATGTACACCTGCTGCAGAAAAGACAGATGACGGAAAACGTGCATTTGCAATCCCTTCCGATACGGAAGCCACCATCCGGATGGGAGGTTCCTATGCTCTTTTACCCTTCCTTGAAGCCTGTAGTGATTCCTTCAAGACTCGTTACCCTGGTATTCGCTTTGAAATCAAGGCTTCCAATTCTCTGGATGGCATTCGCGGACTCGAAGATGGAAGATTCCAGCTTGCCATGTTATCTTTTCCTTTTAAGCAGGGTAAGCCAGACAGCAATTTGTGTTGCATCAGTGTAGCACAGGAGGCTGTAGTTCCGGTATTCAATAAAAACAACCCTCATTTTGAATTAATCAGAGATAAGGGAATCTCACCCAAAGTCCTCCAGGATCTTTATACCTCCGACAAAGAAATGGGTTGGGGTACTATTACAGGGAGCGAAACAGACGAGAAAATCCATCTTCTTACCCGGGAAGAAGGGTCAGGAACAGCCAGAACCTGGATCAGTTTCATTTGGTCATCTCCCGAAAATATAAAGGCAAAGGTGGTAAACTCCGAATTTGAGATGATCGAGGAAATAAATGCAGCCCCTCTGGCTCTGGGTTATTGCAACCTGGGGTATGTTTTCAGTAAATCAGGCGAAGCAAAAACGAACAACCTTGGCATCATGCCGATAGACAGGGATATGGATGGGGTAATTGAGCATACCGATTGTAGTTGTCAATCCATAGAAGAAATCCACCGCTGTGTGTGGCTGGGAAAATTCCCCAAAGACCTTTGCCGTTTGCTAAGTATCACCGGAAATAAAGAAAGTATAACTCCTGAAGGAATGGCTTTTGTATATTTTCTCCTGCATGAAGGCCAGCAAATTGCAAAATCCATGGGTTATTGTGAATTGAATAATGTGCAGATAGAGAATTCCCTTCGGAAATTGACAATGGCAGGTTCTGTTTTGGAAAATACCTGATCTTTCTAAATACAGGGGAATATCTTAATATTTTAGGAAACAGCCAGCCATGATCAAAATTTTATATTTTTGACCATACTAAAAATATAATGCCATGATCTATATTCTTTCTGTCATTCTGCTGGGGATAGTATGCAATTCAAATATCCAAAGCGGAGAACATAATTCCGAATCAATAAAGCAGGATGAATGGGAATACCTGTTTGACGGTCAGACCCTCAAGGGCTGGAAATCCTTTCAAAAAGACAGCATTACCGGGTGGGCAGTGGAAGATGGCACTCTGGCCGGTCTCGGACTTGGAGGGGAACTTTCGGGTGATATCATAAGTGAAAAGAAATTCGACAATTTTGAATTATCTCTTGAATGGAAAATCGCCCCTGGAGGAAATTCGGGAATCATGTTTCATGTGGTTGAAGAAGGCCACAAATACAGTTTTGAAACCGGTCCGGAATATCAGGTTATTGATGATCGGGGATATCCGGGCAATTTACAGGACTGGCAAAAGACAGGAGCCAATTATGCCATGCATGATGCAAAAGGAGCTGAGGTCTTTCCCGCGGGCGAATGGAATTCCACCCGCATCATTGTCAACAAGTCCCATGTAGAACACTGGCTTAATGGTAAAAAGATCGTAGAATATGAGCTCTGGAGTGAAGACTGGAATCAGAGGGTGAACAATGGAAAATGGAAGGATTACCCCGATTATGGCAAAGCTGGAAAAGGACATATTGCTCTGCAGGACCATGGATCCAGGGTTTGGTTCCGAAATATTAAAATCAGGGAGCTTTAATATTAATCCATAGGGGTTTTTATTCAAACAAAACCAGCAATCCGGTTGTTTGATCTGGGAAGATCTCCGGAGTCTGCTTAAGCCGGATAATACGCTTTCCTATATTTCAAACCAAACCCGCTAAATCATGAAAATTGCTTTTTTCAGCTCAAAAAAATATGACCAGGATTACTTTGAGAGACTCAATAAGGAGTTCAATCATGAACTTAGTTTCTTCGAAGTATCCCTCAAGGCCAACTCTGCAAAACTGGCATCCGGATATGATGTGGTTTGCGCTTTTGTTAACGACCGCATCAACCGCGAAACCATCGAAGTCCTGTCCCAATACAATATTGGATTAATAGCCCTGCGTTGTGCCGGGTTTAACAATACCGACCTGGAG
>CAZNFR010000015.1:17275-55792 GCA_964572225.1 uncultured Bacteroidaceae bacterium
CCAGCGACTACAATATTAAAGTTATGAGGGTACCGGCTTATTCTCCTCATGCTGTGGCCGAGCATGCTGTTGCGTTAATCTTATCCCTGAACAGAAAAATCCATAAGGCCTACAACCGGGTCAGAGACAACAATTTTTCTCTGGAACGATTATCCGGCTTCGACCTCTTTAATAAAACTGTCGGGGTAATCGGTACCGGTAATATTGGCATTGAATTTTGCCGTATTATGAAAGGTTTTGGATGTAAAGTAATCGCTTTTGATGTGCATAGAAATCCGGAAGCTGAGAAACTCGGGGTGGAGTATATGGAACTGGAAGATGTTTTCAAGAATTCGGATATACTTTCCCTTCATTGCCCGCTCACTCCCGAGACTTCCCAGATCATCAACAGGAAAACCCTCCAAATGATGAAAAAAGGTTCCATGCTTATCAATACCAGCCGTGGAAAACTGGTAAATACTCAGGATGTGATAGAATTTCTTGCCAACAGGCATCTGGGTTATCTGGGAATCGATGTGTATGCAGAGGAAGAAAAAATCTTTTTCCGGGACCTGTCCGAAAGAATTATCGATGATGAAATGATCTCCAGGCTACTAACCTTCCCCAATGTTTTGATCACGGCGCACCAGGGATTCCTTACCCACGAAGCTTTGGATGAAATTGCCCGGACTACCCTTCAGAATGTGAACGATTACGCTGAAGGCAAGGAAAACAGCAACCTGGTTTCTTTCGAAAAAGTTAAGAAATAACCATGAACCGATGCCAGTGGTGTGGGAATGATTCCCTTTACATCCAATATCATGATCAGGAATGGGGAGTTCCCGTTCATAACGACCGCGTGCATTTTGAATTTATGGTGCTGGAAAGTGCTCAGGCAGGACTTAGTTGGATAACCGTATTAAGGAAAAGGAAAAACTACCGTCGATGGTATGAGAATTTTGATCCCGAAAAAGTAGCCCTTTTTGATGAAAAGAAAACTCAAAAAATGTTAGCGGATCCGGGAATAATCAGAAACCGCTTAAAAATAGAATCCTCTGTGAAAAATGCCGGATTTTTCCTTGATCTCAGGGATAAATACGGTTCGTTTGATCACTATTTGTGGGATTTTGTCGATCATAAGCCCATCCAAAACCATTTTCAACGTATGGAAGATGTACCGTCAAATACAGCCTTATCCGATGCTATCTCCAAAGATCTGAAAAAAAGAGGATTCCGTTTCATGGGAACGACCATCGTATATGCCCATATGCAGGCTGTGGGACTGGTAAATGATCATACCACTGATTGTTTCAGGCACAGGGAGATCCTGGATCAGCACTCAGTCAAATAATCCTTCATCTCTTATCAGTAAAAGGATTGCCGATTGGGGTACAATCACATATTTCTCTTTGTTAAACTCAATTTCCCACCCGTTCTTCTGCAAATAAACTGCCATATCCCCTTCCACAGGCTGAAGTGGAACATATTTCACCGGATCGCTCGATTTCCAGGGCTGATCAGATTCCGTGATAGCCGGAATGGGATAGCCGGGCCCAACTTTTAATACATAACCACTATGAATCTTTTCATTTTCTGTCACCCCGGGCGGCAAGTATAATCCTGATTTTGTGCGGGTTTGCTCTGTTTTGGGTTTGATCAGGACTCTGTCTCCTACCACTATAAACTTTTCAAGGTCTTTTACTTCTATATCCAGTGCCATAGTCAATTTTATTATGCAAACTTCAAATATACGGCCAATATTTCAATTGTCAGTTTTTCTGCTAATTTTGTCCGAAACAGCATAAATACACTGCAATTCTCACCTTATGATCTGGGCTTACCTTGCGCTTCTGGGCCGAATTCTTTTACTGGGTTACGAGAGGATAATTGTAAAACAGTTAGGTACAGATTCTGACAGCGTGGGTGCGGCTTTTCTTTTTTTCAGCATAGCCACAGTTTTCCTTGTCCCCGTGTTGTTTTTTACACGCTATCCTTCCGACTGGAGTTTTTTGCTATGGGTTCTGCTGGCCTCCATTATTTATAGCAATACCTTTGTTATTTATGTCAGGTCCCTTACTATGGGCGAAGCTTCCCTGGTAGGCCCCCTCTACAATTTTAATATTTTCTTTCTTCTGATATTAACCTCCATATTTCTGGATGAGAAAATTACATGGCTAAAATTCAGTGGCATAGCCCTGCTTTTTTATGGCACTTCTTTCCTCAACCGACAGTCAAATCCACTGAAGTCCATCCGATATCTCTTTAAAGACCGGGCCTCCCAATTAATGATTCTTTGCTCCTTCCTTATGGCTTTCGGCCGAACCATCGACGGATATGCAGTTCAATCTGTCAGTCCTTTGTTCTATTCATTTTGCCTGTATGCTGGGATCAGCCTCTTTCTGGGAATTTACCTCAGCCTCAGAAGGCGGTGGTCATACACCATTGATCTGCTGAAAAAAAAACCCGGTCCGGCTTCCATCGCTGCCTTTATTAATGCCTATTCCTATCTTATGCTTGTGATTGCCTTTACCCGCATAGATGTGAGTATTGCCGAACCCGCCTCGATGCTAAGCATGATAGTCACCGTTGTACTTGCTCACTATATTTTTGGTGAAAAGATCCGGGAAAGATTAGTTGCGGTAATAATTATGATTGCAGGAGCATGGTTGCTTACCCTTTGAAATAGCCTAAAATTCAGTTAACAAGAACTCCAACTACACTTTTTAATTCTTAAATTAATTGATAATTTTATACTCCTATAGAAGTATAGCTTAATAAATTGTAAATCAAATCATTGAAAATTAATTTGCACATACTTGTCTGGGTCTTGCTTTTGCTTTCCTCCCCATTAGATGCTTTTCCCCAGAATGCATCCCCTTTGAAGGAAAAACCCAAAATCGGACTGGTCCTGAGTGGAGGGGGAGCAAAAGGCCTGGCACATATTGGAGTACTCAAGGTCCTGGAAGAAGTGGGTATTTATCCCGACTATATTGGGGGAACAAGCATGGGGAGCATAGTTGGAGCATTGTATGCAATCGGCTATTCGGCAGATTCTCTTGAAAAGATCGCCACCGAAGCAAACTGGAATTTTTTTCTGGGCGATCAGATTTCGAGGCGAAACCTAACCCTTGAGGAGAAAGAAGACGAAGACCGTTTTTTTGTATCCTTTCCCATCCAGGAAAACCGGATTCTTATTCCTTCGGGAGTGATCAATGGGCATAACATTGAAAATCTGCTAAATGCCCTTTGTGCACCCGTTTATGAGACCCGGGATTTTGACGAATTCAGAATTCCTTTTATGTGTGTAGCCACCAACATAGAAACCGGTGAAGAGGTAATTTTCAACTCAGGTTATCTCCCCAAAATTCTGCGGGCAAGCATGTCTATCCCAAGCATATTTAGTCCTGTGCTTCTTGACAATAAGTTACTGGTTGACGGAGGAGTTGTAAATAATTTCCCTGTTGCCAGAGTCAAGGATATGGGTGCCGATATCATTATCGGCGTGGATGTGGGATTCCAGTACTATTCCAAGGACGAATTAACCTCTATGGTGCGGATCATTGAACAGGCTGTATTTTTTTATGGGGAAGAATTGAACGAATACAATAAAAGTCTCGCTGATGTTTTGATTGAACCCGATCTGGAAGGATATAATGCCTCCAGCTTCAATAGTGCTGATACAATCATAGCCATTGGCGAAAGGGAAGCCAGAAAGTTCATACCGGCATTACGCAAACTGGCAGATTCACTGGATATTCGGAAACATGAAAGGATACTGACCCATAAAACCCCGGAAATGGACTCCCTTCTCCTAACCGAGATAAGGGTTAAAGGTCTTGATCAGGTTTCCTCAAAGCTTTTTACAGGGAAACTTCAACTGGAGATCCTTTCCCGTGTCAGCCCCCAACAAATCAACGAGGCCATGGAAAGACTATATTCAAGCCTCTATTTCGAAAAGGTCAGCTACGAGATTGAGCCTCTGGACCATGGTGTCCGACTCATTGTCACCGTGGTCGAATCAAAGGGCGGACAATTCCGCGTGGGACTGCATTACGACACTTATTTCCGATCATCCATTCTTCTGAATACCACCTTCAGAAACTTCCTTCTCGACGGTTCAAAACTCTCCGGAAGCATCGGACTGGGGGAAAACCCCTTCATTCAGGCATCTTTTTTCAAAAATAATGGATGGAAACCCGGGTACGGGTTCAATTTTGCCCGGAGCAGATTTGATGTTTTTATTTATGAAGGGGGCCGGAGAACCTCCTCCCTTAACTATGTAGAAACAAGATTCCAGTTGTTTACTCAATCCATTTTCAGAAATTCCTACGCCGTGGGTGCCGGGGCGGAATATGAATCGGTCAGATTGAGGCCCAGGATCAATCCAGTGGAAGAGTTCGAAGGATCAACCGATAATTATCTGAATTATTACGGGTTCGTAAAAATGGACTCCTATGATCATGCCAGTTACCCCACTCGCGGACTCAAACTGGATATCATGGCCAAACTCATTACCAATACCGAATTTGAACCCTCTGTCTTCCTTTCGGCACGCTTCAGTAAAGCCTATAAATTGGGCGACAGAATTACGCTGATCTCCCATATTAATGGGGGTGCAGCCGACGGAGATACCATTCCCTACCAATATAACTTTTATACCGGCGGACTCAATCCCCTGCAGCGAAACGGTCTCATCCCGTTTGTCGGACTGGACTTTATGGAGAGGAGTTCCTCCAAGGCTCTGGTACTGGGAATGGACCTTCAATTAAGATTCTTTGAGAATATTTACGTCTTAGGGAGAACGAATATCGGAAATATGAAAAACAGCCTCCCCGATTTGCTCACCTACGACGATCTGGTGGGTGGATATGGCATTACGGCAGGCTATGACAGCTTTATCGGTCCGATCGAATTTACTGTCATGAAATCAACCCGAAGATCCGGTTATATGAGTTTTATTAATATTGGATACTGGTTCTAGGAAATCTTCCGGACTTTCTGATTCCGGGTAACGGCATCCACCATTTTGGACCAATGAATCTCTTCTCCTGTTTCAACAGATCTGTAGGCCATTCCATTAGAGGTGGTTATCACCCTGCAACGTCCTAATTCATAGCGCAGAGATACAACCTCATCCCCTTCATGAAGCGGATTTCCGTCGAGATCAGAAAAATTCAGCTCACTTTTTGAGGCAGATCTCTTATTGAATAGCTTGAACATAACTGATTTTTAATCTAAGTTAGCGAATCTCCACTAAAGATCAAGTACATTTTTAATCCTGCTTAATCCGGATCTGCTTACAGGAACCTTATTCCCGTCTTTCATAATCACTACTCCTGCCGCTTTTTCGTAGGGCTCTATCCGATCCACTCTGTCAAGCTTGACAATATAGGATCGATGAACTCTGAGAAATTGCATTTCATCCAGGTTCTCTTCAAAAAATTTCATGGTTTTCTGTTTCAAAAATCTGCGGTTTCCCGTGTAGATCATTACATAATCGTCCTGAGCCTCAAGATAAGAAACGTCCTCAACCGGAATGATATGGATCTCACCACGGTCCCGGATCACTATCCTTCGCAATTTCTCCCCGGCTGGAACGTGTGTGGCCCTCAGATTCGCAAGTCCTTCATCCTGGGATTTCCTGCTGAGACGCAAAAATGCCTTCTCAACTGCCTGATCAAACCTTTCTCTCGAAAAGGGCTTTAATAGGTAATCCACCGCATTCTCCTCAAAGGCCTTAATGGCATACTCGTCGTAGGCCGTGGCGAATATGATCACCGGAGGATCTTCAAGAAGTTCAAGCATCTCAAATCCGGTAAGTTTAGGCATTTGAATATCCAGAAAAACCAGGTCAGGCTTGCATTCATTTATGCCTTTCAATCCGGAGAATCCATCCCCGTATTCACCCAAAATCTCAACCTTTCCATCTTCAAGATATTCGCGGATGATTTCCCTTGCCATCGGTTCGTCATCAATAATTATTACCTTAATCATATTTTATTTATTTAAGTATAAGGGATCATTACCCTGACGATGAAAATGTTGTTTTCTCCCTTAAATTCCAATAAGTCTTCCGATCCATAGATTAATTTCAATCTCTCCCGGGTGTTTTTCAGGCCAATCCCCGCACCTCTTACCGGAACCCCTGAAGGATCGTACTCATTGCTAATCCCTATCCTCAAAAATCCATTTGCCTTTTCTGCACTCAACCGTATATGAATGGGATCGGTACTTTCATAAACCCCATGTTTAACCGCATTCTCAAGTAGTGGCTGAAGGATCATACTTGGTACGGGGGTATTCAATAATTCATCGTTCACTTCCAAATCAAAAATCAGTTTTTCCCCAAATCGGACTTTCTCAATCTCAAGGTACTTAGCCATGTTTTCAAGTTCCTCCCGTAAAAATGTAAATTCATTCTTGCCAATCCTGAGCGAATACCTGAGAAAATCCGAGAGCTTTATGATCATATCCCTTGCTCTGGCAGGATCCTTAACACTTAACAGTGAAAGGGAGTTGAGAGCATTGAATAGGAAGTGAGGATTGATCTGTGCCTTTAACATGTTCAATTCCGTTTCCTTCAATATCCCTCTTAACCGGGATTCATTCTCAATTCTTCCGGTTAGATCAATGTTATACTGAATAAAAGTGTATCCAAAAATCAGGGCAATATATACCAGAACATCGCTCATTAACCTGTACGGCCGGCTGTCATCCAGAAACTCTCGATATTGAACATCAGAGCCAAACAGGGCTCCCAGGATTCCGGCAGTAACGAAATACCAAATGGAAATCGTGATGATCCCTGCCACAATTATTCCCGAAACTGCAGAAAATGTACCCTGCCTTCCCGGAATATTAAACCGGATCGGATACCAAAGGAATATGCCGGTAACCGAATGGATCAGAAAAAAAATGGCATTGTCTGTCAGGGCCTGGAAAAAATTAATTTCATAAAAGACCATGAAAAGAGTCATCTGGATCATGGAAACCAGGACCCAGATGAAAAAATAACTGATTGCGTATACTTTTTTACTAAATATCGGATTGTGCATTCCTACATACTTTTGATGTCTCCCCCTCCAAAAATGGAAACTCCCTTTATGATCACGGTTTTTTTCTCGTCTGTCTGAACCAACGCCCGCTTATCTGAGAAACCACCGAAAATTCCCACCATTTCCATCTTAACGTTCCACTCAGACGGCAAAATGAAGTTGGAACCCCCGAAAATCGACACTACTTCGATAACTACTTCACCTTCTGCAAGTTCACATTGCCTTAGATCATACTTACCCCCTCCGAAAATCGAAACCACTTCTCCTCCTTTAAACTGTTTCGAGGTCATTATCCGGTCCCCTCCGCCAAAAATATTAACATCCTCGATTACGTTAGCACTGTCTCCACTGTGTATCCTTCTCGATCTGAAAATACTCGCACCTTTAAAGATGATCAGGAGTCCGACAATTATGAAGACGGCCGGCCAGAAAAGTCTGCGATATTCCCAGGGAACATCAAAGAGAATGGGAATGATAAAGAAGCCTCCAATACCCATCAATATGTATCCGGTTACCTTGTCACTGCTGGTAGTTACAAATACAACCCCAAGTAGGATAAGCAAAGCTTGCCAGGTGAAGAGAACATCCCTTACTTCAAAAGGAATTACATCGAACTGGTTGGCGATAAGGACAAATCCTACCACTACCAATACCAGACCCAAAATTGCGGTTTTACTTGTCCTTGATTTTGAAACGGACCTGTTTTCATTGATTCTGTTCATGACTGTTTATTTTTGTTTTGAATTGAAAATTTAGGGTAAAAGTAAAGGCTGGGGAACCTTCTCAAAATCAAAAATCGGTAAGCGAACAGATTCCATCGGTAAGTGGTGTAATCTACCGGTTATTTCTCATCTTCAACGGTAAAATCCATGGGGATCCCCAATTCCTGGTACAGTCTTCTTCTTGCATTTTTGTCGATCGAAAGTACATCCCGGGCTGGCAGGGTTATACTCAGCAATATCCTTCCAAAGAGATTCTATGGAAGGATCCATCAGATCCTGATCATGAAGTCCCATATAATCCATACCGTCACAGACATCTGCCGCTCTCAGACCCTCGCATGGCTTCAGGATATTTCCCTCATTCAGATCCTGGGAAAGTATAGGTGAAAAGCCAAGTACCGTAGCCAGGCTAAAATAAAAATGCATTCCGAATTTAATCGTTTATGGGAATTTAGTTAGTGATTCTTTTTTAAAAGCAAAGCTAAGGATCAGAATAAAATTAAGCCAAAAAATATTCACGGTTTTATTCCTATTTTTAGATGCTGATTTTCGGAAATATCACATTCAAAACTAACCAACATGTTACTTTCAGTCCAAAAAAGACTCATTCTTTTTCTTTTTTCAACCTTCTTCTTTGCCGGGTTATCCTCTCAACAAACTCAAATTGTCTACTTGTCCGGTACCGGAAGCGATAATACGGTCGATTGGGAATTCTTTTGTACCGGAGGAAGGAACAGCGGCGAATGGACCACTATCCCTGTACCCTCCTGTTGGGAACTGCAGGGATTCGGTACCTACAACTACGCTCATGATAAGGATAAAGCAGACGAATCGGGACAGTACCGGTATTCCTTTGAGGTACCGGCAGATTATAAGGATAAAAAAGTGGAGATTGTATTTGTAGGCTCTATGACCGATACCGAAGTGAAAATCAATGGCAGTCTGGCAGGACCCATTCATCAGGGTGCTTTCTATCAGTTTGATTATGACATCAGTTCCCTTCTCAATTACGGAGAAAAAAATCTGCTCGAAGTTAAAGTGGATAAAATGTCTTCCAATGAATCGGTTAATGCCGCCGAAAGAAAAGCCGATTATTGGATTTTTGGTGGGATCTTCAGACCTGTGTATCTACGTATACTTCCGAAGGAAAATATTGACAGGGTCGCCATTGATGCAAAGGCAGATGGCAGTTTCTATAGTGATGTATTTTTGGATAACCTGGAAAAATCAAACCGGATTGAAGTCGTGATTACCGATTTGGAAGGGAATATCTCGGGGTCAACCAGCCTGGATGAGCTTGAAAAAGGACAGGAAAAGGCAGGTATTCAGATGAAAATAGAAAATCCTGAATTGTGGAGTCCGGAATATCCCAATCTGTACAATGCGGTTTTCCGTCTCTACAGGAAAAATGAATTGGTTCATGAATATGTGCAAAGGTTTGGGTTCAGGACTGTCGAAGTGATAAAAGAAGACGGTATCTATGTGAATGGGGCGAAAATTATGTTCAGGGGAGTAAACCGCCATTCGTTCTGGCCTGGCTCAGGCAGGACCCTGAATAAAGAGCTTTGCATTATCGACGTGAACCTTATGAAGGACATGAATATGAATGCCGTGCGGATGTCCCACTATCCTCCCGACCCTCATTTCCTTGACGTTTGCGACAGCCTGGGACTCTTTGTGCTCAATGAGCTTGCCGGCTGGCAACGCCCTCCCTACGACACTAAAGTTGGTAAAAAGCTGGTGAGGGAAATGGTGACCCGGGATGTTAATCATCCCTCAATTGTACTCTGGGATAACGGCAATGAGGGAGGATGGAATACCGAACTGGATAATGAATTTGCTAAATATGATCCACAAAAAAGAAAAGTCATTCATCCCTGGATGCTCTTCAATGGCATGGATACCAAACATTACCGTGACTGGGATTTTGGTATGAATACCTTGTTTCACGGAAGGGACATTTTCTTTCCAACGGAATTTCTTCACGGTCTGTATGATGGCGGACATGGTGCCGGGCTTGAGGATTTTTGGAACAGTATGGTGAATAATCCTCGTTCGGCCGGCGGATTCCTATGGGTTTTCTCAGACGAAGGGGTGGTAAGAACCGATATGGACGGGTGGATTGATACCCAAAAGAGTAACGCACCCGATGGGATTGTTGGCCCATACCGGGAAAAAGAGGGTTCCTTTTTTACCATCAAAGAGATATGGTCGCCGGTTCATCATAAAATGGATTTTATTCCTGTCAGTTTTAAGGGTTTGATTGAATTGGAAAACAGATTCTTCTACACCAACCTTAGGGATTGCTTCTTTGAGGTAAGTATTGAAAATCTGAAGGTCCATTTCAATACAATCAATACTACAAAAACATACCCGGTCACCATGGCCTCTGTAAAGCCAGGCGAAAAAGGAATCCTGGACCTGAACCTGCCTTCCGACTGGAGAAACTATGATGTACTAACCTTAAAAGCAACAGATCCGCATGGAAGAGAAATTATGACATGGTCATGGCCTGTGAAAACACCGGAAAACTTTTCATCCGGCATTAAATCAGGCGAATATTCTACCAGCCACAAAGTGGAAGCTTTTGATAACCAGGATCACTTCATTTTATCTTCAGGAAATAAGGAAGTTACCATTTCAAGGAATTCCGGACTGATTGAAAAGATTAGGATTGATGGAGAAGACTTTCCTTTGTCCGGAGGACCGTACCCGTCACATGACACATTGATTATCAAAGAAATAAGCTCGGGATTTACCCCGGGTGGCGACTATCGTTTGTCTTTTAAAACTGAAGGTGGACTCAATGATATTATCTATCAGCTTTCATCCGATGGATGGCTTATGGTGGAGTCCAGCATCAAAGGGAACGGCAGATTCGATTACATGGGTGTGGACTTTTACTTCCCTGAATCGGAAGTGAAAAGTGTTGAATTGGTTGCCGACGGACCCTACCGGGTATGGAAGAACAGACTGAAAGGTCCCCAATTCGGACTCTGGCATAAGGAATATAATAATACCATTACCGGAGAATCCTGGGTCTACCCAGAATTTAAAGGATATTATTCGAATTTCTACCGGATGAAAGTGAATACCACTACCCTGCCCCTTACCGTTATGAGCGGAACACAGGACTTATATCTGAAACTGTATAATCCTGAACCTCCCAAAGGGGCTTATAACGAAAATACCAATCCGGCGTTTTCAAAAGGGGATATTTCATTCCTTCAGGGCATCAGTCCCATAGGAACAAAATTCAAAAATCCGGAACAAATTGGACCTATGGGACAAAAGAACAATTATGGTGCATGGGCCGATGATAAACCCCACAGGAGTGTGTTGTATTTCTATTTTGGCGAACTGAAATAAGCTTAATTTCCAAGATCCAGTCCGGTATTGGAAAGAAAAAGCCTTATCGCGATGGCAAGAAGGATTATGCCGAAAAACTTGCGAAGGATGTGAAGTCCACCAGGCCCCAGTATCCGCTCAAACCAGCGGGTGGATTTGAGTACAAGGAATACGAAGATCATATTCAGGATCAGGGCAATAAGGATATTTATTGTTTCATACTCAGCCTTCAGGGAAAGCATGGTAGTTATGGATCCGGCACCTGCGATCAGAGGAAATGCCAGAGGTACAATAGCCGCACTCTTCCCTGGAGCATCATGTTTGAATAGCTCCACACCCAGCACCATCTCAATGCCCAGGAGAAATACCACCACAGAACCGGCAATGGCAAAGGAGGAAATATCCACACCGAAAATCCCAAGCAAGGGTTTTCCAATGAACAGAAAACCCAACATGATCCCAAGAGCAACCAGGGTTATTCCCCCCGCATTGATTTCACCGGTTTTCGTCTTAAGGTCAAGTATAATGGGTATTGAGCCCAGAATATCAATGATGGCGAACAATACCATTGATGCGGCTGTAATTTCAACTATATTCAGGTGCATAATCAGTTTTTGCGGCAAAAATAGAACTTTTCCAGCGAAAGCCTACCTCATATTTTAAGTAATTCCTTGTTATGTAACAGCCCATCCCCCCTATCTCCTTTCATCCCCCTTAATCCTCTTTCATCCCCTTTCATCCCCCTATCCCTAAATCCCCAACCTCACCCTGATAAACCTGTATATCTCATCGGCAATATTAACTTCACAACACTTCTCCATTCCTTCAAATCCCGGGGAAGAATTAACCTCACAAATCTTAAATCCATTCTTATCGAAGAGAAGATCCACACCCGCAATATCGAGATTAAGAATCTTTGAAATCTCCAAAACAATCCATTCCAGTTCCGGGGTGATATTGTACCTGCGCACATCTCCACCCTGACTAAAATTAGCTTTGAAGCTTCCGTCTTTTGCAATCCTCTCCATCGCAGAAATAACCCTTCCTCCTATCGTCAGCACACGCAAATCGCGTCCCCTACTCTCCTCAATAAACTCCTGAAGGATAATATTAGATGTTTTGTTGGTTGCGTGAATAAGTTGAATCAGATCGTTAAAGGAATTCTTATCCATGCTGAGAAAAACCCCGTTCCCCTGCGAACCCGAGAGGGTCTTAACGATAACCGGGAATTTTAGTTGCTTCTCTACAATGTCAGGATTCACCGGAAACTTAAGCAGAATGGTTTTGGGAATGGGAAGATTCGATTCTGCCAAAATCTGGTGAGTGTATAACTTATCCTTGACCGTGTCGATACTTTGCGACGAATTTACACAGTATACTCCAAGCCTTTCCAGATGCCTGATCACAGCCAGGGCAAAATAGGTTGTGCCTGCTCCCATCCGCGGCAGTAAAAAATCAGGAAGGGCTGTAGGTACCTGATCTACCAGAATGCTCTTCCGGTCTTCCCTGGTAACGATAATATCGATCTGATCAGGACTTAAAACCCTAATCTGTATTCCATGCTCTTTGGCAACCTCAATAAACCTGAATATCTCATAGGCTTCCGGACTCAGTTTTTCTTCCGGTACTTTAAATAAAATCCACCCAAGCATATCCTATAATATTGATTATAAATACTTTAAATAATTATCTCTTTTTGAAAAAGCGGATAAATGTACGCTAATTTTTTACGATTTATAGCGCTTCGAAAGCAGAAAATTGAGCAGGTAATTTTCCTCCGCTAAAAACTGTCAACTCCTAAGGGTATTCAAACACATTTCCATTCAAGCCGGAAAGGGCCTGCTAAAATTGAAGACTTACTCCGGCAATGATGCTTCTGCCGGGTGCGTAAATGCGGCTTTGTGTTCCTAACACCGAACGGTTAAGGTGTTCGTAATAGTTCTCATTGAAGAGGTTATGTATTTCAGCATTAAGTTTCATGAATTCCGTAATTCTGTAATCCAATCTAAAGTCAGCAACCAGAAAGGAAGGGGTTACGGTTTCTCCATATTCCTCAGAAATCCTGGATTGCTCTGCCGCATACCGCAAACTTAAGGAAGGATGCAATTTTGATCCCATGTAATCTCCTTTCAATGAATACATTACCTCCAATGGAGGTATCTCAGGTAAGGCTTGCTTATGCTCTAGATCCTCAGCAAAAGTCAGAGCCAAATCTATCCTTTGCTCCAAACGAAAAGGAAGTTCCATTTCAATTCTGAACTCAAATCCGGTTTTAAATGCATTTCCGATATTACGATATTTCCTTACCCCCGGGCTCGCGGGCATCCTTGGGGTTAATGAAGAATCAATCAGTGATGAGATATAGTCCTCCATAAATGAAACAAAAATGTCCAGGTCCAGAGTGAACCTTTCCTGACTCCAGTTAAAAACCAGATCGGCCTGATTGTTAGTCTCGGGCAAAAGTCGCGGATTCCCAACCACTTCATAAGGATCCTGTCCCACAGAGAAATAATTGATGAATCGTTCTGTCAGACTTGCACTTCTTTGGACCCTACCAATCCAGAAACCCCCTTTTACTCCTCCCTGAAATGCTTGCTGAATGCCCGTGCTGAACGATGTATTAAGTTGTTTCGTTTTTTCGGCTGAAGGGTCCTCTGGAAATTCAGCGGCTATATCCCTTATCTCAGACTGGTTTAGCTCAAACCGGGATGAAAAAACAAAGTTGAATTTCCCTATTAGTAACTGATATTCGCCAAATAAACCGCTTCGCCTAATCCGACTGTCCTGCCAAACATTATCGTTCAAAATTTTTCCGGCATTGGGACCCATCAGAAACTCACGAGTCCGGGTTCCATCTGCCTCTTCAGATCGAAAATCCAACCCGGTATAGAGCCTGCCTCCATTGATAGTCCAGGTTGCCTGGGTTCTTCCTCCATAATTAAGGGTGTTTGCCTGTGTCACGGCATTTACCATTCTTGGATCAAGCTCTTTCAGGAGGTTATCCATTTTGTGGTCGACAAAAGAACCGAAAAAGGCAGTCTCCCAATTTTGCAGGGCTATTTCCCGGAATTCAGCTTTATGATTAATGTTTAGCATCCAGGTATCATCATCCCTGAGATCCATGGGCAGTGCAGCAAAATCGGCATCTCTTGCAATATTATATAAGGCGGAAATCCGTATATCCTGATTCTCAGCAATTCTTAACCCAACATGAGTCCCGAAACTATTTCTCAAAAAACCGGCTTTAACTTTCTCCCCGTTTCCCGTGGTATAGTCATCACCTTGCGACCATGCGGCGAATACCCCCAGGTCATAGCTTTCTCCCCGGGCCGAAATTTGTCCCTCACTCCGGAATATACGACCATTGCTCTCATAAGCAGTAGAAACCCTTCCTTCCAACTCCGGGTCTGCAGAGAAAGTGAGCCTTTCCGGCAGAAAATTTATGGTAGCCCCGAAACCATTCCCATATCGTAAAGCATAAGGACCCTTCAAAACTTCAATCCGGTCGGTCATGTTGGGCGCCATCTGACTGGTAGGAGGATCCATCCTGTTCGGACAGGCGGCTGAAGCACTCTGCACCCCATCGAAAACAATATTAAGCCTGTCATACTTAAATCCTCTGAAAACGGGGTCAAATCCGTAAGATCCACTTTTCCGGATATTGCATATCCCGGTAACCTGATCCAACAAGGCAGCTCCATCATGTGCAAGCTTTTCGGTATAATCCAGCTTTACCTCTTCTCCAGCCTTCCCGGGTCTGATCGAAATTATGGTAACCGGATATAAACTAAACTGTCTTTTCTCAGGGAAAAAAACTTCCTGTTCAATAAGGGATTTCAATTGACTGCCATCCCATTCCCATGACCCATAGCTGATATGGGTAACTACCATTTTCGTTTCTGCCTTAAAACTAAACTCAATAATGCCATGGATATCCGTAACCCCGTGTTGATTGCCATACTGCCATGCTGCACCCGTAATGGCCTGCCGGGTTTGTTTATCTTCCAGCTTTATCTGATGAAGACCCTGGGAAAACGCGGTAAATGAAATAGCTAAATAGAATATAGTCAGGATGGAATGGCGCATGGGAACCTTTGTTTTATAATTTAAATTGTTAAAACAAAGTTAAAATATTATTGTTCAGCCACGCTTATTTTGTTACCTGAGTTCTAGTTCATCCTTGGATGGGAGCTCAGGAAAGGGTGAATGTGGCTCGGTCTGATACCAGAATGCCACCGAAGAAATATCATCCTTAAGGGGAAGATACCTTCCTCCACTTCTCCAGCCCAGGGCCTGGATGGTTACCTTCAGGTCCTTTTCAAACCGAATGGGGTCGGTGATATGCCAACGGTACATCTTAAAGCGGGTCTGCGCCAGGTCGAGAAGATTATCGTCGGGTCTTACCACAGCAAAACCGGCATAGGGTGTAGTATAATCCTGGTATACATGTTTTCCCTCCTCATTCCGTACCGCGAAACCATAACTTCCGCAGAAATAGTCCTCCGTTCCTGTTCCGATAATTGTAGGAAACTCCCTGTCTCCGTCCATAAAAAATTTGATCTCTCCTTCACCCCACCAACCACGACTGTTGGTTTGCCAGAGCATATAGGTACCTACGTAATGTCCCTTGCCTTTAATACCGTCAACAATCGTATAATCCTTCATACTCTGAGTAGGATGTTCACGTCGGAAGCTTGCATGAAAATATGCTGCATCCTCGGGAATATCGGTAAGGGCATAGTTTATCTGATAATAAATCCTCATTTCCTTTTCGCCGATATTCTCCAGGGTAATCCGGCAGCTTTTACGAAATGGCATAATCCAGTAGCAGTTAAAAGCACTTCCAGGGTTCACACATACGGCCAGGGATGATATCTGGGTGAATTTCCCCCCTTCCGCACAAAAGAAATCTCCTACTGGTACCTCAACAGAGGGACTTTCTTCTCCATCCCAATAGATCCGGAGGATGGAATAACGCCAATGCCCGGTCGGAGTCATCCAGATCTGCTGAATGGCCCCCGGTCCTTTAATATCTGCCAGCACAAAAGTTGTATCCGATGGGATCACATAATAGGGATTCACCTTCCAACCGGTACCCAGGTCACGGGCAGCCCAATACGCCGAGCCTTCTTTGAGGGGAGTCATCCCTCCCTTTCCCGGCTCACCGGTGATGTTTTCAGGACTGATGGAACGGGTTTTTGCATCCGACAGACGGAAGAGATTTCCCATGTCGGTGTTCAGACCATTAAAGTCCTGAGCATTAGCCATACAAAAAATAAAAAAGAATAATAAAAGAATGTTCAATCTAATACGGTAAGTTTTCATATCGGTTAGGTTAAGTTTGGTAATCTTTCCTGAAAGGTAGGAAGTCTGAACATAAAAATCCAGATTTTCAGGGAATATTTGCCCAAAACGAAAAACCGGTCTGTGATGAAGGTGAAAGCAAAACCAGAAATTAGTAATTCAGAGCTATGTAAATTTTACTATTTATTATTCGTTGATAGAATAAAAATAAAAACTACATAAATGATTATATTACAGTAATTTAAAAACATTAATGCCGTTATTAATGCCGGCATTAATAACGGCATTCAAAGAATTCTCAGCTTTAAAATTCAACCTCCAAACCTGCGTAATAGAATCCGCCGTTAAACCCGAATTGCGTTACGGCAGTATTGTACGGGAACTGTCCGTAATTTGACAAAGCTTCATTGTTTTTATCAGGGTAAACATCAAATACATTGTTCACACCCAGGGTAAGTTTCAAGGATGAAAGAAGCCGGTAATCGATTCTGACATCGCTTACCCATTTCGCTCCGTAATCCTGATCGAGAATCTCGGACCCGGCGATTCCACGGTAAGAAACCTCGCCGAAGCGCACTGCCCTGAGCGTTAAGACAAGTCGGTCACGTATATAGCTCCCGCTCAAATGAACTTTATTTCTGGGTTGGGCCAGTTCCAACAGGGCTCTGGCCTGCCGGTCAAACAAGGTGCTTTCCAAACCGTTGTCGATAATCTCCTGGGAAGCCTTTACCTCTCCTATCACTTTTGTTTCGTTCAAATTCACGCCGGCACTCAATCCGATGCGGCTTAATGGCAATTCAACCGATTCTGTGTAAACAATATCGATTCCCCGTGTACGTGTATCCACAGCGTTAGTAAAAAACTGAGCTCCACCCACATCGGGCAGATCGGAAAGGAGAGCATCCACCACCGGGTCGAAGCGGAAGAAGGTACTGGAAAGTACGATCCTGTCTTTCACATCAATCTGGTAGATGTCGAAACTCAGATTAGTATTGTTCCAGGGTGTCAGGCTAAAACCAAGATTATAATGGAGAGAGGTCTCTTCGGAAAGGGCCGGAATTCCAAAAGCACTGGTTACCCTGCTGTTGTTGGGAGCGGTAAGAACTTCAAACAGAAAACCGGAAAAGTAATAGGTACCTGTATTGCTGTAATGTTTTTGATGTAGGGCAGGTGCCCTGAAACCCGAGCTTACCGATCCTCTGACGTTCACCCAATCCAGGGGAGAAACCCTGAAGGCGGCCTTACCCGAGAGATTATTTCCGAAATCGGAATAATCTTCATACCTCGCTGCAAACTCGACAAAAACCGGCCGGGATATATCGATTCCCAGATCCGCATAAACCGCAGTATTGGTCCGTGTCTGATTAGTCTCGTCTACCGGTTGATAACCGGGAAATCCCTGAGCTCCGGGGAAGGATGCCTGATCTTCGTTTATCCATGAAGCCTCTTCTCCAGCATTGATCCTGTAATTTTCAAGCCTGAACTCGCTGCCAATCGTCATATTCAGTGAACGAATCCCCCGAAGGTCTGTCTTTCGGTGACTGAAATCGAGGTTTGTAGTATTCTGAGTGTAAGCAATTCCTCCCGATTCAAATTCAAACGGACTGTCATCCCCCATCGAAGCATTAACCGAGTTGCCAACATAGAAGTTTATGGAATTCCTTCCGAAGGTATTGCTCAGATCCACCTGCCAGTCGGTTATCCAGGTCTGAAATCCTGTTACTATATAATTATCCGAAAGTTTGGCACTGATCTCGGGTAAAAACCCGTTGGGATAGAGGTTCAGGTTCACCCTCGACGGATCGTTCGGAAAGCGGTAGTCTCCCGCAGAAATACTGCTCCGGTAGTTCATTCCCCCAAAGGCATAAAAGGAGGACCTTTCAGACAAAGGAACTTCAGAATTAAAATAAAGAGTGGCATTACTAAGCTCTGAATTCCCCAGTTTCAATCGAAAGTCTTCCCTTTCAAGTCCACGGTTTGCAAGCTCCTGATTATCCAGAGCAAGATTTTCCTCGAAGCTGAGACCATCCTGATCAGCCGTCCGATAGATCAATCCTTCAAAAATACCGGACCTGTTGGTATGATCCCTCATTCCAATCTCTGAGGTAAGGTTTACATATCCTTTCTCCCCAATTCCGGTCCCGAAATTCGCGGTAAAATTTCGTTCGAATCCATCCCCTTCATAAAACTGACCTGCAGAGGTATTGAGAATAACCCTGCCGGTATCCTTTTTCAACACAATATTGATAACACCGGCAATCGCATCCGAACCATATTGTGCAGAGGCCCCATCCCTCAGAATCTCAACTCTTTCGACCGCTGAAGAAGGTATGGTATTGAGGTCATTGATCACAGATCCTTTCCCTACGACCGACAAGACATTCACCACCGCAGAGGGATGCTTTCTCTTTCCGTTTACCAGAATCAATGTCTGATCCGGGTTCATTCCCCGAAGGGCAGCGGGATCCATATGGTCGGTTGCATCAGAATAGGTTAATCTGCTTGAATAAAAAGAGGGAGCCAGGGAATTAATTTGCTGACTGAGATCGGTTTGGCCCGTATTTTTCAGAACGGCTTCAGGGAACTGATCGACCGGAACTGCAGAACTGGTAACGGTTCTCGGATAATTTCGCGAGCCTACCACTACTACATCATCGCTAAAAGCAATCAGATCGCGCTTCATCCCAATTTCGAGCATTTCACCTTCGGTCGCGGTAAACCTTAGGGTTTCATATCCTACATAGGAGATGACCAGGGTTGCTGGTAATTCATTCACCCGAAGCGAAAAGTGGCCCTGCATGTTGGTGACCGTGCCGGTTTGACTATTTTCTATTCTGACATTTGCCCCTGTAAGAGGTTCTCCGTTTAGACGATCTGTTATGGTTCCGTTAAGAATGTATTGTGCACCGGCAGACAGGTATATAAGTAAGCCGGTGATGATTAAAAAGGATTGTTTTGCTTTCATCTTTTTCAGTTTTAGGGACGGTTCCTACACCTTTGTAATCCAACCTCCGGCAAAAATAAGAAAAAAAGACAAACAGGTCAGGATAGCTTTAATCCTTCAATTTTAGCAGCAAGTATAAAATCATTCTCAGAAAGCCCCATTATGGCATGGGTCCAGATGTCAATTTCCACTTTGGAATAAAATACATGCATTACGGGATGATGCCCTTCTTCTTCGGCCAACTCAGCCACCTTATTGACAAAATTCATGGTTTCGGAATAATCATTAAAATGATAGGTCCTGGTAATTTTCATTTCATCTACTACCTCCCATGGCTCCTTCAGATAATTATTGTAGTGGGAAATTTCTTCTCCTTTTAATTTTGGTACGCCTCCTTCACAGGGTTTGCAAAACTTTTTTGTTAAGTCCATATTTTCTTGATTTACTGGGAAAGATGGTTATTAAGACTCTTTACCCGGGAAACAAAGCATTCCGGAAAAAAGTTCATGGAAATATAAGTTATGACTGCATTAATAGACAGGAAAAGAATATGAAGAAGAATAAAGGATTAGTATCGATTGAGCCAGCGATACCTTCTGGCATTGTCGCCGAATTTGACAGCAATCATGATCTCATGGGAGCCGTAGGTTCCTTTCATCATACTGCTTAGGGTATAATCAAAGGCATAACCAAAGAAAAACTTATCAACCTTCACTCCTCCCATAAAGACGAGCGCTCCACCGGTTCGGTAAGAAAGCCCACCCCAGTATTCCTCATTAAAGATGAATTTCGTATTGATGTCGGCCTGCCAGGTAAGATCCTCCGTAGTTTTAAAAAGAAAAGAGGGGGCAATGGTGAAAAATGGGTTAATCTCAATGTCGTATCCCCCTGTAAGGTAATAGTACCTTTTCATCTTGTATTCAGCATATCCCTTTTCACCGAGCCTTAAGGCAGATTCAAAGAGCTGGGAAGCAGAAAAACCGGCATAAATTCTCGAATCCGTATAATAAACTCCCACACTGGCATCCGGAATAAAAATAGCCTTATCGGCAGTAGCAAAGTACTCATCAAACTCCTCTTCAAAACGGATCTTGGTAGCATCGACCGAAAACTGATAGGCAATTCCAGAAATACCGAAGGAAAACTGGGATTGCCTCATTCGTATATGATAGGCATAGGAAAGCTGAAGACCTGTTCTCCCAATGGGCCCGTTCTGATCATTGAAAATATATCCCCCAAGCCCTACCTTACCACTTCGGGAACTCATTCTTCTTCTCTTCTTTATGGATGCATTTTTGGAAATATAGGAGTTCCTGAGTAAGCGGGTCTGACCACTTAGGGCATGGGTACTGGGAGCATCCTTCCAACCCAGCCATTGTTCCCTTGCTGTTATGTTTATGGCTGTGTATCCTTCGCTACCTGCTACGGCAGGGTTCAAAAGGAAACCGTTCATCATATACTGACTATATAGAGGAACCTGTTGGCCAGATGACCGGTCTGTAAATAGCAAAAGCAGGAACAGAATTATTCCCGCTGTGCTTGTGTATTTATTGTTAAATAGGAATCTCATTTCCCGCTTATACGGGCTTTACATGGCTAAGTTTCAATCCGAAAAAAAAACAGGTAAAGCAGTTTCTAAGTTAAATCTGATATAAATAATACTATCTGATAATGGTGACATTCCCCATCACGGGCTCTTCGCCCGGACCCAGATCAATCACAAAGTAATAACTATCCATCGGCAGTTCCCTTCCATCATTTGAGGTACCATCCCAGGGTTCTGAATAGCCCGGTTCTGAGCGATAAACCAGATTACCCCATCGGTCAAAAATCTCAACCACAGCCTGTGGGAAGGGTTCCAGTTCTTTGATCCTCCAGACATCATTCTTACCATCCCCATTCGGAGTGATACCGGTGACCATATCCTTGAAGCGTTCATTGGGTGAACAGGCTTCAATCATAAGGGTATCAAAAGAAACACAATTGTTTTCATCAATCACCTCAACCCAAATGGCCTGCTGGCCCGGGTAAACTGTTATCTGCCGGAAGGTTTCCCCGGTAGACCAGTTAAACAGAACGCCGTCGTTACCGCCATAAAGCATCAATTCTTCGGTTCCACAAAGTGAAGTGTCCGGACCCAGGTCAATCTCAGGAAGCGGGTTTACGGTCAGGTACAGGCTGTCTGTAGTAACACAGCCATACTGGTCGGTTACCGAGACTCGCTTGTACCCTTCCTCACCCGTTAATATTGATGGATTGGTCACTCCATTGTGCCATAAATAGGAATAGTAATCCCCTTCTGCCGAAATTTGTAAATAATCGCCCTGGCAAATTTCCAGGTCCTCTCCGAGATCAAGCTCCGGTGCAGATACAAGAACCATAGCAGATACAGGTATGGCAGGACAGCCGTGTTTTGAAAATTCCTGTACCCGGATCTCGTAATCACCCGGAACATATCCCCAGGTAATCGCGATACTATCTCCCCAGTCGGACGTGATTATACCCCCTTCAACCTCCCATTTGAAAGTTGAGCCTTCGGTTCCCTGAACACGGTATACAACTCCCGTGTCTCCGGTACAGACAATATTCAGATATTGTCCGTGAAGGCGGGGTACAATTCCAGTGAGGAAAAGCATCAGCAATATGTACCTGATCCTTATCATAAAGATACCTTGACGTGGGATTTACTATATCCCATTTTCTTATTCTTTATTTGTTACTATTTCCTATTCTTTACTATTCTCATTGTGCAGGACATACCCTCTCTCCTGGTCTTACAAACATCACGTATGTCCTTACTTATGCTTCATATTCAAATATTTTCAGTTATTTGATCAATAGCATTTACCTATTCTTTCCGTGAATATGAGTCAATGGATATTGATCCGTCTTACCGCCTGTTATCTTGACAATCCGCCAGTAGTAGTTACGCTTCCGGTTTCAACAGTAGGATGTACAGTAATAGTAAAAGTATCATCAATCAGAGCCCCTGTTGAGCCTGTAAATACATCATTCATGGATGTGATCGTAACGATAAAGGTTTGATCAACCGTACTCGATGTGCTCACCAGGTTTCCGGGAATGGCAATCTCTGCAGTAGCAGCTGTTACACCGGTAACAGAGGTAGGACCCGAAACATTTCCTTCCACATCGGTCACAGTGTAGGCAAAATCAAATCCGGGTGCACCTGTAAATTCCACGGTAATGGGACCCAGGGTTGGATCTTCGGAACAGATTTCATAATCCACATCCTGGATGGCAATGGTTGGATTACTCCAAAGGATTACATCCACAGATTGAATAACACTGGGACAACTCACGGAATCGTGTGCCACTTTTCTCTGAACCGAAATATTTCCGGTAAGAAAAGTGATGGTGCTGTCGTCTGCCGGCCATTCCACTTCAATAGTAGTCAAACCAGTAGTGAAAGGAATTTCAGTTGGAGTAGCAATACTGCCGTTTCCGGTAGTTCCTGTAGGAGGACTGATAACCGTACCACCGGTAACCAACCAGCTGTAGTCATCCCCTGCCGGTCCCGGAACCGTGTAAGTGGTAGTTACTCCTTTACGTTCCTCAATGGAATCCTGTTCCATGGTGGTAGTTCCTTCAAATTGCCCAAACACTGAAGTGCCTGTTGCAAATACAAATGCAATTACAATTGCCAGTTTCTCGATTGTGTTCATCATTTTTGTTTTCATGACTGTCCTGTTTTTAATTAATTAATATTCAGTTTGTTAAAAATTTACCTTGTTAATGCATTACTAGATTGGATCTCTCCAATCGTAGGTCTTTCAAATACTTCTACCGACCATACCGCGCTTGTTGCGGCACAACCGGTTATATTATTGCTTTCTGTAACTTCAATGTTTGCAGTGCCTGCCGTATCAAAATAGAGGCTTATCTGATTCGTGCCTGCTCCCCCTGTAACGGTGGCTCCTGTTACGCTCCATGCGTAGCTGTGATCTGCGACGGAAGGTGTGATAAAATCACTGTTCCCTTCAAGGCAACTTTCAATGGGTCCGTTTATCACGGGTTCCGGTGCTGCATTCACCCTTATGGTCTGTGTTACCACGCTGCTACATCCATTTCCATCGCTATAGCTGTAGGTGAGGGTGTGATCACCAGGTCCGGCTACAGAGGGACTGAACAGCCCGCCGGTAACTCCAGGTCCTGAATAAATGCCTCCTGTTGGTGTGGCCTGATCCAAGGTCAGATCACCATCGTTTTCACATACACCAGCCAGAGCAGGGAAATTTACCCCTGTGGTATCGGTAACGGTTATGGTCTGTGTTGCTGTAACAGCACAACCGTTTATATCGGTGTAAGTATATAAAAGTGTGTGTGTTCCAGCTCCTGCAATTGCAGGATCGAAATAGGGAGAGGTCGAGATGCCCGGACCACTGTAGGTTCCACCTGAGGGACTTCCCTGCACCAGGGTATCGGTTCCGGCATTTATACAAATATCATCAATTGCACTGAAGGACACCGCAGGTTGTGTTACGGTTATCTGGGTGTTGCAGGTACTTAGATTTCCTTCAGAATCCTCCACATCAAAGCTTATCGTAAGCAAACCGGGACCTGTGGTAGATCCGGGGGCAGGGAACTGACGAATAACCGGATTGGGATCGCAATTATCAGTCACAACCAATTCCGGTCTGAGGTCCGGAACCGTTATCTGACAGCCCAATCCAGCCGGAATCGCCCGTGAGGCCGGACAGTTACTAATTGCCGGTGCTTCCTGATCCTCAACGGTAATGGTAAAGGTACAAGTATCGGCATTACCGTATACGTCACTGGCAATATAGATCACTTCAGTAATTCCGGCACTAAAATAATCCCCGGGATCATAATTGCTTACCGTGGTAATTCCGCTGCAAAGAGTCTGTAAATTGGGAGCCACCCAATTGATAACCGTACCGCAGTCGCCAATATCGGTAGTGGTCACAATATCGTTGGGGCAATTCTCAAAAAGGATCTCACATGCATTGCCTGATGCGATCCCGAACTGATACAAGGCGGTAGTGAGTCCGGTCCTGGAAACCAGCGTATCCTCTATCCTTCCATGGTTACCCCTGACCTGCCAGTTTGAAAAGCTTCCGGTTCGTGCAATAATTCTTGAACTGCTGTCGAGTGGGAAACTGACAAATCCATCGGCTACCAATTCAACTTCATAACTACCACTGAATCCAAACCCGTTTCCTGAGACTGTGCTCCAGGTTCCTTCGGTAAACAGCTCCGAAAGACTGGTACCTGAGTCATCGAGGGGCAGACCATTTTCACCCGGTGTTGCGGAATTAAATCCAGCCTGGAGGGTTCCGTTTGTGGTAACGTTAGTGAAATTGAGAATTACAGGTCTGTGATTGGCGGTACTTCCCACAGGGAAGAAAATATCGATTCCGTCGTCTGTAGTACTAATCCATCTTTTCAGGTTTCCGGTTATGGTCCCGTCCACATAAGAGAGGGATCCTTTCTGTGCTGCGCTTGTACCAAGAGTCAGGAGGAAACCCTGATTCCTGATATCTCCTCTCATGAATAGGCTGTCTTCAACGAAAAGGTTATGATCTGCCAGGAGCGTACTTCCCGTTTCAATCAGCAGACTACTGAAAGTATGGACACCCCCGTCATTCCTGTCGATCTCCTGGATACCAACCCCATTGAAAACTACCCTGCCCTCCCTGGGAACAAAGGTCCCACTACTTTTCCAGTCGCCCGAAATGGCAATGCTATAATTATAACTGGCATCTGCATCCAGGAATAATGTTGCCTGGGTGCCCAGAATTTCTAGATCATTGTCCACAGTCACATCCCCGCAAAGCGTCTTGGTTCCGGATCCGCTAATCGTCAGATTATAATAATTCAGGGATGCAATACACTGGCTGGCATTTGCCGAGTAATTAACCTTACCTGTGCCTGGGGTAAATGTCCCGGAATTATTGATCCCTTCTCCGGTTACACTGAGGGTATGGCTACCCAGATTGAGTTCACCACCTGCGGCAATATCCAGTCTACCAATACTAGCATTGGCGGTAAGGGTAACAATATGTGTATTCAGAACGGTTGCGCTTTCCCCTTCTTCAGGAACACCCATGAGCCAGGTAGAGGGATTGTTCCAGTTACCCGAAGTAACGGTGATATTTGTTGCAATACCGAAGGTAAAACAATCTCCCTCATCCAGATCGATTGAAGGTATCCGGGCAAATATCCCGTATCTCTCCACCATTTCGATCATCTCCAGAGTACCGGTAGTAAAGTCAGAATCCCCATCCCTGTCGATAATCATGACATAGTTGTCGTATAAAGGAGGAAGAACGGGTAAAGCACTGGTATCCAATGCTATTCTTATGGACCCTGTTTCTGCATTTTCACCAACTTTCCATTCCCGGGCAATTCTCTTTACAGAATCAAGCGCTATTTCGGTTGTAGTCCAGGCAGAAAGATCGGCATTATCATGGCCGATGAAGAAGTAATCCCCGTTATCCATGTCGCTGGGATTATCAACCTTAACAATGCCCGAACCTTGAGAAATAATGTGGGTGCTTCCACCGGTTTCACGGCCTATACCAAAAAGTTCATAACTGTACCCGGTTTTAAAATTGTATAGATCGTTGGAAGGGGTATATCCGAATTTTGTACCCAGATAATTGTCAATTATCGTAAGCTGTACTTCATTAAGAGTCTTGTTGAAATTTAAAAATTCAAGAACCTTACCAGTGAAATAATATCCGTTACCACTGGTTGCACCTGAGGTAAAATGAGAACTGTTATTCATGGCGCCAATACCCACCTTACCACTATGAGTGAACAAATATCCGATTCCCGAGACTGATCCGGCTTCGGCCCCATCCAGCCAGGCTGTTAATGTACCCTCATCGGCATTGAATTCCAGCATGGCAAAATGTACCTCATTTGTTCCCACCGGGGTGGAAATCCTCTCAAAGCCCCAGGGCGTGGTTGCCCCGGCATCATCATCCGCAAGATTCCATCCGCCAAAATGAAGGTTTCCTGATTCTATGTAGATGTTTAGTCCCCGTACATCTCCACCCTGCTCATAGATTACCTGTCTGGAAGTCACATCCGCACCCGTTTCAAAAGCTACCAGAAGGGTTTTCTGAGTATAGGGTCCGCCGGTATTAAAATTAATTCCATTGGGTATTTCCAGGAAATAATTCCCACCTGCAAAGTCAACTACCGATCGTCCGTTTACATTAGCCCCTGCATTATTGCGGTAAAAAGGTCTGTCACCCCCACTGGCTGCAGCATCGATATTGTTCAGAGAGGCATCTTCCCAGGTTGTGAGCCTTGCGCCATCCGAGAGCCCGCTGATTTCATCCGATTTCAGCCAGATGTTATATCCTCCGTCGTCGGAAACACCACCCGGACCCAGCCAGCCAAGTCCATCATCGTCATATACTGTATAGTTGAAGCTTAACTCTGCTCCCAGAATTGCATTTGTGGCACTGTCGATCGTGATCTGGATATCTTCGTCAGACTCTTCAATAATATCATTGAAAATATAGAAGAATGAACTGTCGAGTATACCTCCTGCCGGAATAACCATTTGCGAGGGAGAGGGTAGATTATAATCAATGCCTCCGTTAATGGCAGAACCTCCCGATTGAGAGTAGTATACGGTCACATCCTGGCCGGAGGCCTCTGAAAGCCCGAATCGCAGCATAACCGGTGAGAAACTCTCGGGTCCTTCACCTGTAGTTGTGCTGAATTGCACCACAGGGGTTGCATCATCATCCAAAATGGTATATATATACTCCGTTACAGCACCCAGGTTTGCATTTTCCGAATACATAAGATTCAGAATAATCGTTTCATCCTCCTCATCGAACAAGTCATTCGTAATGCTCAGTGCAATCAGTCCTGTGGAATCTCCTGCAGGGATTACCAAAGTATCTGCCACTAGATCAAAATCTACTCCGCTGCCACTTGCACTTCCCGTTCCCAGTTCATAAACTACCCGACTGTCATTAAAGGGATCCCTTAAATTCAGGGCAACTTCCACCTCAACCAGAGCGGTACTTTCAGTACCCGATATGGAAGCTGAGGTAAATCCAATGTTCCTGCTGTTATCATCGTCGTAGATGGTATAGACAAAACTATCCCTGACTCCTGTTATATGATTGGCAGGTATGGATGCGAACCCAAGGATCAATGTTTCGTTACTTTCCGACTGACTGTCATTAATGATATTGAGGTTTGCTGTCCCTTCACCAATACCCTGCGGAATGGTCAGACTGGTTTGGGGAACTGTGAAATCATTCCCCTGAATGGCGGTTCCACCGGTAATGTTTATCCCTACGTTCACCGGGGAAGCGTTAATATAGTTTAGACGAATAATGGCTTCCGCCGGGCTTTCAGACTCAAATCCGTCTCCAGAGGAGGTAAGGAATTCAACAGCCGGATTGAGGACTGCGATACTGAAATACTTGTTATTGGATAGGTCAATGCCGTCGGCTTCATATAAGCCGGTGCCTGAATTCAACTTAAGTCCATATACAAGTACATTTGCCGGATTGCTGAAATCTGCGCTGGTGCTTACCAGAATGGCATACTTGCTGAAGCTGAATGGCATTGGGGGAAGATCATCTGCATCAATGGCAATTCTCACCGTTCCTATTCCCCCGGTAAGGTCATCTGAACGCCAGGTCCGGTCTGCGCGAATAATATTTACATCACCCCCGGGTACATTGGTATTATCCCATGCACTAAGATCATCGTTATCGTGGGCCACCAGGAGGTAGTCGCCATTGTCAAGACTGGAGGGGTTATCCATTCTGATAATACCATCCCCCTGTGCGATTGCATGCAGGTTTTGGTCATCTTCTTTTCCAATGCCGATAAGCCCCCAGCTATACTGTCCCTGATGATCGTAATAATCATCGGTTATGGGTATATTGTATTTTGCGCCCAGGTAGTTGTTCACTATTTTCACCTGTGCCGAATTATAAACCCGGTTGTTTATAATTAGCTCCGAAATATTGCCGGTAAAGAAATTCGTGGTTCCATTTTGGGGTCCGGTATGGTAAACACTTCCGTTATTCATACCCCCGACTCCGATATTCCCCGGGTGATTAAAAAGTCTTCCTGCACCCGGAAGCACATCGATCAGATCTCCGTTCAACCAGCCCGTTACGTCACCATTACTACCCTCAAAATTGAATTGAAGTACGGCATAGTAAGGTGTATTTGCCTGTAGCGGAGTGGTAACCGAAGTAAAATACCACGGGGTCGTTGCTCCTCCATCATCATTGGTCTCGTTCCAACCGGAAATATACAGCAATCCACCTTCAACATAGATATTCAAACCACGTACTCCTCCACCCTCTTCATACAACACCTGCCGGCTGTTAATATCAATCCCGGTTCTGAAGGTTACAATTATCGTTCTCTTGTCGTAAGGTCCACCGGTATTTAACGCCGTTGAATTATCGATGCCCAGGTACTGTGAATAGCCGGCATCAAACCGAATAACAGGTTTTCCATACCAGTTATCGGCCGGATTATCCAGGTATAAAGGCCGGGCAGCTCCCGATTGTTTCGCATCATGTCCGTTTCCTGAAACATCCTCCCACAGAGATACCGGATCCCCGTCGCCCAGGCCTGTCGTATGGGTAGAATTTAGCCAGACAATATTTTGCGTGAAGTTCATGACTCCTGCCGGACCATGCCAGCCTAGACCATCATCATCAAGAATGGTATAGGTATGAATGGCGTTGGTGCCTAAAACAGCATTCACCGGATTTTGCAGGCTAATTTGGATATTCTCAGCGTTTTCCTCAACTGCATCGTCGATTATGGAATAAAGGATGGTGCGGGTAGTTGTCCCCACCGGGAAGCTTATGGTTCCTGCAGGTAGAACAAAATCTGCACCACTGGTAGCCGTTCCCCCGGTTACGGAATATTCTACCGTAATGTCTTTTCCGGATGCCGACGAAAGCACAAAATTCAATTGTTTAGTCTGAAAACTTTCGGCTCCACTTGCAGAAACGGAAACAAAACTCACCTCCGGACCTGCATCATTATCAAGGATGGTATCTCTGTAAAGAACGTTTGTTCCAAGGTTCAGATCGAGTGAACCGGTACCGATGAGGCGAATGGCAAAGCTTTCATCAAATTCATCGGTTGCATCATCTATAATACTCACAGTAATGGTACCCGTAAGATTGCCTGCAGGGATGGTCAGAGTATCTGAAGATAAGGTAAAATCAGACCCTTCAAGTGCCTGTCCGGACACTGCCGCATAGGCCACCTTCAGGTCACGGGTAGGATGGGGTGAGTTTAAGGCAACATCGATGGTGAGAATTCCTGCATCTTCGGCTATCCCTGTTCCAACCGAAGTAAAGTCTATAACTCTGGGATTATCATTATCATTAATCGTATAAACCAGTATGGAGTCAGAGGTCAAATTTCCGGTTGAAAGGTCCCTTAGCGCCAGAATTATGGTTTCATCTGTTTCTACGATCGCATCATCCTGAATGGCTAATGGAAACCTGGCGCTTACCACTCCTGCAGGGATTACCAGCGTTCCTCCTGCTGAATTAAAATCATTCCCCGCAGTGGCAGTCCCTCCTTTAACCACGTAATCCACTTCAACATCTTCTATTGATGGAAGGTTGAGAATTACGGTAATACTATCGGTACCAATACTTTCCGATCCATTCAGTTCTGTAAATTCAAAACCAGCAGTGAGTTCTGCAAGAGCCATGGTAAGATAGTCTCCATCCTGAATATCTACACCGTAAGCAGTGTAAACGGATCCTTCCTTCTCAAGACTTATTACCCTCGCTCCCGAGCTAAAGTCCCCATCCGAATCAACCAGCAACAGCACATTGGCATATTGTGAGCCTATAACAGGAAGGCGGACAGGATCAAAACTGAGGTCGAATTCACCCAAAGATCCGGTCATATCCACCCTCCATTCTCTTTGTAACCGCAGCATCCCGGGCACAGGAATTTCTGTATTTGTCCATGAAGCAATTTGTGCATCATCATGACCAAATAGCGCAAATTCCCCGTCATCCAGATCGCTGGCACCCGAAAGCAGGAGGATTCCGGCCGACTGGGCTGCGACATGGAGGTCGGTGGAGCTAATCCTACCCAGGCCAGCTACATCTTCACCGTGAAAAATATCGTAACCATAGTAATCGCTGGCAATTGTGATGTCGTAAGCCGAAGAAAGATAGTTTTCAACGATAATTCTTTGAGATTCATTGAGCTCGGAATTATACACGATCACCTCGGCCATATCTCCTTCGAAGTAACGGTTCGACATGAAATCCCCATTCGTCCCCTGTCCTGCACCGATAAAGAAAGACTCACCGGCAGTATTGGGCAGGGATGTGGGCGATGATGAAGAAGACTGTCCTAACAGGTTGCCATTCAAATATCCTGAATACTCGCCGTAAAGGTCACCCGATGAATTTCGTATGACTCCGATTCTCCATTGATTGAAGGCATACCCGTCATCGAAGATACGGTTACCGTTATTAAAACGGATGGTTGAATTCAATTCTATACCATAATGACGTACCAGACCCCCGGTTCCATTTGCTTCCCCAATAAACAATCCGGTGTTATCCTCACTTGCTGCGGTGGCATTTTTAGCTACCATAAAGACGGTAGCTGCCGAAGATCCCGTAATTCCCAATGAGATATTGGCTCCCAGATAATCACCATTCGTTCCTCCGTTATCATCAAACCGTGCAACGGCCTTCCCATTAAGCGCATCGTCTACCCAGGTGGGTTCCTGTCCGGGAGAAAGGTTAAAAGCATCGTTCCCGTTTCCGGACAAATCTGCCCAAATATTAATATCATTACCGCTTAGGGCTACTGAAGTATCAGCTGATAACCAGAGTGTATTATTGTCTGAATCCCCTACCCCTCCTGGTCCGCTGTAACCAGCCACATTGGAGTTTCTTATGATAAATGTATGATTGCTTTGACTGCCTGTAATAGCCCCTCCGCCGGTACCTGTCAGTGCCAATGCAATATCCTCTTCGGTTTCATCCACCAGATCATTAATCAGGTCGATACTGATAAAGGCCTCGGTTGAACCTGCATTAATGATAAGCGTACCGGCCGGATTCTGGTAATCAACTCCTCCTCCTGTGGCGGTACCTCCGGTTACTGCATAGTTTAGGGTAATATTGTAGGCTGAGGGTCTGTTGAGTTCAAGGGGAATTAGCGCCGGACTGTTCTCTTCTGAACCGGAAGATGAAGGTATACTGAAATTTATTTCGGGAACCGATTCATCATCACGGATGGTGAATAGCAATTCCGAAACAGGGCCAAGGTTAGCATTTACAGGATTATACAATTCAACAATGAAATTCTCATCATTTTCGTATAAATCATCATCATTGAACCCAAGGATTACCGTAGTGCTTATCTGATTTGCCGTAATCATGGCGGTCCCAGCAGGTAAGTCAAAATCAACGGTATTGATTGCGGTACCTCCGATAACTCTGTAATCCACATAAACAGGATTTACCGGATCAACTGCATCCAGCCTTATCGTCAAATATTCAGGCGAATAATCTTCATCCCCTGCTCTGCTTCCTACGGTAAAATATACAGACCGCAGATTATCATCGTCATGAATGGTAAGCATATGGGTAGAATCCTCACCAATGGTATACAGAGGTGATGAAGCACGAATTACCAGCTCGATAAACTCGTCTGTTTCTGCATTGGAATCGTCGGTGATGGAAACCGGGATGTTGACCAGAGTATCTCCGGCTGATATCAATGCCGAATTTGTACTCAGCTCAAAATCGACCCCGGCCGGAGTGGCTGTGGTAGCCGGCAACCGGAAATCATAGTTAAAAGAAATATCTTCGGGTAAGGGGAAATTCAGGCTTACCGATACCAGTGTGTTTGTTAGCGATTCTTCCGTTTCTGAGAAAGGTGTCGAAAAATAAATTTGCGGTTTCAAAACTCCAATGGTAAGGTAACTACCATCAGGAATATTTATCAGATCGCTCTCATAACCCTCATCACCAAGCTGTAAAACCGCAATTTCAGCCCCTTCTGAGAAGTCCCCATCCTCATCATAGCAAAGAATATAATAGGGATAAGAAACCGGTTTAACTCCGAACAGCGATGTGTCTATAGTTATCTTTACAGATCCAGGATCGCCTGTTTTATCCAACCGCCATTCCCTGGTGATCCTCAGAGCATTCTCAACCGGCAACTCGTTGGTTGTCCAGGTACTGATACCGGCATTATCGTGGCCAAACAACAGATACTCCCCATCATCCAGTCCGGAAGCATTACTGATCCTCACGATTCCACCAGACATGGCCGTATTATGAAATTCTGTGGCACTGCTTCTTCCTATCCCTGCAACTTCGTGAGGGTGGGTCGTTTCAAAGGCGTATAAATCTGTGGTGGTAGCGATTTCCTGATGATATTTCGCAGCCAGGTAATTCTCGATGATATTTCTTTGGGCGGCATTAATTTCATAATCGTAGGCGATTACCTCTGCCATTTGACCATCGAAAAACCGGGCGTCCCGGAAAGTGCCGCTTCCATCCAGACCCGCACCTACATAAAACAGCTCTACTCCGGTTGCCGGAATATTTGATGGTCCTGAAGTACTTTGCTGTGCCAGCAGGGACCCGTCTAGATAAAATGTATAGGAACCATAATTATCCCCGGCCTTGTTCAGCCAGCTTCCCATCTTCCATTCATTCTGGGTAAATCCATCCTGGAAGATTCGGTTTCCGTTGTTAAATCTTATCGTTGCCAGGTATTCCAGACCATAATGTCTGACGCTTCCTCCTGCTCCGGATGAGGACCCGAGGAAAAGTCCGCTGTTATCATCATTGGCTCCAAAAGTATTCCTGGCAACCATAAATACTGAGGCCGGACCAGATCCGGATATGCCCAGGGAAAGGTTATTTCCAAGATATTCTTCGTTTGATTTTTCAAAATCTATGGCTCCGTGCGTTCCGATAAAATTGGTGAGCAATTCAGGTTCCTGACCAGGTGAAAGATTGATTGCGTTGTTGGCGTTACCGGAATTATCGGGCCAGAAAGCAACCGGGTCGCCCGGTATACCTGAAATACTGTCGGCTACAAGCCAGAGGGAATTGATAACTTGATCCCCAACCCCACCGGGTCCTGTAAATCCATCATTATCATTGTCATTGATGATGACGGTAGTCAGGGTATCGGTATTCAGGCCGGCATAAAGGTTAACAGAATCCAGTTCAATAATGAAAGTTTCCTCAAGTTCCGGGTCTGTATCATTGTTAAGGGTAAACTGGATCTCAGCGGTTACCGAGCCGGCAGGCATTATGACTGAATCGGTACTCAACGTGAAATCAACTCCTGGGGTGGCCGTACCCCCCTCGATATGGTAATAAAGAGTTATATCTTCGGAAAGGGCTTCAGAAAGAACTACCTGAACAGCACCGGAGGCCATGGTTTCCGACACATTGTAATCTGCCATCGCGAAGCCTGCAACGGGACGGACCACGGCGAGACTTATGTAATCGCCATCGTCAATATTCAAAGGATCCGATTTAAACACCCCCCCTGTAATGCTAAGGGCAGTTATTTCCGCGCCTTCACTAAAATTGCCATCACTATCTTTGATTAGCATAAGGTTTGAATATCCCTGAGGAAGCGAAGGCAGACCGGAGGTGTCAAAAGATAATATGATCTGACCCGTTTCTCCGGTTTCATCAAAAATCCACTCACGAGCAATTCTTAGAAGGCTATCGGAAGGAGATTCCGCCGAGGTCCATTCCGACACCGATGCATTATCGTGCCCTGTGATCAGAAACTCATTGTCTCCCAGACCCGTAGCATCACTAAGTATCAGGATTCCGGCCGATTGTGCTTTAGTGTGAAGATCGGATGATGAAATTCTTCCAATACCTGCAAGATCATAGGGATAAGTAAGTTCAAAATCGAAATAATCTTTACCCGAAGCAGAAATATCCAGTCCATACTTTGCTGCCAGATAATTTTCCACAAGGATCCTGCGCGTATTATTGAGTTTGCTGTTATATACGATCAACTCGGCAATATCCCCTCCATACTGATATTGACCGACAGAAAACCGGGGATACAAAGATCCGATAACCTGCCTCGTTATGGGGTAGGCCGATTCGAATTCAACGCTTACCAGTTCCGGCTGGTCATAGGTCCATGGAACTGAATTATCGTCTTCGAAAAAGCCGGTATAGTCCTCTCCAAAAAGAGCATATCGGGCGCGGGAAGTCCCTCCGCCATCAAAACTCCATCCCATGGGATTTATGGGACGGGGGTCCAGGGCCAGCTGTACGTTATCTTCGTAATTCCCCCACAATTGGCCCATATCTGAATTACTATGGAGGGTAGAACTTACCCTGTAAATTGCGAAAACTGTCCTTCCAAAATAGGCATAGGGATTATCATAGTAATCATTGTCGGTTACCCCGTCAAACTCAACCGAAGGCATTCCATTAATTGCAGATTCGCGGAAAGCCGGACGGTTACCGGCCGAAGCCTGGGAAGCATCATGTGCGTTTCCACTAAGATCAGTCCAGGTTTCCACCTCTTCCCCGTCCATGATCCCTTCAATCCTGTCGGCACGCAACCATAACTTATTGATGGAAGCATCTCCTACACCGGCAGGACCTGTGAAACCAACCTCAGTATCATTATCCTCAATAACAAGGGTGTATATGGAATCCTCGCCCCTCACCACATTGGGAATAGACTCATCCAGGGTCAGTATAATTGTTTCTAAACTTTCACCCTGCAGGTCATTAATCAGGGTCATATTTATGGATCCGGAAAGACTACCTGCCGGGATCATCAGGCTGCCTGCAGAAATACTATAATCAATCCCCTCGACAGCGGTTCCGCTCAAGGTAAAACCTGCATATATATCCTGAGCTGAAACCGCGGTAAGATCGAATGAAATCGCGATAATTCCGGAAGTCTCATCCAGGGTTTGTGAAGAGACAGAGAAATTAAGTTCGGGTGGATCATCATTGTCAAGGATGGTAAGGGTATGATTTACCGGATTAACTGAGGAAAGGCTGCCGTTTACAGGGTTGTATATTTGTGTCTCAATGGTTTCATTTTGTTCATTAAACGCATCTTCAAGAATATATGCAGTAAAATCGGCTGCCACAGAATACGGGGGTATTTCCAAAATGCCTTCCGTCAGGGTATAATCAGCCACAGTAGCCGTTCCTCCGGTAACACGGTAATTAACGTAGGTAGTATTAACCGGATCGAATTCGGAAGGAGTGATCCTGACTCTTATAAGGATTGAATCCCCGCTTTCTGAAATGGATGAAGCCGGGGTGTCAAAATAGATTTTCCTGGGGTTGTCATCGTCATGAATGGTAACACTGGCTGAGTCTATCCCACCACCGGCAAAACCGGATGGAATGCTGTCAAACTGAATGGTGAATAGCTCATCCAATTCAGTTTCAGTATCATTCAGAGGAAGGACCTCAATAACAGTGTCCCTCTGTCCAGGTGATATGCTCAGCATCAGGGATGGAAGGATGCTGCTATAATCACTTCCGCCAAGAGCTGAAATATCGGAGGTAAAAAGACTGAATATAACCGTGTCAATCGGTATATAATTGAGTGAGATCCTAAGGTTCAAAGTGTCGTTCTCGAACACAAAAAAGGAGGAATCATCAAAACCCAGGGCCGGTGCTATTTTTGCAATCGTGATATAATCACCTGTTTCAAGGTTCAGCCCTGATCTGCTGAAAAGAGAATCCATGCCTGCTGAGGCGAGTTCATAAACATCTGCACCGGATGAAAAATCCCCGTCCTTATCAATAAGCAAAAGATACCTTTCTCCGGAAAAACTTCTTCCTGCCAGAAGCGTGGTATCAATTATAAGAGTCAGCTCACCGGTCTCACCGGTTTCCTCCACCTTCCACTCCCTGGATATTCGCTGCAGTCCTGTAAAGCCTGAAGGGATCTCCGATGAGGACCATGAGAGGCTACCGGCATTATCATGACCGAAAAGCAAAAAGGATCCATCCGAATCCAATGTACTTGCCGACACGCCAAGCAGGCGGTCACTGAATGCAAGGGTATGCATATCCGTTGCGGATCTCCTTCCTATCCCTGATACATCATGATTATAGAGAGCTTCATAAGTATAATAATCTTCGCCTATGGCAGTCAGATCCATGTTATAGGCAGAAGAAAAGTAGTTTTCCAGAATCATTATCTGAGTCGCATTCAGCAGACTGTCAAATACGATCATTTCAGCAATATGCCCGCCAAATTGATGGTCTCCTAAATTGAAATTGGGAACCAGAGATCCGATAACCTGACGGGTTAGCGATTCCTGGTTTTGAAACTCCACCTTAACCAGTTCCCACTGGTCATAGTTCCATGGGTAAGTATTTGAATTTCGGTCAAAAGCTGAAAAGACGGAACCATTAATTCCATAACGTGCGGCAGCATTCCCTCCTCCGTCAAAACTGAATCTTTTTGAAAAAGATGGCCGTGCATCGATGGCTACATGGGCGCCGTCGCCGTAGTGCCCCCAGATCTGGCCCAGATCGGTATCTTGTTGAAGGCTGGAATCTATCTTGTAAAGGATAAAGACAGTCCGTGCATTATAGGAATAGCTGTTGTCAAAATAGGAATCAGCACCATTAAAAAGTACAGCAGGATGGCCGTTGGCAGCAGTGGAACTATAAACAGGTCTGTATAAGGCATTGGACTGAGAGGCAGCATGTCCCTTCCCCGAAGCGTCCGGCCAGGGCAAAGCCAGGGAGTCTCCATCAGTCAGACCCTTAATATCTGATGCTTTAAGCCACAATGTGTTGCTTTCAATCCTGCCCACACCTGCAGGTCCGTTTTGAGCCAAAAGCCAGGCTCCGGGACACAACAGAATCCCAAGTGTAAACAGCCCTATAAATGCGACAGCCCTAAACCGGGGTCTAAGGCAGGTAAGGGACGCTTTTTTTGTATGTGCAGAAAATATAGTGATGACTATAAAATTTCAAATAGAGAATAATAAGGTTCTTTCCGTTCTTCAGGCTGTTTTTACCAAAACTCAATGGTACCGCAAAAATAAGCGTGAATCAGCTTCAAAAGCTTAGCCTGTTTAACGACTTATTAACAAAAAGGTTACAAATGAAAATTGAGGCAGCGCTTTAATACCAGGGCTAAAATCAAAAGAAATTTCTTTCGTCATACGAAATCAGAAATTGGTCATAAAATATGGCTGATTTATCAATAGGTAAGGAAGGAAAATAATCAAAAAAGGCTGTCAAAATTGACAGCCTCTCCACTTTTCATAGATAGTTATCAGGGGAAAGAATTACATGGATTTAATTTCGGTCACCAGCTTTTGAAGGGAATCTTTGGCATTTCCAAAGAGCATCCGGGTTTTATCATCATAAAAAAGATAGTTTTCGATTGCTGCATATCCCTTGCCCATCCCTCTTTTCATTACAATGATATTTTTTGCTTCATGCACTTTAATAATGGGCATTCCGTAGATTGGGCTGCCCGGATCATCCAAAGCTGCAGGATTAACCACATCGTTGGCTCCGATTACGACTACTACATCCGTATTGGGCATATCGGGATTTATATCGTCCATTTCCACCAATTTATCGTAGGAAACGTCGGCTTCGGCCAAAAGCACATTCATATGACCGGGCATCCGTCCTGCCACAGGATGGATTGCATATTTAACCTCCACTCCGTTCGATTCCAGCAAATTTTCCAGTTCGTGACAGATATGTTGAGCCTGAGCAACAGCAAGACCATAACCGGGAACGATGACTACCTTGCCGGAATAGGATAGCAGCACACTTGCGTCACTAACCGAAATCTCCTTGATGGTGCCCACCTCCTTATCTGCAGAAGTTCCTCCTCCTCCAAAGGCACCTATAATCACATTGATCAGTGAACGGTTCATTGCGCGGCACATTAGGAGTGTAAGAATGGTACCGGCGGCTCCCACCAGAATACCGCCCAACTTCATGGCCTCGTTCTGGTAAATGAAACCAGCCATGGCTGCAGCAATACCGGTAAAGGAGTTCAACAAAGATATTACTACCGGCATATCAGCCCCTCCAATAGGCATTACAAAGGTCACACCGTAGATAAGACTTACGGCAAGCAATGCATAAACAAGGTAGGTCTTCACCATGGGATCGGG
>CAZNFR010000016.1:0-12048 GCA_964572225.1 uncultured Bacteroidaceae bacterium
CATCCCGCAAGAGGATATCGAGGTCGACCTACCCGGGTCCCCGGCAGAAGATAATGAGGGGGAGGCTGAAGAGCCGGAGGAGGAGAAAGCAGTAGAGCCGAAGGAGGAGAAGGCTGTAGAGCCGAAGGAGGAGAAGGCAGTAGAGCCGAAGGAGGAGAAGGCAGTAGAGCCGAAGGAGGAGAAGGCTGTAGAGCCGAAGGTTTTCGGTTAGCTCGTCTGCGGTAACTACAATTTTTCTAAAATTATCTTTCAGCATTAATAGGTTTCCAATTTCTCTTTCTCTAACATTTTCATCGGCAAGGGAAAGAGTTACCTGAACATAGATTCGAATATTTTCTTTATCGCAAACAAAATCAATTTCCTTATCTCCCATTTTTCCAACTGACACATGGTAATTGTATATCAGCAAATGAGTTAACACAATATTTTTAAGCAATTGGCTGATATCATTTTGCTTATAGCCATTTAAAGCATTCCGTAGTCCTAAATCCTGAAAATAGATTTTTTCTCCGATTTCAACTATGCGTTTTCCTTTTAGATCATTGCGCTTTAACGAACAAATTAAGAATGAGTTTTGCAGATAAGACAAATAATCGAGCACTATATTATTTGAGAATGAGATACGCTGAGATTTTAAATAATCACTGATTTTCTTTGCCGAAACAATTTGTCCAATATTGTCTGCAATATATGCGCACAGGCGTTCTATAAAGGAAACGTTTCTGATCTTGTATCTACCTATAACATCTTTAAATAAAATACTTTGAAAAATATTTTTTAAATAATCATACACAATCAGCTCTTCCAGCTTCAAATGCTTTAAATAGGGTAATCCTCCAAATTTCAAGTACTTATTAAAACTTTCCGTTGTGTTTTGTAGTTTATGAAATTCCAAAAACTCGTTATAGGACAAGCTAAACATTCTAATTTCAATATACCGGCCTGTCAGATAGGTGGCTAACTCTCCGGAGAGAAGATGGGCATTACTTCCTGTACAATATATATCCCAGTTTTGTTTTGTTTGAAAATGTCGTAAGGCTTTTTCAAATTGGTCGATATCTTGAACTTCATCAATAAAAATAGCGTGCAAACCATCATTTTCTCTTTTTGACTCTGCATAGCTCACTAAATCAGAATAATCTCGTATCGAATCAAACGCTAAATCTTCCTTGTTTATAAAAATAACAGGAGTACCTGAATGATTTTCTGCAAACAAATCGGCAACCTGTTTCAAAAAATAGCTTTTACCTATACGTCTTTGCCCTACAATTAATTTTATCAGGTTTTTACCGACATAGGGTTCTATTCTTTTTAAATATATGTGGCGCTGAATATTATTCACACGAAAATGTTTTGATTATGATCAAATCTTTTACAAAAAAACGTAATCTATTGATTATAGTCAAATCTTAATTAGTAAAATCGATTATATTGATTATAATAAAAAGAATAAAGGCAGTTTTTATTCTTTACACACGAAAGTGTCTAGTGGGTATAGAAGTCCTGTGAGGTAAGAAAGTCGTTAACTGGGACGAAATTCTCAGGAATATAAAATATGAGGATCAGCTAATTTCAAGAAGTAAATACACATAAAAAAAACCAACCACATGATACTCAGGCTTTAAAGTGAACCCGGAGGGATTCGAACCCCCAACCTCCTGATCCGTAGTCAGGTGCACTATCCAGTTATGCTACGGGTCCTTTTCTGCGATGCAAAAATACTGAATTTTGGCAGATATCCAATTTTTTTAATGCTTGCCCTGGTTTTTAACCCTTCGAGAAGGGATTTCTTCATAAATCGATATACCTCGATAAATATAGCGTTATTATCCGGTCAGCATACCGAATAAATCTATCGAAATGGTATTAAATATCAATAATTTATATATTAGGGTAATGGGGATAAGTCCTATATTTAAGCGATGATAGTAATTGAACTAATACCCTATTTATGAAGAAAAAATCACTTACACCCACAGCCATTCTGATGATGATGGTTATCGCAACCGGGCTGGCATTATTCAGCAGTTGTGAGGGACCGGCCGGGTTGGACGGACAGGATGCCAATGAGACCTGCGCCCAATGCCATAACAATGGAACCTTATTGCTGGCCAAACTGTCACAGACAGCGAATTCCCAGCATCAGATGGGAACGAGTTTTGAAAGAAACGGAAGCTCCTGCGCACCCTGTCATACACACGCCGGTTTCCTTGAAGTTTTGGCAACGGGAGCACAATCTACCACCGGAGATATGAGCAATCCATTACCGGTAAATTGCCGTACCTGCCATAACATTCACCAGAATTTTGACACCACCGATTATTCTCTTACAACCACCGCAGCTGTTCCACTCTGGATTAACGGTGTTGAGGTGGATCTGGGAGATGCCAGCAACGGATGCGTAAACTGCCATCAGCCCAGAATTCCCGATCCCCTTCCTGCCATTGGAGGAGGAGAGGTTACCATTACCAGCTCAAGATGGGGGCCCCATCACGGTACACAGGCTGCAATTCTTTACAGCACAGCAGGATATGAGATTGCAGGATCCGAAGATTATGGAGCAGATGGATCACATCCCCACACCCTGGCAGGTTGTACCCAATGTCATATGGCCGATCCCCTGGGCACTTTTGCCGGAGGTCATACCTTCAGCATGACCGATGGTGAAACTGAGCACGTGGAAGGTTGTACACAATGTCATACCGATATTGAAGAATTTGATCTGAATGGTGCTGTCACAGAAATTGAAGGTTTACTTGACCAGCTCCATACTGCACTGGTTAATGCAGGTTACGTAAACGAGAGCAGCGGACTCGTGAATGCCAGCTCCAGCAGTCCCCTGGTAGTATCTTCGGATATGGCCGGTGCTATTCTTAACTACTACATGGTTGAAGAAGATGGCAGTATGGGTGTTCACAATCCTAAATACGTAAAGGCATTACTTGCCAACTCACTGGCTTTGTTCAACTAAGTCTGCAGACTACGATTTTTTGAAGGCAATCCATTTACGGATTGCCTTTTTCATTTTTCCACATCTATTATACAGTCATATTAAATCTCGGTTTTACCCCCCCGTGCATCATAAAAAAACCACGATAACCTAAGCTATCGTGGTTTCAGTAAAACGTTCGTTTAGATTTACTTGGCGAATGTTCTCATGTAGTTAACCATATGCCAGATATCCTCATCCGGAATTTTTCCTTCGTAAGCAGGCATTTCCCCTCTACCATATTTGGTTTTGTAGAAATGCTCACCATCGGTCTGATTCTGGTAAAAGTCACCCGAAAAATCACCGGAGAAAGTGTCCAGCATTCTTGCCTTAGGTCCGTCACCGAGTCCGGTCTTGCCATGACAGGAAGCACAGTTCTTGTTATAAAGCATTTTACCAATCTGGAGGGATTCGGCATCGGCTTTCACGGGATTTTCCAAATTCTTGTACTTATCGGGAACCGGCCAGGGTTCGGGATCCTGCTGGGGAGCAAAAGACATTACCATAAATGCTGCACACAGCAGCGCCATAATTGAAACAAGTTGTTTTTTCATATTCTTCAAATTTAAGTTAACGAATCAGTGAACCTCCTGCCAGCCATCCACGATACTTTTAAAATTACTCCGGGGAGTTTTCCCCATGGTACTGACATAAAGGTGAACTATTAAAAACAGAGAAACTAAAAAGCCCATCACAATGTGAAGCTGAGCAGTGAGAAAAATCCCGGAAACCTTAAATACTTCCTTCAGAATAAACTCCGGGAAAAGAAGAGCCCAGCCGGTTATAAATAACAAGGGCAATGCGATATACATTACAAACACATAGGAAACCTGTTGCAGGGGATTAAACTTACGCTCCTTCGAAACCGGAAATGGAGCTTCCTCCCCTTTGAAGACTCCCACCACATAGTAGCGAGTCTGCAGTGCCAGTCTTTTCATAAGTCCTTTCAGCCTTAAACGATAGTATTTTCCGTTGGAAGTAAAGAGGTTTCCGATGAAGAAAAGAAGATAACTGATCGTCAGGATCACCCCGCTCACGTTATGCATGGCCACAGCAGGTTCAAAAGGAATCAATGGAGCATCGGGATTTGAATACTGCATACTGATTCCGGAGAGAATCAGGAGAATGCAAAGTATGGCGTTCAGACCGTGCCAGATACGGAGCCATACAGGGTACAGGTATATCTTTTCAGCCATTACGATTCTTTCTTTTTAGATGATTTGATCCTGAAAACTATATGTACAGCCATTGCTGCAAGAGCCAGTCCAAAAATGAGCAGGCTAAGGATATTCAGGAATCTGGAGCGGTTTGCACCAATTACATAGGCATCATTCTGGATGATAACCCCGTTCACGAAACCGGACTCTCTCCGTTCTTCCTGAGCTGCGAATTTGTAAAGAGATCCCATCAGAATGGAGTTCTGGGAATGACAATCCACGCAGTTTCTTACCGCATTTTCGGCAGGCAGAATATTATGGGAAACCAGTACCGTATCATTCATCTCCGAGTGGCACTCAATGCAGCGCACAGCTTTAAAGTGAAGGGACTGATTCGGCAACCAGTCGTGCTGGGGAACTACATTTCCCAGTTCTCTTTCGGACAACAGTTTAAATCTTTCCACATTTCCGTGGCATTCCAGACAGGTATTGTTGGATTCCACAATCACGGTCTGAATGTTTTCAACCTCACGGGTGAGTAATTTATAGGTATGGGGATCATGACACTCCCAACAGGAGAAATTCCCATCGGTGGCCGTATAGTGCACCGACATGCTGTGCTGCTCGTCGATGGCATCGAACTGATACTGTGCGAAATTCTCGTCGTAACCATGGCAGTCGAGACAGGTCCAGTATTCTTCGAACCGCACTCCCAGAGGATGTGGAAATTCATTGTATTCTTCGGAATGACAGTCGTAGCAACTGAAGCTCCAGTGAACCGAATGGTAGAATTCATCTCTTTCAATCCGGTTGGAAAGGCACATCTCGGAATTCTTCACCGTACCGAACAGGGTGTCTGTTATGGAATAATAACGCTCCCCATGGCATTGGAAGCAATTCTCATTTTCTTCGGAGAAGACATTGTTCTCTTTGCCTTTAATTGTTTCTTCAGGATCAACCTCATCCATAATTCCGGCAACTCCGGGGGCGATCAGGAAAATAAAAAAGCCCGCGACCAGAATCAGCAATGGGAGGTATTTAACGCTTTTAGAAAACCTGTTCATAATCAGAATCTTACAGTAATATTGAATCCAAGCAGAAATTCCCCTTCGGATAAATCATTCTGATTATACATCAGGTTTCGTTGATTGATGATCTGGGAAAAGTTCGCAGCAAAAACCTGAAACGCATGGGTTGCAGTACCGAATTCAACGCCCAGGGCGAGATTGGGCTTGGGATCAAAAGCTTCCTGTGAGGTCAGCAGATGATGATATTCAGCAATAATGGAGGCACTACCCAAAACTTTTGCTCGCCCGCCTGCCATTAGGGAGAAATTCGCATTCTGCATACCCTTGGGTACGGAATTGTAATAAATAAATCCGGGAGCGACCTGAAGTGAATACCGGAAATTAAAACTTCTGGCAAAGATCAGCTGAGTAAAATAGGACAGGCGGTGGATTTCCCTGAACTGCTCCTCGGGACCAAAATTATCATCCGACCTTGCATCCAGAACCATATTTCCATAATAGCTGATCCCAACGGGAATACTGCCGGACCGGGTCTGCTGCAAAATGGCATATTTCCATTGAAGATCCTGTAATTTATAATCCTTGGTACTACCAACCCCTACCATCAACCTGTCGGTAATCCCGTAATTGAATCCAAGCCGGATATTCGATGGGGCATACACCCCGAATACATCCGAGATCCCGTTATTGACGAGTCCGAAGCGGTGATGGATCTCAAATTCAAATCCCCCCTTGAAGGGAGACACGATGGTATGGTTATCAATTAAAATGGTAGATTCAAACGGAGACCTGACCGGTTTATCGTCCGACTCTTCCTGTGAGAAGGCCGGAAAGGCCAGGGTAGCTAAACATATCAGCGCAAGTAACTTCCTCATCGTATTTATTTTTATGGTTTAGTTTCAATTAGTTGTTGAGAGCACCCTGTCTGATCCATTCCAGGATCTGTTGCTTTTCCAGTTCCGAGGCCCGTGGCGAATGTCCGGACTCCAGTAAAATCGAGTAGATCTTACTGCCCTCGGGATTATTCTCAGGGTCATCGGAAATATACCCATCCTGCAGGGATTCATAGGCATTATCGGGTCTCAGATCCGGCTCGATGGCCCCGCCATGGCAAGCAGTACAATTCCCGGTGAAGATCGGGATGATATCCTCCGAGAAACTCACCTCCGTTCCCGGTTCAAGCGTAGGCAGTTCATAACTGTACTTATCGCAGGAACCGAAAATCAAAAACAATCCGACCGACAGAAGGGTAATAACTTTTATGAAGGGTTTTTTTTTCATTGACTTAGCAGTTTAATTCTTACTCCACCCTGATCCGGTGAAAAGAAGTCCCGGATCTCCAAATCCCCGGAATTTCAATTTCCTCAGATTCTTCGTTGATATTTCAATACATACAAAAGTAGCAGACTAATGCCTTAACTTACTATGAATAAGGCCGGAATAATGATACAATACCTAAGATGTTGCCACAGGAATAAACCGATCTATGTCGGTTTTTTTACTGTCAAACATCTTTTTATTTTATTTATTCAGAAGGAATTCACTTATATTTGCTGATTCGATAAGGAGAAATTGAATGTTTGAGAGATCCAAAATATGTCATTCCTGTGCCGAATGCAACATGAAATCTGAACTTTTCAGTATTCTCAATGAAGAGCAGACGGAGATTTTGAATGACGAGAGGTATGAAGTGCATTTCCTTGCCGGGGAAAACATAGTAAAACAGGGGACGATTCTGACCCATATTACCAACCTGGTAAAAGGCACTGCCAAAGTTTATATTGAAGGTTTTGACAAAAGAAACCTGATCCTGAATATTGCAGGTCCCCAGACCATACTGGGAGGTCCCGGATTATTTACCGATAATCGCAATCATTATACGGTAACCGCCCTGGAAGATTCGATCGTCTGTTTTATCCATACGGATAACTTTAAAAAGGTTCTTGGCATGAACAAAGAATTTAACGAACAATTCATCCGGCACCTGAATCTTAAAACCGTCAGGACCTTCGATAAAATGATCAGTCTGACCCAAAAGCAAATGCACGGCCGGCTGGCCGACTCCCTGATCTATCTTTCCGAAACCCTGTTTCAAAGCGGGGAATTTGAACTAAAGCTCAGCCGTCAGGATCTTGCCGATATGTCGGCCATGTCCAAAGACAGCGCCATCCGGGTGTTGAAAGAATTCGAAAGGGACGGGATCGCCGTCGTTAACGGAAAACGCGTGAAAATCCTCAATCCTGAAGCACTAAAGGAACTGTCTTTCAAAGGTTAAGTTCGGTCTCCTTCTTCCAGGTGAACCGTACAATTCAGCAAACGGATCCCGAAAGAACCCGAATCTTCCTTTTCAAGAATGGTAACCGAAGTATTCCGGATATCCTCAACCTCATGAAATTCGTTTACGGTTTTACCCATCAACACCCCGACCATCGCCTTGATCAGTCCGCCATGACTCATCAATAATACCCTCTCTTCCTCCAGTTTCATCAACGTTTCCAGCACCCTGCCGGCACGTTCGAACAAGTCAGCCAGCGATTCACCATTTTCGGGATTCAGGAAAGCGCTTACCGCCTCTTCGGAGTATCCGATGTCGGATCTTTTCATGCCCTGAAATTCGCCCAGGTTCCGCTCTCTCAGATCTTCCCTGAGCTCCACTACCAGATCAGGATTATTATCCAGGTAAGGCTTTAGGGTCTCTCTTGCCCGGAGAAGGTCGCTGCTCATGACCTTCCCGAACCCTTTCCCGTTTAACCTCTCTGCCAGAAGCCTGGCCTGCCGTTCTCCCCGCTCACTGAGTTTTCCCGGCTGGTGTCCTTGTATTATTCCTTCTTTATTCTGAAGGGTCTGTCCGTGTCTTATTATATATACCTGCATCTTTGGTCTCTTCCTTTGTTTTCGGGTTCTCAGGATTGAAAAAATTCGCTCATCCTAAGAAGGGTCTTCCAGTTTCGCGTTTTAGCCCTTGTTTGTAATCGGTTCTCAAAAAAGCTATTATTCATTTTCGCTTTACCCTACCCCCCGGGATAATACAGCCAAAGAATTCTCCCTTGCCAGGAAAATTGTTCATTTTCATTGCAATACTGAGATATTGCATGGATCAGGTCTTTTTCCGGCAGTTTTTCCAGCAGGGTTACATGATGAAACTTAAGCTCCTCCCCTTCACCAGGTGAATAAGGATTATTCTCAAGGATGAATTTCATTTCTGCCTCCGAAACTGAAAACGCCGGCATATTCAGATCCCAATTATCCTTTATAATCTCACTAATCCTTGCCGAAACCTGAACCTGATCCGCCAGGTCTGACCCCAGAAAAACAACATAATTATCCATGATCCCAATTTTGTGTTGAAGATATAAGCTTTTCATGGGATATCCCTTTTTCGGTATATTATTATTGGGTTAAGAAAGATATAGTCAAGTGATCATAAAGCATGTTACCAGAACTCTCTCCGTATGGACAGAGAAGCAGACGATTTAAAAAGCCAAAGAAAAAGAAAATGAAAGAAATGAATTAACATTCTATTCTTTTTAATCACATTTTGAATTCTTAACATTGCAAAAAAAAAGGAAAAGTGAAGTAAGAAAGGTATGTTGAATTTATATCATGATCTGGAGCAGGCCTACAGTGAGAAAAATCTGAACAGGATCACTGCCAAACTCATTGATCTCTATAAGAATAAAAATTACGAGACCATAAACGATCTGGCCAGGAAAGTAGGGGATTATGTGGGGGTGGCCGAAGACAGTACCGCGAAAACCTTTTCCCATCTGATGCAGCTCTACCACCCCGACCGGGGTGATTTCTACCGGTCAGAGATTCGTAAGTTCTTCAATGAGAATGATCAAAAGAAGCTAAACACTTTCAGTCATATTTTTCTTCTGAATGACATTGAGAAAATTGCCGTGGACACCGTTCAGGAGTATGATGAGGACATAGACTATCATCCCGAATACATTTGGGAGGAGATGTTTGGAGACGGATTTCACACGGTTCAGGAAGAGGAAGAGGAGTTTATCGAGTATCCCTGGGATCAGAATGAAAATACTTTTTTCAATGCTGTGAAACTGAGGCTTTACGGGAATTCCAGGATCAGACTGGATCCGGCAAGTCTGCTCGATATTGAAGAAGTGGAATTAACCGACAGCGGGATAGAAAATCTGGATGGCCTCGAATATTGTGCACACGCCACCTATCTTGATCTTTCGAGGAACCGCATCTGCGATCTTAAGGAGATGTGGGACCTGATCAGGCTCCAGGATGTCTATCTGGCAGACAATGATATTTCGGTCATTGATCCCCTTTCCAATCTGGTTATGCTGAAAAACCTGGACCTTTCCAACAATAATATTGACGATATAAGTACGCTTTTCGACCTGCCCAGGTTAGGCTATGTTAATCTGGCAGGAAATCCGGTTCCCGAGTTCCAGTTAAAAATTCTTTCCGACAGGGGTGTATTGGTGGTGTATTAGATATATTCCGGTTATGTCCTCAGGATTACTAAAAATTCATACCACCGGTCCGGCTAAGGGTGAGTAATTTAACATATACTTAAAATTTCTGTTTTATATTTGCATTGCGGGGATGGTACTTTCTCATTATTGGGATGTTAAAATCCAATAATGGCACGTATAACCGAAAGAAAGATCAAAAGGATCCCATCGCTGATCGATTATTCCAACCGGAATTCTCCCTCCTATAAATTCCGTCACACCCGGCTTCAGCTTTTTATATCCTTTATTCAAGAAGTTTCTAAAACAGAAGGCAAAAAACGCCTGAAGATTCTGGATGTGGGTGGAACCTTCAAATACTGGCAAATATTCGGATTTCCCCTGGCAGATCACGATCTCACACTTTTGAATATCTCCATTCCGGCGAACAGCAGAAAAGGAAATATAGACCTCGTGAAGGGAGATGCGCGATGCATGAGACAATTTAAAGATCAGAGTTTTGATATTGTTTTCTCCAATTCCGTGATTGAACATCTTTATTCATGGAAGGGGCAAAACCACATGGCCAGGGAGGTTAAACGGGTGGGTAAGTATTATTTCATACAAACCCCAAATCTGTATTTTCCTGTGGAGCCCCATTATATCCTTCCCTATTTTCAATTTTTGCCGCTGGGGATCAAAAAATTTCTGCATTCCCGTTTTGAACTCACAGGGAAAAAATATCTCAGAAAGCCACTTTCAAAGGAGGAATCTCTTCGCAAGGCCAGAGAGATCAGGCTTCTGAGCAAAAAACAACTCAGGGCCCTCTTCGCCGACTGCAATCTTTATACGGAGAAAGTGATGTACATGTCCAAGTCCTTTGTTTGTTACTCTGGAAATATTGTTCTTTTTCAGGAAGAGCCAATCGATACCGGGGTTCTGGTATCGGGCCTTTCGAATGCTTAATTCAGCAGATTAACTCCTTTGTCCTTGAGGAATTCCTTCCAATGATCCATTTCCTCTGCGGATGGGACTCTGAAGGTTTCATTCATACCTGCCAGAGAGTTACAGGTTTTCTTTCCCTTATAAAGATCGTGATAGGGCAAAAGCCCGACCGCAATAATAGCCGGATTCTCTGCAATCGCGGAGATATATTCAAAATGAGCCCTGTGGTCATTTACTTCGGGGATCACGGGACATCGCAGGATTATTTTTGCCTTTTGCTGCATTAGAAAATTCAGGTTTTCCCGGATCAGCACATTGTCCACCCCGGTAAATCTTTGATGAACTGCCGGGTCCGTTATTTTCCAATCGTACAGGAAAAGACGGGTGAATGGAAGGATGCCTGCAAATTTTTCCCGGCTTGAATATCCGCTTGTATCCAGACAGGTGTGGATCCCTTTTCCGGACAGCTCTCTGAGAAGTTCCTGAACGAAGGAAAACTGTTCCATGGGCTCTCCTCCCGACAGGGTTACTCCTCCTCCTGATTGTTCATAATAAGGTTGGTCTCTCAGGACCAGATCCACGAGTTCTGTCATCGAAAACAACCTTACCTGGTTCCCACCGGAAACCGGTTCAACGCTATCCTGGATACCGGGGTTGTCCGGGATCCAGGACTCCGGATTATGGCACCATTTACAACGAAGAGGGCAGGAAGAAAAGAAAAGGGTGGTCCGTATCCCGGGTCCGTCGTTCATACTTCCCCGCTGAACATCAAAGATCCTGGCTTTTTGAGAAGGTATGATCATGAAACTAGTAGAGGGTTCTTTGAATGATTTCCATTTGCACTTCAGGTCGTAACTCGACAAAGCGGGCTGAAAACCCTCCGACCCGCACCACCAGATTTTTGTATTCCCCGGGGTTTTTAAGGGCATTCTCCAGGTCTTCCCTACCCACCACGGTAATCATAGCCTGTGCACCTCCGGATCCGAAATAAGTTTCAAGCAGGTTTTCTGTTTTATTGCGGTATTGACCAAACATTTCGCGGGAGAACTTTATATTCTGAACGGCCCCGCCATGGATCCGGGTTTTGGGCTTGAGGATGGAATTCATAAACGCGGTAACCCCATTCTGATCTCTTCCCGGAACCGGAGAATTGCCATTATTGAGTCCCTCCCCCTTCCTTCTTCCGTCGGGAAGTGCTCCGGTCAAAAACCCCAGGTCGGTATTAGCATCGTTATTTATGATCACTACCAGGTAATGATGAAGGCTGCGCTCCCGGGCCAGCGATCGGGTAAAGTTGCAGACATGCTCGTGAAGTTCGGTATAAATGGAATCCGGTCCATCATGATCGTTCCCATATTTTGGAAGACTGAGGAGCAACTGTCTTTCCTTTTCATATCCTTCAAAATCTGCTTTCATCATCTGGCACAGCTGAGGGAGTGTGAAAAGCTTATCCTCAAAGCAAGCTCTTCGGATGGCATAAAGACTATCGGCCACATTGGTAT
>CAZNFR010000016.1:12058-54755 GCA_964572225.1 uncultured Bacteroidaceae bacterium
ACCTATGACGATCGTCATGTCGTCCTGTTGTACGATCGGCCACATTGGTATTTCCATAGGTTTCCACGCTTCCACCAAGGTATCTCACCCCCCCTTCAAAAAGGGCTTTTCCTTTTTGCAGGCAATCATCATAGAGCATGCTCATATAAAGGAAGGGGGTAGCCTCTCCTGCCACATCGTACCCAATTTTCTGGGTTAATGCCAGTGCCCTGATGTGATGCTCCACCTGCTTCTTATACTCGGAGACCAGCGCTTCAAAGCTTTGAAATGCATCTTTTCCTGGCGGGATTCCGCATTTTTTCCCACTCCGGGGGTCCTTTCCCCCGTGTAAAAGACATTCAAGAGCACGGGCAAGATTTATGATTCCGTTGGGACTATCGAAACTTTTATGGTAAAGGGTATGTTCACCACAGCCGAAAGGGGTGTAGGTTTCGGCGGTTTCCTGATCGACTCCAAAAGCCTCGGAGACTGCGGGCAGATTGACCTCGTCATTGTACAACATAGGATAAACATATCCGGTGGACAAAGCATCCAGGGCTTTTTGGTAGAGGGATGGATCCTGGTTCTTATCGAACCTAAGGCTCAGCTGAGGCAGGATGGTTTTCTCTTCAGCGGCCACCTCCATAATAAGCAGGGCAAGTTTATCGGCATTGCCGGGATTTCGCCTGCCCCTTCCACCGATAATGACCCTCCCGTCATAAATACTACCCCTGTCCTCCATGAGCATCCAAAGAGACTTCAGGTACTGTTTTGCTTCCTGAATCTCCAGATAGCCGCTATCCAGATCCCCGATGAAAAAATCGCCCAGGTATACATCCATTCTGCCGTAATTTTGAGAACCGCTAAGGACATTAAAAAGATAAAATAATTGAATGGCTTCATGAAAGTGCTCCGGTTTACCCTTTCGGATTTTCTTAAGAGACCGGATCATAAGATCCCGAGCAGGGATTTCCGGGGTTGCAGCACCTTTTTTCTTCAGGTGATCAATATAGGCATCGCAGATCAGCGTGAATGTTTCCAGGGAATATAGCAGGGCATCATAGAAATCATGCGATGCGGGAGTGTTTTTTTCCGCCTTTAGCCGGGTGATCTTTTGGGTCATTCCCTCAATACCTTCAGTTAAAAGCAGATCGTAGTCAAGTTGAGATCCCCCCATACGATATAATGGGAAAGCAATTCCCGGGGTTCCTATCCAGTCATCCTCCGGAAGAATAGTGGTTATCCGGTCGGAGTAACGGGAGCGGGTCAGGTTTACGGAATCAAAGTCCATCCAAAAATTCATGGCCTGCCTGAGTTCGCCGGCAACCTCCCGGTCCAGATCAGGAGAATCAAGAATACTTTTGATCTTATCCGGTTCTGCATAATAACCGAATCCGCCTCTTTTGGTGTAAACCTGCGGACTAAATCCAATAGCCGGGTATTCGGCCCGTCCGGCGAAGAGATCCTCATCGCGGGTATCCCTGAAAAAAACAGGCAACATTTCACGGATGCAGGCGGCTTCGGCCCTGTATTTATTCCGGGGAAAATATTTCCTGAAGGTACGGGTGAAACTCAGCAGATATCCCGTGTAAAGATTGGCATCGTGAATATTTTCCTTGTCGATTCGCATATCCATAGGGTTTTGGTTTATTTAAAGGTATACCAGAGAATTCCCTCCCAGATTTTTCCCACGGCAATGGAAGATTTTATGATTCGGAGCATGGTCGGCCCTGAACTTCATGCTGAGATTAAAATACCTCATGGTATATCCTGCCCTTCTTTTGGGGGAGGTATTAGGTCCGGCTCCGTGAATGATCCGGGCATCATGGATGGAAAACTCACCGGGGCTCAGTTGAAACCAAACGGCCTTTGACTCGTCAAAGCTTCCCGATTTGATCTGCTCGGGAAAGGTATTCTTCCTGAGTGAACCGGAGGCCTCATATTCGGAGAAACCATTGTTATGGGAACCCGGGATGACGCCCATACATCCGTTTTCCAGAGAACTCTCATCGAGAGCAAGCCAGATGGTAAGCACCTGATCAAGCCGGTCAAATTTTCCCTTCCAATAGGCACTGTCCTCGTGCCAGGGAGTTTTTCTTCCTTTAAAAGGTTCCTTGGAAATAAAATGGCTGGACCATAGCCCGATATCCGGTCCCAGGATATCTTCAACCGCATCCAGAACCTTGTCATCCATTAAAAAACGAAACAAACGGGGGTCCCTGAAATGAGGGGTATCCAGTTCGTCCGACAACTTATCGCCCCGGTCGTTCAGATGATCCATAAAAATGGATTTCAGCTCGTTAAAACTATCCTCATTGAAAACCTTTAGGCCCGGGAGCAAATATCCCTGTTCAAAGTAAAATTTCCTCTGATCTTCCGATAAAACTTTCATGGTCAGTTCCATATCCTGATGAGTATTAAACTATTTTGTTTTTCGTGTTTACCACCCAAATCTACACAAAACCCCGGGTATAAACGATCGAAATCAGGAAATATTCTTTGCATTTCATGAATTTTTCAGATATTAATTTCCCAAAATGTTTCATGATACTAAGAATGAAAGAAGTTGAAAAATTAAATACCTCAAATTTTATATATTTACATGAGCCTTTTAAACCTGTTTACTGCTAAACTGACTAACGATGAAAAATTTCCTCTTGCTCATTCCCGCCGCTTTTTTACTGTTAATTTCCTGTTCCCGCCAACCGGGATTTTTTGATGATTTTGAAGACATTCCGGATCGGGTATGGGTTTCGGAAAATTACTGGACGATTCCTATTGAAGACTGGAGGGTATCGGATGGAAGGGTGGAGTTCACCGGAAACCGGGCCAACATGAGGGCCAATCTGCTTACTTGTGAAGCCGACTCCACCGGGGATCTGAGCCTGGTTTTGCAGATGGGACTGCTGAATGAAATGGGGGGAAAAGGAACGGGAGGGATCCGGATCGGGATCCAGGACCGGACAGACAATGGTTATAAGTCCCTTTGTTATTTTGGCAGCGGGATTGATATCGGGATTTCGGGAGCAGGCAATTTATTCATTGATGATGAGGAAACTCCCCTGCCTGACGGGTTTGAAGCAGGAAGTTTTCTGGTACGGGTGGATGCCGAACATGAGAATGGCAAAACGGCATTGCATGTAAGTCTGATTGATGTGAACGGGGAAATGGCCGAACTATCGGTTGAAACCAAAGAAGGAATCAATGGATTGATTTCCCTGGTTGGAAATCATTATGAATCAGGCTACTATCCTGATGGTCCCAGATTCTGGTATGACAATCTACGGGTAAGTGGTTCGGCCCTGAAAATGTATGAGGACAGAAAGTTCGGACCGGTCCTTTGGACCATGTATACCCAAAGCAGGGGAATTCTCAAATTGACGGCCCAGATGCCGCCTTTGGGTGAATCGGATCCCGTAGAGATCAGGTTGGAAGTTCAGCGTGAGGGTAAATGGAGACCGCTTGCGGAGTCGGTGATCGAAAAGGATTCCCGGATCGCACTTTTCCGGGTGGAAAACTGGAATCCGGAGGAGGAGGTACCGTATCGGGTGGTCTATGAAAATGACCAGACCCACCATTATGAGGGTCTTATTCGCAGGGAACCCCGTGAAGAACCCCTGGTAATGGGCGGTTTTACCTGTCAGTATCATTATGGCTTTCCCTATTCTCCACTGGTAAATAATGTGAAAAAGCTGAACCCTGATTTGCTCTATTTTTCCGGGGATCAGATCTATGAAGGAAACGGTGGATACGGAATTGTTCGTTTCCCTGCCGAAGCAGCCATTTTGAATTACCTGGGGAAATGGTACATGTTCGGGTGGGCATTTGGGGATCTGCTGCGGAACCGGCCCTCTATTGTAATTCCCGATGATCATGAGGTATACCAGGGGAATTTATGGGGTGCCGGAGGAATGAAAATGGATCCTGAAGAATGGGAAAAAAATACGGATGCCACCAGTGGATTTATTGAGCCCGCCGCGATGGTAAGCGTGGTGATGAGGACCAATTCGGCCCATTTGCCCGATCCTAATGATCCTGAACCCATGGGCCAGAATATTCCGGTTTATTACACCGACATGGTTTACGGAGGCGTCAGTTTTGGTATTGTGGGAGACCGGATCTTTAAATCAGGACCTGAAAATGTAGCCTGGTGGGAAGGCAGAAACGACCATATCCGGTTTCCGGCAGATCCTGCTAAACTGGAAAAACCTGGCCTTAAATTACTGGGCGACAGGCAAATGTATTTTCTTAACCATTGGATTGAAGATTGGAAGGGAGCGGAAATGAAAGTCCTGTTAAGTCAGACCATCTTCGCAAACGCCGCTACCCACCACGGGGCCAATAAAATGTTTCTTTACGGCGATCTGGACTCGGGGGGCTGGCCAAAAACCCCGAGAGACGAAGTTATCCGGACCATCCGGAAGGCTTTTGCCCTACATATAAGCGGGGATCAACATCTTCCCAGTCTGATCCACTACGGGGTAGATGAATTCCGGGATGCAGGCTGGTCGTTTTGCACACCGGCCATCACGGTTGGGTATGAAAGAAGATTTCTTCCCGACTTGCTGGAAGTGGAACCTTCCAACCGACCGGATCACAACCTGCCAAATACAGGAGAGTATGAAGACCTCTTTGGAAATAAGAATTTCATCTATGCTGTGGGAAATCCGGTTGATGATGCCAATGATAAAAACCGCTACCTACAGGCCGAAAAACGATCTTCAGGATTTGGGTTAATCAGTTTTGATAAGGAAGACCGAACAATCCTGCTGGAGGCTTTCCCCTTTATCGAAGAGGTTAATGAAGCCGGCCGGGAAAAAATTCAGTTTCCGGGATGGCCCCTTCGTATATCGCAAACCGATAATTACGGCAGGGAAAAAAAGGCTTATCTATCGTATCTGGTATTTGAAAATATATCCGATCCTGTGGTTAAGGTCTACGAAAAGAATGATCATATTCTGGTTTATAATCTCAGGATCAAGGGAAGCGAGTTTCATCCCTTTATTTTTAACACAGAAACAGATCACTACATTGTAACCGGAGATCCTGAAACGGGCGACTGGAAAACCCTTTCCCCGGAAGAATTAAGGAGGGATACCCTGATCCTGGGCTTTTAGTTTGCGGATAATATACTCTTGGTATTTAAACTGAATTTCAGACATTTAGAGTATTTCTGATGTAAGTTTTTAAAATATTCTTCCGGTTTGTTCGAATATTCACTATTTTTAGTTAGACAAAAAAAGAGCGGTCACTAACTAAAATCAACCATGCATTCCAGGACCATTTTGCTTACGGGTGCAAGTTCGGGAATAGGTAAGGGGCTTGCCAGGGAACTGGCTTTATCACGCTATCATTTGGTGCTTTTGTATCGATTTTCAAAAGAAACATTACCCTTCCTGGAGGAGTTAAGGGAAAAAACCCGTGTGGATGTCTACAATGTTGATCTGTCATCCATAAAACAGGTCAAAAAAATTGCTTTGGAGGTTTCCCTCCGTCACCCGGTAATCGATGTGATGTTTAATATTGCGGGTTGTTTTCTATACCATTTGAAGAAAACCGAAGAGGATCTGGAATACATGTTTTCGACCAATTACCTTAGCCATTTCCTCTTAACCAATCTGCTGTTGCCAAATCTTCGGAAATCCGGAAATGCAAGGATCCTTATTATTTCGGGTGAAGGACACCGGTACTGTCTGCCGGAGGGGGTTAAGCCGGAAAACCTGACTTCCTTCGATTTATTAACCCTGGACAATTTTAATTCCGGACGCGCATCCAAGCAAATTGTCCTTGCCAAGATCCTTTTCAGTTATGAACTTGCCCGTCGGCTCAAAGGAACCGAAGTACAGGTTTGCACATTTTGTCCGGGCCTTACCCGAACGGCCCTCATTCGAAATCTGCCTTTATGGCTAAAATGGTTTATGCAATTCAGGTTTTCGATGGAAGGGGCCAGGGAGCCGGAGGAGGTAGCGGTGGATATTTACAATCTCGCCTTTCGATTCAGAAATGTGCATGGGAAATATTATCTTATCCGGAAAACAGGGATTGAAGAAAGTTTCTCCTCTCCGGAAAGTTACTCCCCTACCCTGGCTGCTAAACTCTGGAATCTGAGTGAATACCTGGTAGATGAGGATTTCCGTTTAAACTACCCTCAGGCTGCCATTACCTGATCAGTCCTGGTTCTTATTAATCTTTAGCAGCAAGACTGGTCCCGGCCAGAGAATCTCTACTCCATGATGGTGTGTTTGCGAGTCATAGAGAAAAACATTATCTCCTGCTGAAAGTATGCCCGGATCAATTCCGGAAAAATGTAAATAATAATTATGGTCACGACCGTATTGAGGTATTACGCTGCAATTAAGGCTGAGCCATCGCAGGTCCCCGTGATTATGGCCGTTCCAGGTTCGTATCCCCAACAAGGCACTTTCTGCGTTTTTTATTCCCGGAAGCCTTATCATTCCTGAGGATCGGTATTGGTCACGAATCAGATGGCCGGGCGCATCCTTTTGAGCAAACATTTCAACTTTATATTCCGGCTGCCAGACGGTCAGATCTTCTACCTTATCAGTCACATGCCAGAAACCTTCTTTATTGAGCACCCTGGCCACCAGTTTAACCCCCGACTGTTCGGGGATCCATCGGGTATTCCATACCCCGGTATTATTGGGTTCATAGATCGTACAGGCATTTCCGGTAATGGTATCGTAATGCATAAACCCATGCCAATCCAGAAAATGGCCGTTCCCGTTGTCGTCATACCCATCAAACCAGGCAAAGACTTCCGTTTGTACAACCTCACCGGGTAAGGAATATTCCATTCTGACAGCCTGGTCCTCCGAAAGCGTATCGCCCTGAAGCGGAAAGAGTATTCTGGCTTTCAGATCTTCCTCCGGAGCATAATAGAGCCTTACGGTAATCCCGTACCAGCCCCACTGGCCCCAGTTCCAGCCGTTCTCTGTATTGTCATTAACATGTCCGCAAGTTCCTTCAAAATAGTTTACCCCTTCCTTCAAAGAGGAAAGGGGTATTTCTAACACCGGATTAAATTCAAAAAAGTAAATCCAGGGCTCGTCGCCGGTACCTGCAGAATACGGAAGACTTATCCAGTTCCCCTGATTGATCCTGAATTTCCGGTCGAGGGTATGGGTATGGCCACCCCAGTAGTCGATGATCACTTCTGCCCGGGTGACTCCGGTGAGATCCGGGATTTCCAGTTGAAGGACCGGGTTGGGAAGGAATTCCCTGGCCCCTTCGGGATTTGCTGCAGGATTGGTTACCCTCCAGTGGTTTCCGGTATTTTGTATGCTATACTCCTTATATCTATCACCCGGCGATCCAAAAAATGATCCTTGTGAGAAGGTAAGGGAAGGTAAAAAGACAAAAAGAGCCAAAAAATTTCTATACTTGCGCATGTTACGTATTTTTAGAGATCCTAAAATAAGGAATTCGAAAAGAAAACAAATGAGGTACTGCATTTTAATTTTATTTCTGTTTGCGAGCACGTTCGCGGGAGCTGCCCAGAAGGGGCCTATAATTTACCCCGACACACTGTATCCCGGACCGGATCCGGAAAAATTCGGGGAAGGGATCATAAGTACGGATAATCTAAGAGAAACTTCCATTTGCTTCAGTCAGGACGGAAAAGAGATTTTTTTTACCCGGGCCAGGGATACCACAGCCCAACAATTTGAAATTTTTACATTGCGTATGCATAATGCTGAATGGTCCTCTCCTTCGAGAGCTCCGTTTAACGGGAAGGACAGTGATTATGATCCCGGTCTCAGTGCCGACGGAAATCGGATATGGTTTATTTCGGAGAGAAGAAAACCTGACATACTATCCTACATCGGGGAAATCTGGTACAGTGAACGAAAAGTCGGGAAGTGGGGTAAACCGGTGTATCCCCAGAATATCCTAAACGAAACATGGATAGCCTATCCCGTGGAAGTTCCGGGTCCGAGATTATTCTTCTCTTCTTACCGTGAACGAAAAATTGGGATTTACCATGCAGACTGGCTGAATGGAAATTTCACTGAGCCCGTTTTTTTGCCCGAATCGGTAAATCGTGTTCCGGGGGCGTCCCAGGCATTCGTTGACCCCTCTCAAAATTATCTTTTTTTCACCGCACATCCCATGGGACATGGAAAAACCTTTTTATATGTCAGTCTGAAGGATGAAAACGGAAACTGGACAGAGGCCCTTCCCCTGAACGACAAGATTAATCTGACCGGAACCGAGTGTTATCCAAGGGTCTCTCCCGATGGAAGATTCCTTTTCTTTTCGCGTCATGGCGATATTTACTGGGTAGAGTTTAGCTCGCAGATTCTTTCGTAGGATAAAAAACTTACAGGCTTTCTGCAACTGATCCGGACTTGGGTTGTTTATCCCATACACCAATTCTTAAAATCATGCAAACCATTCTGGGTGCAGGAGGGGCCATAGGGATTCCTCTTGCAAAGGAACTTAAAAACCACACTGATAAAATTCGTCTGGTGGGCCGCAATCCGCAAAAAGTCAATGATAATGACGAGCTTTTCAGAGCAGACATGACCCTTCCGGAGGAACTGGATCGAAGTATTGCCGGGTCCGAGATCGTATATTCCGTGGTAGGTTTTGAATACAAGGCTGGTGTTTGGAGAAAAAAGTGGCCTCCGTTTATGGAAAACCTGATCCTTTCCTGCAAAAAACACAATGCCAAACTCGTATTTTTTGATAATATCTATATGTATGACCGGGATCACCTGGATGGCATGACCGAAACAACCCCGATTCGGCCCAGCAGTAAAAAAGGAATGATCCGACAGATGGTTGCCCGGATGCTGACGGATGATTTTAACAGGAACGAGCTTCAAACGCTTATTGCCAGGGCTCCTGATTTTTTGGGAACTCACAACTCGGTCCCTTACGAAATGGTATATAAGAACCTTCAGAAAGGAAAGAAAGCCATGTGGATGTCATCGGTGGATAAAGTCCACAATTTCATTTACCCCAAAGACGCAGCAAGGGCCACTGCCTTGCTCGGCAACACCCCGGGTGCTTATAATCAGGTTTGGCACCTTCCAACCCCAAAAACAAAACTAACCGGAAAAGACTGGATCCACCTTTTTGCAGAAAAAATGGGGAAAGAACCAAAATACACCGTCATGAAAAAAGGAATGTTGCAGTTTGCGGGTATTTTCGTTCCCGTGCTCAGGGAAATGGCTGAGATGATCTATCAGTACGATCGGGATTATTACTTCCTTAGCGATAAATTTGAAAAGGAATTCAGTTTTGAGATTACCCCTCCCGAAAAAATGGTGGAAGAAATTATCAATTCCGGACAAAATTAGAAATAGAGCTTCAGATTCCTTACTTTTGCTGACTGAATAAACAGGATGGAAAAGTATATCTTGGCATTTGATCAGGGAACCACCAGTTCCAGGGCATTAATATTTGACAGGTCGGGTAAAATTTGTTCCATGGCCCAAAAGGAGTTCAGACAAATCTTTCCGCGGCCAGGCTGGGTTGAACATGATCCCAGGGAGATCTGGTCCTCACAGATCGGGGTTGCAGCCGAAGCCCTTTCTTCGCTCGGAATCAGCGGCTCATCCCTGGAAGCCATTGGAATAACCAACCAAAGGGAAACGGCGATAGTCTGGGATAAAACCACAGGGCGTCCTGTGTATAATGCCATAGTCTGGCAGGACCGTCGTACCGAGGATATCTGCAATCGCTTGATGATAGAGGGGCGGCAGGAAATGATCCGTCAGAAAACCGGACTTATCATAGATCCTTATTTCAGCGGCACGAAATTGCAGTGGATCCTGGAGAATGTACCCGGGGCTTTTGAAAAAGCCGAAAAGGGAGAACTGGCTTCCGGAACCGTCGATTCCTGGTTAATCTGGAAACTTACCGGAGGCAAAAAACACATTTGTGATGTTAGCAATGCAAGCAGGACGATGCTGTTCAATATTCACAGCCTCGATTGGGATCCGGACCTGCTTGAATTGTTTGGGGTACCCCCTTCGGTTTTGCCTAAACCTGTGCCTTCCAGCGGGAATATTGCCATGGCGGAGGCCGGTTTCCTTGGCAGGGAAATTCCCGTTTGCGGGGTTGCAGGGGATCAACAGGCAGCTATGTTCGGTCAGATGTGCCTTGATGAGGGCATGGTCAAAAATACCTACGGAACCGGCTGTTTTATCCTAAAAAATACCGGTGGTAAACCTTTTGCTTCCTCCAATAACCTGATTACCACCATTGCCTGGCAACTTGGGGATAACCTTACGTATGCGCTTGAAGGCAGTATTTTTAATGCCGGATCGGTAGTCCAATGGTTGCGGGATGAGTTGAAGATCATCTCCTCCTCTTCCGAAATTGAATCTTTGGCTCAAAAGAGCAAAGACAACGGAGGGGTTTATTTTGTTCCTGCATTCAACGGTCTGGGTGCACCCTACTGGGATCCGAATGCCAGGGGTCTGATCTCCGGATTGAGCAGGGGTAGCGGAAGACCTGAAATTGCAAGGGCTGCCCTCGAAGGGATTGCCTTTCAGACACTGGATGTCCTGGATGCAATGAAGAATGATACCGGTATGGAAATCACCGAGCTCAGAGCAGACGGGGGTGCTTCGGTCAATAATTTTCTGATGCAGTTCCAGGCAGATATCCTGAACATTCCTGTAGTGAGACCCCAGACATCAGAGACCACAGCCCTGGGGGCTGCTTATCTGGCCGGCCTGGCCACCGGATTCTGGAAGAGTACGGATGAATGCCAGAGTCAGTGGAGAAAAGACCGGGAGTTTTCACCCCAAATGGACCCCAATGATGCCCGTGATGCAATTCGTCAATGGAGAAAAGCCATTGAAAGAGTACGATGAATATAAGCTGTCCGGTCATTTTGTAAAGACAGCTTTAGTCATACGGCCCGGCAAAGCTCATTAATGCTCCGTATAGATAAACATTACCTCCATTCTGCGGGGATAATAATTTAGGATCTTAATTTCAAAGCTCTGTTCCCCACCCCAGAATTGGGTTTCAATAAAAAGGTTTCCTTCCGGGTTTTCCTCCCAACGGCCTTCATATAAACCATATACCACAGGAGGTGTACCGCAGAATCCAATATTTTTCTTTTCCACAAATTTTCCTCCCGGCAGGATTCCGAACCCATAGGTCTCTTCATTAAGGTTAAGGGCTTCCCTGAAAATTTGAGAGGAATCTGTCCATGCTTCCGAAACCCAGTAACCATAATAGTTGCGGTATCCTTCCTTCTCTCCTTCTCCGAGCGGATACTTTTCACAGGATAGGGTAAAAAGAAAAATGAACAGGAATAAAATCGGGGCTTTCATAGGGTTATTTTTCCTAAGGATGAGTAATTTTGAATTTCCGTTGCGTTTTCCATCGAATTTAAACCAATGCCAAGCAAAAAGATTCAAAAGGACGATTATCTGAATAGGCTCAACCGGGTAATCGATTATATCGATGAGCATTTACAGGAGGATTTAAATCTGTCTACCATTTCCGGGATTGCCAACTTCTCCCCTTTTCATTTTCACAGGATCTTTTCCGCACTTACCGGAGAGACCCTTAACAATTACATTGCGCGGATCCGGATTGAAAAGGCTGCCAGATTGCTTATTGCCGAAGAAGGGATCCTTATTTCCGAGCTGTCAACCCGTTGCGGATTCAACAGTGATTCCGTTTTTTGCCGAAACTTTAAAAGTCGTTTCGGAGTTACGACTTCAGAATTTCTTGAGCTATACTCCAATTTCAGCAAGAATGATCAATGGGACAGCAAGATCAATAAACTCATGAACGACCCCGATCGCTACTTTCGCAGCGATAATAACTTAAAAAAATGGAGGTCAATCATGAAAGACAATTTTAAAATTAAAGAATTGCCGGAACGTAATCTCGTATACTGCCGGCATACCGGTGAATTCGATAAAATCGGTCAGGCCTTTGAAAAGCTGTTCCGTTGGGCCGGGCCCCGTGGACTGCTCGAGCAGCCGGATTTTCACACCGTGACCGTTTACCACGACGATCCCAAGATCACCCAGATTGAAAAATTAAGGCAAAGTGCCTGCATTACCGTTCAGGAGGAAATTAAACCTGAAGGGGAATTTGGTTTCATGAAACTGCCCGGGGGTAAACATGTGGTTGGGCATTTTGAGATCGATGTTATGGGATTTGAAAGTGCCTGGAATGCAATATGCATCTGGATGGCCGAGAAGGGCTACCAGGCATCCGAAAATAACCCATACGAACTCTATTACGCTGATCCTAAGGATCATCCTGAAGGTAAATTCGTACTTGATATTTGCATTCCTGTAAAATAGAATCACGCATCTAAAACGAATCGCCAAAGCTGAATCCAAGGGTTGAATTCAGCTTTTTTTTATAAAAAAATTAAACCCTGATTAAACCTTTCCTGGTTTTTCTCGTCAACCCGGTAAAACCAATACATTAATATCATGAAAAAAATTCAGTTATCCATATTTTTTGTTTTAGCAACTGCTTTAACAATTAATGCCCAGGCTGTCCGGAATGCAGCCGAAGCAAAAGAAAATCGTAAGGACATCGTGGTAGATAAAGCCATGCTTGATCGCGACCTCGAAGAACTTGCAGGTTTTAAAGCCACGGTCAATCAGTTTGAAAATGCCTGGGAAAGAAAAGATCTGGCCGAAGTTACCCGACTAAAAGCCCTCATCGAAAATGATATGCTCAGAGAGATCAACCAGAGTCAGAGAAAACTCAGGGAGGACAATCAGGAGGTACTCGAAAGCCGTTCCGAACTTCGCTCTGAAAGTCGGGAAGTACGTTATGACCGGAGAGATAGAAGAACCGTCGACGGTGATCTTGGTGATAATCGCGATTTAAGGGCCGACCGCAGGGACCGGAGAGATGACCGCGGAGATCTTAGGGATGATGCCAATGATTACATGGATCAGACCCAGCTAATTGACAGACAGAAAGAGATTTACAACTCTCTTAAGGCATTCAGTTTCTCTTTCACCACCAACACCATGGAAGCTGCTGCGGCTCAACGGCTCATGGTCAATGAATTTATCGGCACCATGGAAACGGATATCCGTTTTACCCGGCGGGAGTTGGGTGAAGATAAGGTTGAAATTTATGAGGACCGTGGAGAAAGAAGGGATGACAAGAGAGAGAGAAGAGAGCGAAGGTACTAATTGGAAGAAATATAAATACAAAGAGCTCCCGCATTATCGGGAGCTTTTTTTATGTTTGCTCATCTTCTTTTTTGTATATTTCCGTGGAGAAATAGGTATACCTCTGGAATCCTGAGTATTAAAAAACGATTCAATCCTTAAAACTTAAAAAATATGAGTGAAAGTACGCAGCTAATGTGTGGTGCCATTTTATTATCGGTGCCCACGATTGAGTATGGAGGCTATTTCCTTTTTACCGTGTTGGCCGGCAGATATGACAAAATGGAATTCACACATTTCCAAAAATCCATGTTCCGGGCCGGACATGCCCACGCGGGGGTTCTTGTCATTCTTGCCATTATCGCCCAAATGCTTATCGATCATGCCAGTCTTTCCGGTTCTCTCGAATGGGTTGTGAGAACAGGATTTCCGGTTTCCGCCCTGCTGGTTAGCGGCGGATTTTTCGGTGCAGCCGGCTATAAAGGAGCCGAGAAACCGGGTAAACTGGTATTCTTACTCTATCTGGGGATCTTTGTCCTTGCAGCTTCCCTTATCATATTGGGGATCGGGCTTATTCGTTAACCCTTCCCAACCTGGGTCCCACGGCTTTAGTTTTGGGCAGAATCAATACCATTTAAATACTTTTATCCCTGCAAATAAGGTAATGCTTCCCCCTATTCCCAGGATCAGCACATCCGGGAGAACATCGGTAATTCCGGCCCCTTCGTTAAAAATGCTCCTGAAACTGTCGGCCATCATGGTTAAGGGAAGTTTTTCAATGAAGGGAATGGTCCATTCCGGGAAATTCTGATAGCTGAAAAAGATCCCGCTCAGGATTAGCATCGGCATGGTAACCAGGTTAATAAGGGCATTTCCGATCTCGGTTTTTGAGGTTCGGGATGAGAAAAGAACTGCGATACCGGTGAATGCAATATTCCCGGCGAGAAAAACCAGAAACAGCGCTATCAGGCTTCCCTGGATCTGCATATCAAAATAGAACCTGGCAAACAGGACGAGGATCAGGGTCTCCAGAAAAGTTATGGTCAGCCTGGCTGTCATATGTGCCACAAGTAAATTATGTTTTTTCATGGGAGTAGCCACCATACGCCTCAACATGTTTCCCTTTCGCCTTTCAATAATGGTATAACTAATGCCCCACATACAGGCCATCATAACGGTCATTCCCATTAATCCGGGAATAAGAAAATCTACATACCTCGTCCCCTGAAGGTCAACCGGAAGTATTCTGGCATTGGTGAGTTGGATCACACTGTCTTCCTTATCAAAAATCTCCGAAAGCTGCAACTGCAATAGTCTGGCATCGGGATTGGCAGGATCCATGCGATACATGATGCTGTCCTTCGTACTTTCAAGAATTACCTGATACTTGCCTCGTTTCATGCCCTTTAAAGCGTTTTCTTCACTTAAAGGAATGAAGCGAAACGTATTCTTACCGAATACTTCATCCTCGAAAACAAGATTGAAAGATTTAAGTGAATCCAGTGTCCAGTCCTCACTGGTATTGGCATTAACGAACTCCATCAGCCTTGAATCCTCCAGGGTGTTAACCATGGCAATGTCTTTTCGGGTTTCAGGACTCCGAGTAAACGCGATCCCCAATCCCCAGGATATTAACACCGGAAATCCCACCCCCCAGAAGATCACCCCGGGTTCCCGGATTATCTCTTTGACGTGGATAAGAATTAGTTCCAAAAGTTGTTTCATGAATTTGCTTTATTTTGAGATGGCTTCAGGTTTATTCCGATAATCTTCGGCCGGTTTTTCTAAGAAACAGATCATCAAGGGTAGGTTTATGAAAATCAAAATCTTTCACAGACAGATTTTTATCCCTGAAGAACTCAAACAAATGAGGCAGATCCCTGGCAACATTATCCAGAATGCAAATGCCCTTCCCCCTGCCCTTTTCCCAGACAATCTCAAGTCCGTTGAATTGGGTTTTATCCTCATCCATCATTTCCTGTATCCGGAATTCAGCGACGTTGCTAAGATTTTCCATCTGAAGAAGTTCCTTGAGAGTCCCCTCCGAAATGATCACCCCCTGGTCCATAATAACGATCCGGTCACACAGAAATGAGGCCTCCTCCATGTAGTGGGTGGTAAGGATCAGGGAAGTACATTTTTCTTTCTTGAGGGAAAGTAAAATATTCCATATCTCCCTTCTTGCGGTCGGATCCAGTCCGGTAGTGGGTTCGTCGAGAATAAGGATTTCGGGATCATTCAGAAGCGCAATTCCCAAAGCCAGCCTTTGTCTTTGTCCGCCCGAAAGATTCTTGGTATAAGCTTTTTGCTTTTCAACCAATCCCGTGAGCTCAAGAATCTCATCTACCTTGCTATCTTCGGCACCATAAAAACTAGCGAACATACTGAGTATTTCTCGGGTAGAGATCTTTTCGAAAAGTTTGGTCTCCTGAAAGGAAATTCCCAGAATCCCGTAAATCTCTTCTTTATTTTCACGTAACTTCTTGCCTTTGATAAGTATGGTACCTTCATCCGGTTCACGAATTCCTTCGATCATTTCGACAAACGTGGTTTTTCCTGCACCGTTCGGGCCGAGCAGGGCTACATACTCACCTGCCTTCAGACTGAAATCCAGTCCGCGGACCGCATGCACATTTCCAAAAGACTTAACAACATTCCTTGCGCTGATCAAAGGGGTTTCCATAATTGAAAATTTATTCAAAAGTAACAAATAAAACCCGGCAATGTTGTGAACCGAATGCCGGAGGATAAAATTTCCATTGCTGGTAAAAAAAAGCGGGCTTATTTCTCATTTAAGTACATAATTATTATTTTCAGGCCGTAGCAATTAAACTAAAACAACCAACCATGAGACTGATTTTAACCACAATGGCACTTAGTGCATTGGGGATCTTTTCCTTAAATGCACAGAACACCGAGGCTCTCATAGCCAATTATGATGATGTGATCCCCTCCGATTATACCTCCGACGGAAATGTCAAAGTCATCGTTGATAATCCGGACCCCGCAGCTCCAAACACCTCCGCCCGATGTTTATCCTTTACCAAAGGAGGGGAAACTTACAAATTATACGGTTTAAATACCGGTAATCTTCCTTCAAAAAGGATCATGAGGCTTGAGTTTGATGCCTATGCACTCACCGATACCATCGAAGGGTTTTTTATTCAGGCGGTTCCCACGAACGGTGACCCGGGACAGGACATTGTCTGGAAATCAGGACTGTCCGATCTGGGATCGACTTATGGATGGGTTTCCTACTCCTATGACATTGACTGGACCGAAAGAACGGATTCGATAAAAAATCTTCATATTTTTCCCAACCATAACTGGGCGGATACCGGAACCTTCCTCTTCGACAATATCCGTTTTATTCTTGTCGATGAAATAATTTCCGATGAGTTGCAATCGGTTGACCTGAATTTCAATGAGGTTAATCTGGTGCTGGGTGAGCAATTCAAGCTCTACCATACCCTGACCCCTGAAGATTTCCCTGTAAACACCGTTAATTTCGAATCTTTGGATCCTTCGGTGGTTACCGTTACCAATAATGGAGTGATGAAGGCCGTTAGCGAAGGATCAACCAAAGTGGTAATCACGGCTACCGGCGGACCCAAATACGACACCTGCGTGGTTAACGTGGGTCCGAATAATGTACCCGATATTGAGCAGCCCATTCTTGCCGATTTTGAAGAGATCCAACCCAAAGATGTGATCGTACAGGGTCAGTGGCAGATTTTTGGTGCAACTCTGGATGCCGATCAGATCATTGCCAATCCGGTAAAGGATGACATTAATCCCTCCGACAGTGTTTTGGAAATCTACAGGGGCGAAGGTGGCTGGAACACCTCATTTGGAATGGCCTATCATGGAGGAATGGCATTAAACCAGAATGTGACCGGACTGGAACTTCTGCTTTACGGAAAACACATTGAAAAGATCTATGTACAGATCTCGGGGATCATCGACGGGGTTGACAATGGCTTTTTGGCCAAAGCCGGTCAGTTTGTGGAATCGCCCTGGCCCTGGGATGCACCGGTGGGTGCCAATGCCTGGAATAAGGTGATCCTGGACCTTGATGGAAGCAAATTCCTTAATGACACCCTTATTAATATTACTATGTGGACCAACCCCATGAATTCCTCACCGGTGGCAGACACACTTTATCTGGATGAAATCCGAATCCTTATCCAGAAGTCGGTAGCCGGGGTTTCCCTGGACATCACCGAAAATACCATTATTATAGGAGAGGATTTCTATCTTACTCCCACCATTCTCCCCGAAGAAGCCGAAAATAAGAACGTTAGCTGGGAATCATCCGATCCATCGGTAGCCACGGTGAACACCCTGGGTAAAGTTGAAGGAGTCGGTGCCGGTGAGGCTACCATTACGGTCAGAACCCAGGAAGGAGGATTTGAAGCTAGCTGTCTTGTTACTGTGAATGCAGTGGATCTGGAAAGTATCGACATTCCTGCTACTCTGATCATGGAAACCGGAACCAATCATACCTTTACCCCGGTATTCACCCCGGAAAATGCAAGTTACAAGGAGGTTACCTGGGAAAGTGACAATCCCGGGGTAGCCGGTGTGGATCAGAACGGAACGGTAACAGCCCTAACCAGGGGAACAGCGAACATAACCGTAACTTCGCAGGAAAACAACTCCATTTCTTCTACCTGCGAAGTAAGTGTGAATGATCCCGTAGGGTTGGGTCAAAATCTCGCCGACAGGGTACAGGTTTATCCGAATCCGACCGATGGTAAGAGTCTGACCCTGAGCATACCCGGAGAAAAACCTACCAGCCTTGGGATCAGTATGACTGATCTTTCCGGAAAACGTGTTTATGAACAAAGAGTTGAGAATCCGGGAAATACCATAGAGATCTATCCCGGATTAAAACTGGGATATTACATCCTTCAGCTAAACCTGAATGGTGAAACCCTCAGGATCCCTGTTATTGTAAAATAGCGACGGTTAACCGATCTGAAGGCCCAACTAATTTCCCTTAAAAAAAGATGTTATGAAGAATTTACTTGTATTTGTTGTAATGATACTATCAGTGGGGGTAAGAGCATCTGATGTTACTGAAATTATCCCTGTTTCCGACAAGTTGATCATGATCCGTTTTGATGACGGGTATATTTACCACTACGGTTACCATGAAAAAAGCGAGGATTGTGTGAGCTATATGTATCCTCTGGATACGGTTAAGGCCGATAACCCGCTAAGCTATACACTCCAGAGTCCGGATGATCCGTCTTTTGCCACGGCTGTAAACCCGGTTTCTACCGGAAGAAAAACCAAGGGTCATGATTTTTCCAGAAAGTGTATCTGGATAAACGAGATCTGTGATAACGATGTGGTGATGGAGCATTTTATCTACCTCTTTCTGGAGACACCCATGATGGAAGGGAAAACTTATATTCTCAGTATGGACGGGCTAGGGGGTAATTATAATAGAGACACACTGCATTTCGGAATGGGAAGCGAGAGAAGCGAAGCAGTGCATGTAAATCAGGTTGGTTTCCTCCCCGATGCCCAAAGAAAATACGCCTATGTAAGTCAGTGGATGGGGGATGCAGGAGCCCTGGATCTGAACGATTATGCCGGAGTATCCTTCCATATTCTTGATCTGTATACCCGTGAAGAGGTTTATACAGGCACAGCCAGTCTGAGACTGGATCTTGAGACCAGCACCCAGAAAGACATGCCCGGGGAGGAAGATTCTCCTTATTTTTCCATGTCCGATGTTCTTGAGTGTGATTTTTCTGACTTCAGCACGCCCGGGGAGTATGTGGTCGCGGTAGAGAAATTCGGACATTCCTATCCTTTTGAGATTGGAGAGGATATATACCGCGAAGCCTATTACCATGCCGCCCGCGCTTTGTTTCATCACCGAACGGGCATAGCCTTACCGGAAGAGAACACGCAATGGCATCGTCCCAGGACTCTTCATCCGGGCGACGGGGTAGTCAGTTTTCAGTATTCCAGTGCAAAGTGGGAATCGTACGGAAGTGAAAACGGGGATAAGGAGGATGTCCTGTCGAAGGTACTTCCGGATTTCGATCTCCAGCCCTACGGATGGTACATGGACGCCGGCGACTGGGACGGATATTACACCCATACCCAGGTACCCCACCATTTACTAACGGCCTATGAATTGGCGCCGGATAACTTTTTTGACGGGCAGTTGAACATACCGGAAAGCGGGAACGGCATCCCGGATATTCTGGATGAAGCCCGTTGGCTGATTGATTATATGGACAGGACCCGCGGACCTTCCGGAGGGGTTGCGGGGATGAGGATACATCCCGATTTCAATAAACATGACGACGGGGAACCCTCCTGGGAGGATCACCGGACCTGGACCATTTACGGGGAATCGCCCATGAATACTTTTACTTTTGCCGGACTGTGTGCTCAGTTGGCGTATTGCTATGATCAGGCGGGGATTAGCGGGGGTGATGCATTGTTCGATAAGGCAGAGGATGCTTATGAGTGGGCCACCCTGAACTGGGACCCGGGCAGTGAAGACATTCGTAATGCCCGGCTTTTTGCTTCCGCCTGGATGTACAAGTATTCGGGAGTCCAGATCTTTCAGAATCATTTCAAGGAGGATTATATCCGCACTTCAAGCGGACAAATGGCATCTGACAACAAGAATTGGGCTATTTGGGCCTATATCACCACCGACCATGAAAATATGGATGCTGTGCAAAAAGCAGAAGCTACTTCCTTTGTCAGGAACATCGCCGATTCGGATATTGTGGAGCCGGCAGAAAGCCGGAGTTTCAGGGTTGGATTCAATTGGTATTATCCCGTGGTTACGGGTCAGGCTACGACCCCAAGGGTGGTGCCGGCCCTGATTATGCACAAGATCACCGGTGAGGAAAAATACCTCAGGGCAGCACTTACCACTGTTGATTATTACATGGGCGGGAATCCGCTGAACATGCTATGGATGACCGGTTATGGGGACCGGCATCCGCTTCAGGTCCTGCATCTTGATACCTGGTGGCATCCTGACGGACGGGAGGATATGATTCCTGGAATTACTCCTTACGGTCCCACAAACCGGGATTGGTTTCCTACCCCAAACGGTCCGCATTCAGCAGAGTTTGCGATGTTGAGAATACACCCGGATAAAACCCGGTGGCCTGTTCATGAAATGTACTTTGACAACCGGTATTGTCCGCCAACCAATGAATATACCATACATCAGCAGATGGCGCTGACTTCCTTTACCTACGGGCTGCTGAGCAGCTCGGGGGTAAGCGAATTTACTCCAAATCAGGCGCCCGAAGTATTCTTTCCGCTCGTAGTCGAGAAAAAATCCGGAACACAGACGCTGGTCCTTCAGCCGGAGGTGAATGATCCTGACGGAACGGTTATGAAAGTTGAGTTTTACCAGGGGTGGCACAAAATTGGGGAAACTGACCGGGCACCGTTTGCCTTTGAGTGGAAGGATGCTCCGGAAGATATAAGGGGCGTGGTTATTACAGCGGTAGCGGTTGACAATAAGGGGGCAAAGGGCAGGGGCCGTGTTGAGCTCGGTACCGGGAATGACACCTTCGGGGCTGAGAGAAAATTCAATTTATTTCCCAATCCGGCGGCCGATCATCTGAAGCTCAGATTTTCGATCGACAGCGAGATGCCGGCCGGATACCGGATATATACCCTGAACGGGCAACTGGCATCGGGTTCGGAGTTGGGAAGTTTTCCGGCCGGAACCCACGAGGTTTATGTGGACCTGAAGAATCTGAAAGGGGGGACTTATGTGTTGAAATTTGAAGCAAAACAGGGTTCTAAACTGATAAAATACAGTCGAGGGTTTATCGTGGGCGATGAATAAATCTTGTTAAAATCCGGGAAGAGCTCCCGGATTTTTTTTGAATTTGCAGTTAACAATATTTCCGGCAGATCAATAGTTTGAATTATATTCGCAAATGATTAATATTGATCAACCATTTTATTGAATCATAGATTGTGAAAAGAACCCTTTACTGGATCACCCTGTTTGCCATTGCCATGGCCTTTCTGGAGTCGTCGGTGGTTGTTTATCTCCGGGAGATACTCTATCCTGAAGGATTCCGGTTTCCCCTGAATCCCATTTCGCCCGAACTCGCGATCACCGAGATCCTCCGGGAAGCAGCAACCCTGGTTATGTTGCTTGCGGTGGGGATTATTGCGGGGAAAACGCCTACACGCAGATTTGGCTGGTTTATCTATAGTTTTGGGATCTGGGATATATTCTATTACATTTTTCTTTATCTTTTACTGGGATGGCCGGAGTCTCTGTTAACCTGGGACATTTTGTTCCTGATTCCGACCACGTGGACGGGTCCTGTAATTGCACCCGTAGTCCTTTCGGTAGTTATGGTATTCCTTTCTATGACCATCATAGGATTTGCCCAATCGGGGATCAATGTGGCTATCAAAAACCGGGAATGGGGTCTGTTGATTGCAGGATCCCTGATAGTGATCCTGGCCTTTATCTGGGACTATTCCTCTTTTATTTTTGATCATTTTACCCTGGATGAACTCATCCACCTCACCGGCAAAAAGGCCTTATACGATCTGGGAATGCAATACATTCCCGGGTCGTTTAACTGGTTTCTTTTCTCGCTTGGAATGAGTGTTATTTTGTCTGGCATCGCCTGGTATTATTACCGAATGTGGAAAACCAGGAAAGAGGCGTTAATTGCGGAAGGTTAATGCGAAACCTGAAAAAAAATCTCTTAAATTTCATGGATAAAAAACGGAGTTAATACCAAACCAGATTTAAAGAAATACGTTACATAAACAACTAAAAGTAAATCTTAACTATGGAAAGCAGAAGGAAATTCATAAGGCAGGCCGGGCTTATGACTGCAGGAGCAGCGTTAATTCCGGGCATTGCCTGTAAATCCAACACTCAAAAACAGGCTCAGGATACGGAGCCAACCGATATGGACTCAAAAAAAGACATTGGAATTCAAATTTATACACTCAGGGATCAGATTGCGGAAAGTCTTGAAAAAACCCTGGAACGGGTAGCAGAGATCGGTTATAGCTGGATCGAAGCTTACGGTTATGAAAACCGGAAAATTCTGGGAACCCCCCCCCAGGAATTTAAAAAGCTGATCAATGACCTGGGGATGACTCTGCCGAGTATTCATTCGGTTACGGAGGTTTCGTCGGGTGAAGGAAAATCTGCCATTCTGGATTCCATGCGGGTAACGGTGGAAGATGCGAAAACAGCCGGTGCAAAATACCTGGTTTATGCTTTCCTCAAGCCAGAAGAAAGGGAATCGATGGACGACTATAAACGCCATGCGGAGCTCTTCAACGGATTTGGCGAAATTTGCCATGACGCCGGTATTCAGTTTGCTTATCATAATCACGATTTTGAATTTATCAATTTTGATGGGCAACTCCCATACGATTACCTTCTTCAAAATACCGATCCTGAATTGGTTAAAATGGAGCTCGATATTTATTGGATAACCAAGGGCGGATATGATCCGGTTGAATACTTTAATAACTATCCAGGTCGTTTTGAATTGTGGCATGTAAAGGATATGGAAGCCGGTGAGGAACAATTTTTTGCAGAAGTGGGCGAAGGAATAATCGACTTTAACCGGGTTTTTGATGCCCGGGAAAAAGCAGGAATGAAATATTTCTTTGTTGAACAGGACCAGAGCAGAAGGAATCCTCTGGAAAGCATTGAAATGAGCTGGAAGTATCTGAATTCCGCAAAGTACGTTTAGTAGCAATCCGGAAAAAAGATTTCAGCTTTGTTTTATGTTTAAAATTATATCTTTTTTTCTTGCGTGAAGTAAACATGAAATTGAAAAAAAATATATTTGCCAATTAAAAAAACGATAAAAAGAACACTATTACCGAGCACGACTTATGAAATTGTATAGTTTAAACTCAAAGCTGGATTTCGGAGATTACAAAGGAAAGACCCTGCAGGAAGTTTTTGCAAAGGATCCGGAATATATCGAAGAGTGTATACTTGATAATACGAATTTTTGCTTCAACCCCTCGATTGTGGAATCACTTGAAGATTCAAATCCGGAATTTGCGTTTTCTGAGGAGGCGGTAAACAAGCTGGATGAGAAATTTGAGATTTACGAGGACCAGGAAAATGATTTTGAGGATGCGGAAGATTTCGATCCTGATGATCTTAAGAACCTGGGCATCCCGGACGAGATGGACGATGATTTCGATGACTTTGATGAAGGAGAAGGGTATTACGATGATGGTTTTAACTTCTGATCGGATTTCCCGGCTCCTGATTATGGCCTGAAATCACAACCGCTCAATAACCACAAATTTTTCATTCAGGCTAAACAAAAAAAAGTAAGATCTTGTTAGCAGCATATGAACTTTCTGGCCACAGACACCTACGCAGATATTTTTGGGATTAGGGTTTTAGAACCTGTAACTGTACTTACCGACCTGTTGGTTAGTGCGGTTTGTTTCTATGCATTCGTCAGGTTGAAGAAGATTCATTTCCCGGGTCTCCATAACCGGTATTTTAACTGGTTCTTTCTTACCATGGGGTTGGCGACGGCACTTGGCGGACTTATAGGTCATGGGTTTATTTATTTACTCAGTTTTGGCTGGAAACTTCCGGGGTGGTTAACCAGCATGCTTTCCATATCCCTTCTTGAACGAGCATCGATCCAGTATGCTAAGCCTCTGGTAAGTCCCAGGCTTCGAAAATTTATGGATTGGGCTAACATTATTGAGCTTCTTATATTCATGGTTCTCACTTTTTCAACCCTGAATTTTAGATTTGTTGAGATCCATTCGGCCTTCGGACTCCTGGTGGTAAATACTCCTCTTCATCTCTACGTTTACTGGAAGACCCGAAGTCCGGCCAGTAAACTCATGCTCATTGGAATCGCCTTTGCCATGATCTCGGCTTTGGTTTTTATGAATGAAGTCACGTTTCACCGCTGGTTCAATTACCTGGATCTCTCCCACACCCTCATGGCCTTTGGTGCTTATTTCTTTTTCCGGGCCGGTCTCAAGTTTAAGTTGCCTTTGGGGAGTTGAGTTTCCTGGGTTTTTCATATATTTGATGAATAACAGCTAAAACTATTAACTCTTTCCTATGAAAAGATTAACTTCACTAAGGAGGAGGATAATTCTGATCTTTCCTCTTTTATTTACGGCTACCTTTCTGTTTTCCCAGGTAAAAGAGATCAACGGTGTTATTTTGGATGCCCAAAACCGGGATCCGGTGATCGGTGCCACGGTAAAACTTGCAGGAACCACTACCGGTACCATTACTGACAATGCGGGAAATTTTATCCTGAGTGCAGGGCCTGACGATGTGCTTGAGATATCCTTTGTGGGTTATGAGAATGCAGAGGTGAGTGTAGATGATCAGGTCTATTTCGAAATTTTCCTTTCGGTTGATCTTACCGAACTTGAAGAGATCGTGGTGGTTGGATACGGGGTTCAGAAAAAGGAAGATCTCACAGGGTCGGTTGCTGTGGTTGACGTGGACGAAATGACCAAATCAAATTTCAGCACTTTTGACAAGGCGCTTCAGGGCAGGGCCGCAGGGGTTCATGTGTCTAATGTATCGGGGAAACCCGGTGAACTCGCTTCGGTCAAGATCAGAGGGGTGGGTTCAATCAATCAGTATGCGGAGCCTTTGTATGTTATTGATGGGATTCCGGCCGATGAGAGTGCTCTCCGGATCCTGAATCCAAATGATATCGAATCTACCCAGGTTTTAAAAGATGCGTCTGCAACAGCTATTTATGGCGCCAGAGGTGCAAACGGGGTAATTATAATCAATACAAAAAAGGGAAATTCAGAAGGAATACTGGTAAATTTTAGCGCCACCACCTCAATTTCTACCATGCCCCGCACCTTTGACATGATGAACGCTGATGAATATACGGAGTACATGGAAATTGTTTACGGTAACTACCTTTCCAAGTACCCTGGTAATCCCAATACCTATAGAAATGTTTATTCAGATTCGGCAAGGGCTGCCAATAATAACCTTGGGACCGATACAAACTGGCAGGAGGAGATGACCCAAACCGGGATCAATCATAATTATAACCTGAGTGTTTCCGGGGGAAATGAAAGGTCAAGGTATTACATCAGCGGAAATTACACCAATGAAGAAGGTGTGATCATCGATACGGATCTGGAGCGGTTCAGTCTTCGTGCAAACTCGGAATTTAATCTTTCGGACCGGATAACCATTGGGGAATCTATCGGTGTAAGCAGGCTGAATGTAAACGATGAAAGCCATCTGACCAATTTCAATTCGCTTCTGGTCGCAACCATTGCCTCTCCCTATATGCCCCTTTACGATGAGAATGCCACAGGGGGGTTCGGAGGGCCAACCGACACACTTACAGGAAATAATGAAAGAACCAATCCGGTCGCAGAACAACTTCTGAACCGGAACGATTATTTTGAAAACCGGATAATGTCTTCGGTTTTCGCCAATATTGAAATTCTCAAAGGGTTTACGTATGAATTAAAGTTGGGATATAATCTTTGGAGCACTCAAACCACGCAATGGTCGCCGGAATATACCCTGGGAAACCTCAGGTTAAGGGATAATGCCCGGTCCAAACTGGACGAAAGAAACAGTTATAATACGGAGTTAAACTTTACGAACATTCTCAGGTACGAGAATAACCTGGGAAACCACAATTTCGGTCTTATGGCAGCTTACGAAATTGCCGATATGCAGTGGGAATATATAAATGCAGTGGGAAATGATATTGTCACCCCGGATCTCCCGGTTCTTGATCAGGCCGAAACGGCCACGGCAACTACCGGAGGAAAGGAGGAACACAAACTCGAATCCTATCTTGCCAGGTTAAACTACGACTATTTGGGAAAATACCTGCTAACGGCAAGTGTCAGGGTCGATGGTTCCACCCGCTTTGGGCCCCTGGGCGGCAGGTATGGCACCTTCCCCTCCTTCTCTGCAGGATGGAAACTGAATGAGGACTTCCTGAGAAACAGCAGATGGATCAACCTGCTGAAAGTGCGAGCCGGATGGGGGCAGACCGGAAATGAAAACCTACTGGATTACTGGTATTTTGCCTTGTTGGATCCCCCTATTAACAGTCGGTATACCTTTGGGGTAAACCAGGATCTCTATCTTTCATCGGTAGCAACGTCTTTTCAAAGCAATCCCTACATAAAATGGGAAGCTGCTGAAATGATAAACCTTGGAGTGGATTTAAATGCATTTGCGAACCGTTTGCAGGTGACCGCCGAATACTATGTGAAAAATCAAAGGGATATGCTTGTTCAGAAGTCCATATCTACTACCTTTGGTAAGTACGTAGCCTACGGTCCAACCACGACCGTTGCATCCTGGGCCAATATTGGACGGGTTCAAAATCGTGGTTTTGAATTTAACGGAAGCTGGAGAAAACTTGAAGGGGATTTTAATTATACGGTGTCGCTCAATTTCTCTACCATGAAGAATGAAGTTATGGATCTGGGAGAGAGCGATGATATCTTCCGGTCTTATACCATCACCACCGAGGGGCATACCATTGGTAGTTTTTATGGACATGTTGCAGAAAGAATACTTCAGGAAGATGATTTTCTGAAGGATGAAGAGGGCAATCTCGTAGTAAACAGCAGCGGTGAATATACTTTACTTCACGCAGAACAGGAGTCAGGCACTTCACCGGGCGACATTAAATTCAAGGACCTTAATAACGACGGGGTAATTAACGACCTGGACCGGACCATAATCGGGAAGTCACTTCCTGATTTTGTTTATGGGTTTAATTTTGATGCCAGCTGGAAAGGTTTTGATTTTATGCTTTTCCTTCAGGGTATGCAAAACATGCAGGTATATTCGGACCACCTTTCCAGGATCAGTCTGGGCACCGACCGGTATGGAAAGGATGAGAATAAGCTGGTTTCGGTTCTTGATACCTACTGGAGTCCGGAGAATCCAACCAATGAACAAACCCGGGCTAACGTGATCGATGAAAATCTCAATGCAAGAATTTCTTCCTGGTTTATCAAGGACGCTTCCTTTCTCAGGATCAAAACCCTTCAGCTCGGCTACCGGTTTCCTGAGACCCTGGCCCGGCGCTTAATGCTTGAATCCCTGAGAGTATATGCCAGTGTGAATAATCTTTATACATTCACTCAATATGAAGGATACGATCCTGAGATCGGAAGCAAGGATCCCCTGGTTGCGGGAATAGATTTCGGATATTATCCCATCCCAAGGATTTACATGTTTGGGATTCAGTTAAATTTTTAATCTGTTTCAACCATGAACTCTAAGATAGCAATTATAATAACGGTTTTTGTTTTCTTTTCCTCCGGTTGTGGTGAGGAATACCTTGATATTGAACCCAAAAACAATTTAACTGAGGCTGCCTTCTATAAGACCCGGGATCATGCCATTCAGGCGATAACCTCGGCTTACGATCCTTTGAAGCATCCCGGAGGGTTTAACGTGAACTTTTTCTTTGTTTTTACCACCTTTAGCGACAGGGGGGTTCATGAGCAGGCAAGCTGGAATTTGTTTAACATCAGTTCTGCCGAGCCCAGGGCCCTGGAGATCTTTACCTATCTCTACAAGGGAATTTACCGGGCCAATCTGGCTCTTGAAAAAATCCCCCCGATCGAGATGGATGAGGACTTGAAATTGCGGCTGCTGGCAGAGGCGAAATTCCTGCGGGGTTTGTATCATTTTTATGCAGCTTCTGTTTTTAACAGGCCTCCGTTTATTGATTATGTTCCTAAGGATGTGAATATCCAGTACGAAAATGCCAGTCGTGAAACATTGTTGGAAGGGATCACCAAAGATCTGCGTGAAGCCGCCGAAGATCTGCCCGCCGAATATGGTCCGGCCGATAAAGGACGGGCTACCAAAGGGGCAGCCTGGGGCATGCTCGGACGAACCTTCACCTACTGGCAACAATGGGATAGTGCGAAACATTACCTATTGAAGGTGAGGGACCTTTCCGACCAGGGTATCCACGGTTTAATCCAGCCTCTGGGAAATCATCCAAAGGACTGGATCTATGCCTATGCATGTAATTTTGCAGCCATAGACCTGATATCTCCTTCAGGAAATACCTACCCTTCAGAAAATAACAAAGAATCCCTTTTTGAGATACAGTTTCACTACGGTGGCTGGGAAGAGTGGGAAGGCGGCTGGCAGGCAGACGGATCCATTACCTGTCTTTATTTCGGACCTGATGGCTACAAGAACCTGATCCCGACCGTAGAATACGTGAATGAATTTGAATCGGCTCCGGAATCCCATCCGGCCGGACTCTCCTTTGATCCCAGACGGTACGCCACAATATACGAACCGGGGGATACCATCGTTTACCTTCCTGAGACAGGGAATCCACCGCGTGCATGGCAGGCCAATCTGCACACCAATGTGGGGATCACCCAGGGTTATGGATGGCAGAAATATTTTTACCCATCCCATTTCAGTAATAACGGTCCCACCAATCTCAAACTCATGCGTTATTCGGATGTATTGCTGCTTTTGGCTGAAGCCGAATATCACCTTAACGGAAGTACACAACTAGCATTGGAATGCATCAATGAGGTAAGGGAACGCGTCGGACTTGAACCTCTCACCACTGTCACTCCTGAAGCCATAATTCATGAAAGGGATGTGGAGTTTGGTTTTGAATGGCAGCGGTTCTTTGACCTGGTCCGCTGGAGTCTTTTACCCGATCCATGGGTTAATCCCGAGGACATGATGGAGGGATTCCGGGCAGGAAAGAACGAATATTTACCCCTGCCCATTTACGAAATAAACCTTTCCGGAGGAAAACTGCAGCAAAATCCTGGCTGGTAGGCTCAGGAAAACTATCTTTGTACAGCAGGGGGGCTTTCCCTTGCAGATTAAATAACTATCTATCATTTACTATGAATTTTCTTAACAAGAAGTCAAATATCTTTCTGGCATCCCTGGCAGTACTTGGAAGTTGTCAGACAAACCACAGCAGCGAAGAAAACTCCGCACCGAACATAATCCTGATTATGGCCGATGATGTAGCTCCTGAGCACTTTGGATGCTACGGAGGCAAACTTCCAACACCAAACATCGACGAACTTGCCTCACAGGGGATGGTTTTTAACCGGGCCTATGCCGTATCGGCAGCCTGTACACCCAGTCGTTACAGCGTTATGACCGGCCAGTTTCCCGGCAGGAGTATGGGAGAAGAGTTTAGATTGGCCGATCCTCCGGGCGAACCCTACCAAATCTCCTGGAATACCCCGATTGTGGAAGAAAATATAACCCTCCATGAGGTATTGAATGAAGCGGGCTATTTTACAGGTTATGTCGGAAAGTTTCACATTGGTGACCTGGACTTTGATAACCCGGCACGGAATCCGGAAATCCCGGTCTTTGAACCCGGACTTGATCCAGATTCACCTGAATGTGAGACACTTCTGAAGAGGCACCAATCGGCCATGATCCAAAGAGTCAAGGAACTTACGGGCGCCGATTTTGCCGGATCCATCCAGTGGGAAAATCCCGAAACCCTTCCGATCCCGGAGACCCGGCATCATAATCTGGAGTGGTTTACTCAGGGTGTATACGAGTTTCTCGAGGAAACCAATCAATCCACCCCTTTCTTCCTTCACCTCAATACCACTGCTTACCACGGTCCAAATCATCATACCAGCCTTCTGGCCGACCCCCATTACACTCCTGGCGGAAAAATGCAGGATCCTTACCGATTCCATCCGCCCAGATCCACTATATTCGACCGGCTTTTGGAGATGGGCCTCGACACAAGTACAAACGTACCCGATCATATCCGGCATTATAATACCGGAATACTCTACCTTGATGATCAGATAGGTGCCATCACCGAAATGCTGCGGGAAATTCATAAAATTGAGAATACCCTGATCATTGTCACTGCAGATCATGCCATCGAACCGGGTAAATCAACCTGTTATGAACGAGGAGTACGAGTGCCATTTGTGGCCTTCTGGGCAGACAGGATAGAACCGGGTTCCGTAAGCAATGAAATGATACAATTCACCGATTTCCTGCCAGGCTTTGCCAGTCTCGCAAAAACCAATCTCCCACAGGACCTTCAATTTGACGGAACCGATTTCTCACCAGCCCTTTTCAATCAGGATCTTGAAAGAAAATATATCTATTTTGAAGAAGGCTATACCCGTGCCGTTAGCAGTAAAAAATACAAATACATAGCCATGAGATTCCCTGGTTTCGTGATGGACAGCCTGGAAAAAGGGAAAAGCAACGTGATTACTCACTTTGGATCCAGAATACAGGCTCACGGGCTTATTGCCTCGCGCTATCATGAAGGATATTTCTCGGCCGATCAACTTTACGATCTTGAGAATGACCCGTGGGAACAGAATAACCTTGCAGCACGTCCGGAATACCAGCCTGTTCTGGAAGAAATGAAAAGCGCCCTGAATGGATTCCTTACCGGGCTTGATCCGGATTTCAGGCTTGAAGACACCTCCTTTGTCAGCAACCCTGTTTATATTATGAAAGTAAAAAATACTCTGGAAACCGGTCTTTCAGCGATCTCCTGGTGGAACCGAAAACTGGATTATCCACCCGACTATTACCCTGTTGCCCGTGAATATTCCAAATAATGACAGTTTGCAAATTTAGGATCCGATAACAACCTCTGAATAATACTCTGAAAAATAACGTAAAATGAGAACAAATATCACAACCGGACTTTTTATTACAGGTGCACTGACCATCACATCCTGTTCATCGGAACCCAAAAAGGATAACGAAAAACCGGAATTAAAACCTAACATTATCTATATCATGGCCGATGATATGGGGTACAATGATATTGGGGCCTATGGCCAGGAACTTATTCAAACCCCAAATCTGGACAGAATGGCTTCGGAGGGGATGATGTTTACAAATCATTATGCCGGAACTTCTGTTTGTGCTCCTTCCCGCAGTTGTCTGATGACCGGTCAGCATAATGGCCACACTTATGTAAGGGGAAATAAAGAAGCCGATCCCTACGGCCAAATACCCATCCCTGATGAAGTGGTGACCGTGGCTGAACTATTGAAGGATGAAGGGTACGTAAACGGGCAGATTGGAAAATGGGGACTGGGTGTTGAAAACACCTCCGGAGATCCTCAGAACCAGGGGTTTGATTATTTTTACGGATATTATTGTCAGGTCCATGCTCATAATTCCTTTCCCGAGTACCTGTATGAAAATGGCCAGAGAGTTTATCTTGACAATGAAGTAAAATATCTTCCGGAAGATCATTGGACCCGGGGACTTGGTGGATATGCGACTAAAAAAGTTGATTTCTCCAATGATCTGTTCCATACAAAAGCCCTCGATTTTATTGACAGCAATGCGGACACCAGTTTTTTCCTGTATCTTCCGGTTACCATTCCTCATAATAACGGGGAAGCCCCTGATCCCTACAAATTCGAAACTCCAAGCCTGCACCCATACACCAGCAGACCATGGACACTGGAAGAGAGGAGTTATGCTGCCATGATCACCCGTCTTGACAGCATGGTTGGAGACATACTTAGCTCGCTCGTGGAAAAGGAGATTGCGGAAAATACCCTGGTAATTTTTACCAGTGACAACGGTCCGGAAAAAAACGATATTTTCAACAGCAATGGGATCCTGAATGGTCTAAAAAGAGACCTTACAGAGGGAGGTATCAGGGTACCCTTTATTGCATGGTGGCCGGGCAAAATTGAGCCGGGAAGCAAAACCGGCCACCTATCTGCATTTTGGGACTTCCTTCCCACTGCCTGTGAGCTTGCCGGTAAGGAAGCTCCCTCATTTACCGATGGCATCTCATACCTCCCTGTTCTTCTGGGTAAGGAACAACCTCAGCATGAATATCTGTATTGGGAATTTCATGAACGTGGTGGTAAGCAGGCTGTAAGAAAAGGAGAATGGAAGGCTGTAAGGCGAAATGTCAAGGAAGATCCTGACTCCCCCGTTTTACTTTTTAACCTGGATAGCGATCCATCGGAAGCAACCGACATAAGCAGTGAGTATCCTGAAATTGTCAAAGAGATGGTAGAAATAATGGAAAAAGAACACCGCCCTTCTGCAGTTTTTCCCTTCAGATAAAAAAAAAGGATGATCTTGTCAGGATGAGGAACCGGGCTGTGGGTTCCCGATTGAAATATGAGTTTTGCTCCGCGATAGTGTAATAATGATTCCGGTATAACGATTATTCCGGAAATGATTAACCGCAAAAACAGAGGCATAAACACTATGGTTCCCGGTCCTTAACCCACCGGAGAGATATCCGTAGATTTTTCCTCTCATGATAATGGAGAGATCAAACCAGGCTGAAATATTTTTCCCGGTCAGATAAAGAGAAGTGAACCAATCTTCCGGTTTTCCCAATAATGCTTCATTGTTTTCCGCATAAAAGATCTTCAATCCTTTGTTTCGAAACTGTTCAGCGTAGAAATCAAAAATTTCATCCGGATTCTTCGGGATGGGTACCTGATATATAACCGTTGTCCTTTCCCCCTGAACCTCCTCGAATGGAAGCTCATTACCCGTTCGGTTCTTTTCCCATTCCGGCCTGGAGATCATAAACCGGTGCACATCTTCTTCAAGTCTGAAAAACTCAATTACTCCCCCGGGATAACGGTCAAAAATTCCATCCTCCCGGCTTCCCGGAATATCCTTTCTCTTTCTTTTAAAAATTGAAAACATACACTTGGACAAATAATTCAAATACTGCTCGCATCACCGCTTTATCTTTCGAATCCGGATTTACCATCAAAGATTGTTCATCTATGGGGCGGGATTGTGAATGGACCGGGCCAATTCTGGCGGTCCATGAAAACCCGGATAATAAAGCTTTATACGAAAAAAACCATCATTTGTTACCTGCTATGGAATTGATCATGCCTCTGAATACAAAAAGATGAAAGGGGAATACAAGCAGCCAGTATAGTCTTCCCCAAACGCCCCGGGGTCGGAAAGTAGCTGTTTGATGGAGAATATTCTGGTCATCGATCCTGAATTCCAGCCAGGCCTCCCCAGGCAATTTCATTTCGGCATAAAGCAATAATCTTGGCTTCTCCCGATCGGCGTATAAGACCCTCCAAAAATCCAATGAATCCCCATGTGCGATTTCAGTAGGGTGAGTCCGCCCTCTTCGCAATCCCACCCCGCCAGCCACCTTATCCAGGAATCCCCTGATCTCCCATAAAAAGTTGGCGTAATACCAGCCCTTGTCCCCACCAAGGGCCCAAATCCTTTCTGTAATCGCATTCCGATCCTGGATATTTCTTTTTTTTCGGTCGTGAAAACAGCCATGCACAGGAATTTCAATAAATGGCTCAAGGGAAGAGAGGTCACTACTGCTTACCATGCTGTCTTTCCAGCTGGAGATAATAAGATTTTGTTCAATCTTCAAAAAGGCTTTCTCGATCGCTTCCCGGTAACCTAAAGGACTAACTTTGAGCATTTCTTCCAGACGGTTATCCCTCACTATCACTTCTGTTTTCATACTGTTTACCAGGTTCACCGCCAATGGATAAGAAACAGAGGTGACAAAATATAACCAATAGGAAGATAATCTGGGTGTCATGAAAGGCAGGGTGTAAATGTATCTCTTCAATCCTCTGACTTCAGCATATCGCAAAAGCATTTCACGGTAAGAAAGCACATCCTCCCCCCCTATCTCATATGAATGATTGTAAAACTCCTTCTTTCCCAATACTCCCGTAAGATACGATACCACATCACGGATGGCTACCGGTTGAGTCCGTGTTAAAACCCAGCGAGGTGTGACCATTACCGGAAGTTTCTCGACCAGGTCCCGGATAATCTCAAAGGAAGCACTTCCGGATCCTACAATAATTCCTGCTTTGATAATGGTAAGCTGGAAATCTCCACTGGAAAGGATCTCTTCCACGGCTTTGCGGGAAGAAAGATGTCTTGATAACTTCTCCGTATTTACGATCCCGCTCAAAAAAATTACCTGTCTCACCCCCAATCTCTCAGCGAGAGAACCAAAATTCCTTGCAGTCTGTTTTTCCAATTCCTCAAAACCATCAATGGATGAACTCATGGAATGAATGAGATAGTAAGCTGCATCGATCCTTTCTGACAGATCCCCGAATGATCCGGGATCGGTGAAATCTCCTTCAACAGTCTCAACCCTGGAATAATCGTTGAGCCGCGGATTAAACCTGTTCCGGTCACGCACCACACAGAAAACCTTGTGTCCGGATTCCAACAAAACCGGAAGAAGCCTTTTTCCTACATAACCGTTTGCTCCGGTTAACAGTACATTCATAAACGCATTTTCCTATATAACAATTTTGAGGACAATATGATCATGATCCAATAATTTCGATTGGAATTCCAAGTAAAAAAAGATAAATTTATCCTCAAACCTTAATAAACCCAAATGGGCCTCGAACAGGCTATTGATTCAAAAAACCTGGCCATAAAAAACGACATTTTTTCTCGTATGGCCGAACTTAGCTTGCCTGAAGGGGATCAACCAGGAAAGGGTTCCTGATCATTGCCGGTTCGGATCCACCGATAGAGATGGGAATAGCGGTTCTATCAACAAACAACGAAGCTATGAATATAAAAAACCTAACCCTGATCCTTATCACGCTCAGTACATCATTGTTCAGCTCCTGCATGAGAAACAATGATTTCCAGAGAAAGGTCAATCTTAACCCGTATTGGCATTTCCATTTAGGCGACCTCCCAGGTTCGGTTCCCGGTGAGATCGACCCTTCAGACTGGCAAAAAATTGACCTGCCCCACGATTGGGCAATCGAAGAAAAGATACACCAGGACAACTCTGGAGGAACGGCAAATGGCTTTTTTGCAGGAGGTATTGGCTGGTACAGGAAATCCCTGGATATTCCGGAGAGTTACCGGGATAAAGCTGTTTATCTGTTATTTGAAGGGATCTATATGGATTCGGAGATTTGGCTGAATGGCAAAAAAGTGGGTGGAAAGTTTAACGGATATGTTCCACAGCTATATGAAATTAACGAATACCTAAATTTTGGAGAGAGCAATACACTGACTGTCAGGGTTAATAACGCAGACCAACCCACAGACCGCTGGTATCATGGTAATGGCATCTACCGGGATGTGTTTCTGCTTGTGGCGGGTAAAGTGCATATCAAACCTTTCGGGAGTTATATACGGGCCACAGGGATCAGCAAAGAGCAGGCCAGCCTCAAACTGGATATGAAAATCCTTAACGGCACCGGAGAGAACAAAGAAGTTAAAGTAATCACCCATATTTATCATCCTATACGGGGCAGGGTAGCCGTTACCAATTCGGGATTAATGCAAATTGAGGAAAAAATTGATATTGAGCAGATATTGACGGTCGATAATCCTGACTTGTGGAGCCCGGGTAATCCTGTGGTTTATGAAGCGGTTACCGATATCCTTTCAAAAAACAATTCTATTTTGGACACCTATGTCACCCCGTTTGGGATTCGTGACATAAAATTTGACCCCGACCTGGGCTTTGTGCTCAACGGTGAAAAAGTAATGCTGAAGGGAGTTTGTATTCACCACGACCTTGGGGTAACCGGTGCGGAATTTTATCCTTCCCTCATGGAAAGAAGATTAAGAGTTTTGAAGGAATGCGGGGTCAATGCACTCAGACTTGCCCATAATCCTCATGAACCCGAATTATTGGATATGTGTGACAGTCTCGGGTTTATAGTTATCAATGAACTATTTGACAAATGGGAAACGGAATTTGAAGATTATGCCCGGGATGATAAACCTTTTAGGGATACCTGGAAGGAGGACCTTCAAAGTTTTGTGAAAAGGGATCGCAATCATCCTTCGGTAGTCTTATGGAGTGCGGGTAATGAAACCATGGAACAGTTAATGGATCCCGAAAGAGGGGTGGAAATCCTGGAAAGCTTGTATGCAGAGTTCAGAGATCTGGATCAGGAAAGAGAGGTTACCTGTGCCATGCATCCCCATGGAGAGGACCCATCCCGCCTTATCCATCTTTCGGATGTGGTAAGCTATAACTACCGGGTAGAGGATTTTGAAAAATGGAGAAAAGAATTCCCCGGATACACCTTCATTGGGTCAGAAACCAAGGTTTACCGGGAAGGGCATCTAGAAAACTGGGGAAAGCCGGATTTCTCCAAAAATACCTGGTTCATGCTTGATAGTGCTGATGCCGGACAGTTTATATGGGCAGGAATTGATTACCTGGGTGAATCCAGAGGATGGCCGGATAAAGGTATCAGAACCGGATTTATCACCACCACTGGATTTATTAAACCCTACGGGCAATTTCAGAAAAGTATCTATTCTGAAGAACCCATGATTCATATTACCGTCGTTGATGACAGCCTGGTTAACTACCTTGAAACCCTGAATACCTGGCAGATTCTGTGGTATGGGCCTCCTCTCGCCGAACACTGGAATTTCACCAAGGATTCGGCCGACCTGATAATCTTTACCAATCAGGGCGAAGTGGAGATCCTTCTGAATGGTCAGTCCGTTTCAACCCTGTCTTCCCTTGATTATCCGGACGGGGTGATTAAAAAAAGAATCGCATATACCCCCGGGCAGATCACCGCCCGATCGACTTCAGATCCAACCCTGAGCCATTCATTGCAAACTCATGGAAAGCCCGTAGTACTGAAGGCTGAACTTCTCAAATATCCGGGATCCTTTCAAAAAGACAGTCTTATTCAGGTAATTGTATCTGCCCATGATCAAAAAGGGGTTCCTTGCAGGGTAAGTGGAATCAGGGTGTGCGGAGACTCGACCGGACCTTTAGAATTTATTGGGGCCGATAATGGTGATATGGCCGATCATACCCTGTATTCTGAACCCAACCGGAAACTGATAGACGGAAAATGTCTGTTTGTTTTCAGGCTTAGGAATGAAGTTGAACCGGGTGAGATAATCTTTAACAGTGAAGGATTGAATCCTGCAAGTCTGATGATTAATCAAAATTGAAGTTCTTCCTTTGGCCTGAGAATCTCACCCAACTGTGGGTGACTGAGATTTGTCGGGATCCCGAGTCCATGGATATCCCAGTGATTCCTGCAACCGGGATAATCAAGAAATACGCATTGTGAAGGGATCTTAAGATTCTTCATTTCATAACCTCCTAGCAACAAATTCAGAACGCAGGCAACGCCAATCAATCCGGTATCCTTTTGACCTTCCCATTTTTTCAGCCATCTGGAAAAATCCGAAGAATGCGGTATCAAAACCACCTCATCTGCGAGATCACGGAATTTATGGTAGATTTTACCGGCATTACAATCAGGATTACATCCAACACATCGCATTTCATTACCCTTAATGCTGGCTTTGCATCCTTCGGGGGCAGTCCTCATGCAGGTTGGCAGAAGCACAACCTTTTTCCTGGTTTTCTCAAATTCCGCTCTAAGTGAACGGTTCATCAATTCTGCACCCAGCATATTTAAATAATACTCTTCGGTAGCTCTGCCTGTAAAGAAATAATCTTCACGACCAAAATACCAATCCCGGCTGGATTCTACAAAATCCTTCACCCCGGCAACAAAGGGAGAGAGTAAGGTCTGGGATAAATTCAGAAAGGTATTCCGCAATGAGTTCGCACTCCTGTAAAAATGCTTTCTGTATTCGATGGACTGGTCTTTTAAAAATGCCTGCAATTTACGTAGTCTGGCAACCTCTTCCCTGAATTCACCACTAGCTTCCATCCAGTTTAGCAGGCGACTCAGGGAGACGGAAGGATCCTTGGATTCATCATTCCTACGTGTGGTTAACCATTTTGAAGAAAGTCTGCCTCTTACCGGATCCAGCATAGGTTTTAATCTGCTGTACTTTTGCCTTAGGCTATACAGTTTTTTAAGAATATTGTACCTCACTTCGGAAAGGGCCTGCGCATGACCCCCATAATGATGGGAGAACACAGGGATCATAAGAAATTGTAGCAGGAGTTCGTCATGATTTTCTGCAACTTCCATCTCCTTTTCCCCGACATAATAGATAAAATCTGAAACAATCTGTGAGGATTCAGGACTGACCTTTAAAAGAAACTGGTCTGTATACTCCCGGAGGATGGGATAAAAATTGTTCTTTAGGGTGAAATCGCATAGATTATAGGCCATTTCAGGGGTGTTTTTGCTCACAAAATATCAAATTCCCTGCCAATTTAGCATATTCCATTTTAAATCTACCTTAAAGTTCTGATCTTCAGTCAGGGGGGTTCTTACACCCTGGGTTGCGAAATATTTTCGTATTTTCGTGAAAACCAAAATGCCTCATTATGATCATTCTTTCCGGCGCCGGTGTATTCAGCATTTTCATGTTTATCCTTTTCGGCTTCCTTTTTTTGATTCTACTGCCTGTATTCGCAGTGATCGATATCCTTCGCAACAACCTCAGGGAAAACGATAAAGTGATTTGGATCATCATCATAATTTTCGTTCCCATTCTGGGTTCGGCCCTGTACTTTTTAATAGGTAAAAACCGTAGATAATTGATACATCATGACCCAATCCCCATCCTTGTTAAAAACCATGAACAAAAAAATTCCAGGGACTCTGCTTGTGGCCGGAGGCTTCCTATCCGTCCTATCCTGCAATGAAATTCGCGAGACCGAGGTCAGACCCGACATCATATGGATCATAGCTGAAGACATGAGTGCCGATTTCGGTTGCTATGGAAGTCGGGAGGTGAACACTCCTGGCATTGATCGTCTGGCAGAAGAATCCATACAGTTTATGAATTGTTTTGTGACCTCACCGGTTTGTTCTCCCAGCCGTTCAGCCCTTCTAACCGGTCGTTACCCCACCTCAACCGGAGCTCATAATCACCGAAGCTCGAGGGGTGAAGTAAAAATCTTCCTGCCGGAAGAAACCCGGACCCTCCCGGATCTTTTTCGTGAATCCGGTTATTTCACGGCTAACTGTGGATATGATTATTCTGCCAAAACCGATTATAATCTGGTAACCCCACCGGATCTCTACGATGCCAGTCTTCGACTGAAATCTGATAATTCAAATTGGAATGAATTATGGGAAAAGAATACGGAAGATAAGCCGGTATTCCTTCAGCTTCAATTATACGGCGGAAAAAACAGGAGTTATAAACCCACCACCCCGATCGATCCGGATAAGGTAAAATTGCCCCCTTATTATCCTGATACTGAAACATTCCGGACCGATCGTGCCAATTATCTCAATACGGTCATTTACACCGACCTGATGGTCACAAACATTGTGGAATATCTTAAATCGACCGGGAGATGGGAGAACTCTCTGGTATTTTTTATCACAGATCACGGAGAAGACAATTACCGGCATAAACAATTCCTGTATGATGGTGGAATTCACATTCCGATGCTGGTTAAACTTCCGGAAGAGGGGAATTTGGAAATGAAAGCTTCAGAAGATGACCTGCTCATCCATATCGATATGGCCGCAACCTCCCTGGATGCCGCAGGTATCAATCTTCCTGATTACCTGGAAGGACAATCGCTAATTTCCGATCAATACAGTCCGAGGGACTATGTCGTGTCAGCCAGAGATCGGTGCGACTGGACCCCGGATCGCATTCGCTCGGTTCGAACAAAGAAGTTCAAGTATATTCGGAACTTCCGCCCTGACCTTTCCCATATGCAGTCCAATTACCGGGACCACTGGCCCACGGTCCAACAGGCCTGGAAAATGTTTAAGGAGGGAGAATTGAATCCGGTGCAGTCCGTTTATTTCGAAAAAACAAGGCCTGAGGAAGAACTTTATGATATTTCAGCAGACCCGGATGAGATCCATAATATCGCGGGTGATCCTGAATATGCTGGTGTGATTAAGGAATTCAGGACCATCCTGGATAATTGGATAAAGCAAACCGGAGATCTGGGTCAGTTTCCCGAGTCCGAAAAATCCTATTCTGAAGCATTGAAAAATGTAAATACCGGTTCAACCCTTGAGGGTTTTCCGCTTATTGCCGGTTTGGGTTATCCCTATCCTGAAGGAGAAGGAGCTTCAGGAAAGATCTATTTCTTCAACACCAGCGACAGTCCGCTAACCATTAAGGGGGACCTTCAGATTATCAGCCCCACTACCGGTGAACTTGAGATGGGGGCAGATTCGGATATAGCGTTAAATTACAGACTATTGCCTGAATTTAGTGAGAGCCAGAAAATTAACTTCCATACCGGCTATACTTTTAGCAACGGTCAGGAAACCGTTTTCTCCTATGAGTTTTATGTCAAAAAACCAGAGTTGTTTGCATTGAAAAATCTGAATATTCTTCCTGAGATGGACGGAGAGGCAGAGGAAATGCTTATGGAAATTGAAGTGGGAGAAGATGCTGTGTTTGATGCGGCCCTGACGCGGGATTACCTCTATATTGCTGCAAGGATAAGGGATGAAGAAATCAGCTCAGAAAAGGATGTTCCCTCCTGGGAACAGGACGGGATTGAAATAAGACTTGATTACCGTACCGACCCTTACCGCTCAAACTCCCGTGCTACAAGGGAGTTTATGGATCATTTGGTTCTTATTGTCAGTCCCTCGGAAGACGGGGTACCCCTGTATTTTTACAAGCCCGCTCAGGCAGGGTTAATTGCACCCGAACTCTTCGGGAAAGATGGACTCAGATATGCCTGTAAAAACCTAGGTGATCGCTATGAAGCAGAATTTCTGATCCCGTTGAGGTTTATCAGAGAAAAGCAGGGCGAGGACTGGGAAGCCATAAGGATCAATTTTACACATCATGATCTGGATGGGAATGAACAGAAAAGAACGGATTGGAAACCCAAATGGGGTGGCAAAAATGATTATGTCGGAAGCGGTACCTTTTTCCGAACTGGTGGATCCTGATCCCTTTTCAGTTTTTTGCTATTCTTTCTCCTGGAAAATGGCAAATCATGCTTTGCGCTTTCGGGATAAGGATAATTTGAAAAAGTTAAGAACTACACTATAAATTACGTTTTGATGAAAAGAAGGTCTTTTATTCAAAAAGCAGGCCTTGGAGCCTCTGCTCTGGTACTTAAACCCGGAGCACCTGCATTCCAAAACAGAAGCCATAATACGGACATTCCCATTTTCCGGGAAGTGAAGTCCCTGGATGATATTGTCACCAAAGAGGGGCATGTCCTTATCAGATTGGAATTTAAAAATGAGAAACCGGCCGGAAGAACAGAATATAAATCGGTTATCAGTGTCGATAACGGAAATATTTTGAGTATAAGGGAGTATTTTTTCGAAGCGACAGAGGATGCTTACGACCCGGGGAAGAGGATTTATGAAGGAACTCCGGGAGGAAGGGATTTTGATGTTCTGGTTGTCAGATTGGATGGATTTAATCCATCCACACGCCTGAACATTAGAAATGGACGTCAGAGAACGAGGATCAGCCTTGCAGAACTCATTTCCAGGCATGAGATCAGGATAATGGAAAATGGAACCCACCTGATTATCAATTACCTGATGGACAAAGAGATTGGCCCTCTAAACCTCTCTACCGCCGGCATAAGCAATCAGGGTAATGAGTTCAGTTTTGCGATTATGGCAGATCCTCAGGGGGGAGATCCGGAATTTCAAAATCAAATGGGAACCCGAATAAAAATCCACAATGCCTGGGTAGAAGAAAGTATTCGAATCGTAAACGAAATGGATCCTCAGCCCCTCTTTACCTTAATGCTTGGGGATATTGTTGACGGGCAGGGCCCCGAAGAGTACTTCCTTCAGATGGAATCCTATTTTAAAAAGCTTAATACTCCGATTCTGTATGAAATTGGTAATCATGAATCAAAATACAGTGCAGCTTTTGAACCCGGGTATAATCATGAATCCTTAAGAAATTATTACGAAGCCCAATACCGTGTCAATCAAACCGACAAACTTCTGTATTCTTTTGATCTGGGGAAATGGCATTTCATTGTTTGGCCCGATCCTCTCAGAAGTAGTTTTTGGAGAAGGCACCCTCACTATTTTGAATGGCTTGAAACGGATCTTGATGCAAACAGGGATAAACCTGTTATGGTATTTCATCATGTACCGGCTCACCCCATTGGAATTGATCCTCTTACCGAATATGCAGAATCGCCCTATGTAAAAAGAACCCTTACCGATATCCTTGCTCAGCATGGGAATGTGAAATATGTTTTTAGCGGCCATGTCCATATTCCGCTCAAAGCCTCCATTAAAACGGCGGTTGAATACAAAGGGATGAAATTCATTAATCTGCCGGCTGCAGGATACAGACCAAGGGCCTTCGGCGAACAGGATCTGTATGGCGGACCCAGCCAGGGAGTGGCATTTGTTTCGGTTAGCGGAGAAAACGCGGTGGTTGATTTTAAGACCGTTGCCGAGGATGTTTACCGCTATCCCGCAAAAATGAGGAGCATAACCCAGGCTGACTACCCTTTATGGTACTACTTCCGCTGGGAGCTGCCCAAAAACCAAAAACTGGAAAATGGAAATTTCGAGTCAGGACTTGACCACTGGATCCGAAGGTATATTTACCAGGAGGATATTCATCCTAGCAATAAATGTGAGGTTAAGGATGCCCCTGAACAACCCGGGAAAAAAGCCCTTTACCTTTACTCCGCCAAAAG
>CAZNFR010000017.1:0-33922 GCA_964572225.1 uncultured Bacteroidaceae bacterium
GCGGAGAGAGAGGGATTCGAACCCTCGGTACCCTTTAGGGGTACACACGCTTTCCAGGCGTGCCAGTTAAGCCACTCCTGCATCTCTCCGGTTTATCTTTTTCCCATACAATCCCTTTAGGTTGATAACCTCAGGGATTTAATGTTCTTCAAAATGCTTTCAGGGATCAAAATTTCAAAGTACCATCCTACTCAATTACGGCTTCCTTCCAGCTCCTAAATATCAGTATATCAAAATAAAATCCGGACTCAAAAAAATTCCGGACATCCTGGAAGCCAATCCAAAATCGCGGCGCAAAATACAAAAAAATAATTAAACCAAGGTATTAAGTGATGGTTATTTCACCTTTAAGACTGCTATTTAAACGAATTATTATTTCTTCCCTGGGAAGGTCCAGTCCGAACAGCGTCATCATCTTGGTTACCGCAGCTTCCGTAGTTATGTCATAACCCGAAATGACTCCGATCTCCTGAAGTTTCCGGCTGGTTTCGTACCGGCCCAGGCTGACGGTTCCGGTATAACATTGGGTTATGTCAAGAATATAGATCCCGTTATCCACCGCCTTTTTGATCCTTTTGATGAACCATTCGTCGGCCGGGGCATTGCCCGAGCCGAAAGTTTCCAGGATAATGGCTTTCAGTCCTTTAATTCCCAGGATGGAATCAATAAATTCCTTGTTCATCCCGGGGAAGAGTTTCAGGATTGCCACATGGTTGTCGAATTTTGTCCTTAGCTCCAGGGGTTTGTTATCGCGGGGATAGAGAATTGCCTGCCGGTTGAACCGGATGTCGATCCCGACCTCGGCGAGGGGTGGGTAATTGGCCGACTGAAAAGCATTGAAATTGTCTGCATTGATCTTGGTGGTGCGGTTACCCCGATATAATTTGTTTTCGAAGTAGATACAGACTTCGGGGACCACCGGTCTTTCATTTTCCATGGAACCGGCGATCTCGATGGCGGTTACCAGGTTTTCACGTCCATCGGTTCTCAGGATGCCAATGGGAAGCTGGGACCCCGTAAAAATCACCGGTTTATCCAGATTTACCAGCATAAAACTCAGGGCCGAAGCCGAATAAGCCATGGTATCGGTTCCATGAAGGATCACAAATCCGTCATAGTCTTCATAATTCTCGTAAATGATTGTTGCCATTTTCACCCAGATAGCCGGACCTATATTGGACGAATCCAAGGGTGGGTCAAAGGAAACCGTATTCAGGTTCCATCCGAACTTCTGAAGCTCCGGAACCTGATCGGATATCTGATTGAAATCGAAGGGGTCCAGAGTTCGGGTGTTAGGATTGTGAACCATTCCTATGGTTCCCCCTGTATATAGGATCAGTACAGACCTTTTCTTCATCTTATCTTCTCAAATAGTAAATAAAATCCCGGCATTGGCACTGGTGGTCCGGGATATTTCCTCAAAATCCCGGCCGGTAATTTCTGCAATCTTATGAGCGATGTAGGGCAAATGACTGCTTTCATTTCTTTTTCCCCTTCTGGGCACAGGCGATAGAAAGGGGCTGTCGGTTTCGAGCAGGAGTCGGTCGGCCGGAATCTCTCTGACCATTTCCTCCAGCCCCGAGTTCTTAAAGGTTACAATCCCGTTGATCCCGATATAAAAATCAAAGCTGAGCGCTTTTTCCAGTTGTTCCCTGTTACCGGTAAAACTGTGAAAAACTCCTCTGGGATTCAGATCAGTCTTTGAATCGAGTACATCAATGATCTCATCGAAAGAGTCCCGGGAATGGATCACAACCGGAAGGTCTTTTTCAACCGCCCATTCAATTTGAATGCCCAGTGCCTCCTCCTGCTCCTTCCGGTAGGTTTTATCCCAGTAAAGATCCATTCCAATCTCGCCAACGGCAATGAATCCACCCTCATCCAGTAACTCCTTGATCTTCTTCAGCTCCTCCCGGAAATTTTGTCTTACCGAAGTAGGATGTAATCCAGCCATGGGAAGACAATGATCCGGAAACTTCCGGCAAAGGGTCATTAAATCACTTATGGTTCCTGAATCGATATTCGGCAGTAACATTTTATCCACTTCTGCCCTGAGAGCCCTCCCGATCACCTCGTCTCTGTCCTCATCAAACTGCTCCAGATAAAGATGGGTGTGCGAATCAATAAGCATTTTCAATCTCCCTTCCCTTGTTAACGCAGGAATCTAACCTTCCTCCGCTTTAATTTTTTTAACCCTGCAAAGTTAATAAAATATCAGCGGTTTGGAATGTATCACGGATCCTGGTGAATGAAACACCGCGAAGTCAGCCTCGGATGAAAAGAGATCATACGATTCCCTGTGCGAGCATGGCATCGGCAACCTTTACAAAACCTCCGATATTGGCACCCTTCACATAATTAATGAATCCATCTTCCTCTTTTCCGTAGGTTTCACAGCTGCGGTGAATGTTCTTCATGATGGTCTGAAGCCGTTCATCCACTTCCTCCCTCGACCAGGGGAGCCTCATGCTGTTCTGGGTCATTTCCAGTCCCGAAACCGCCACCCCTCCGGCATTGGCGGCCTTTCCCGGGCCATAAAGGATCTTCCTGTCCAGGTAAACTTCAATGGCTTCGGGTGTGGAAGGCATGTTGGCTCCTTCGGAGACAACCATGCATCCGTTGGATACCAGGGTCTCCGCATCTTTTTCTCCGATCTCATTTTCGGTGGCTGAAGGGAAGGCTGCATCACATTTAACCCCCCAGGGCCTTTCCCCTTCCACATATTCCACCCCGTATTTTTCAGCATACTCATGGATCCGGCCTCTCCGGATGTTTTTTAGTTCCATCACAAACGCCAGTTTCTCATTGTCAATTCCTTCCGGATCATAGATATATCCACCAGAATCGGAAAGGGTTACCACCTTCCCGCCCAGTTCGTTGATCTTTTGAACCGTGAACTGCGCCACATTGCCCGAACCACTCACCACACATATCTTTCCTTCCAGGGATTCACCCCTGGTACTCAACATTTCCTGCGCAAAATATACCGCACCATAACCAGTAGCTTCCGGACGTATCAGACTTCCTCCCCATTCAAGCCCCTTTCCGGTAAGAACCCCCGTGAATTCATTCCTGAGCCTTTTGTACTGCCCGAAAAGGAAGCCTATCTCCCTTCCTCCGACTCCAATATCCCCTGCAGGCACGTCGGTGTTTGGTCCTATATGCCGGTACAGCTCAGTCATAAAACTCTGACAGAATCTCATCACTTCATTGTCCGATTTTCCTTTGGGATCAAAATCGGATCCTCCCTTTCCTCCACCCATGGGCAGGGTGGTGAGACTGTTCTTAAAAACCTGCTCAAATGCAAGAAATTTCAGAATTCCCAGGTTTACCGTTGGATGAAACCGGAGTCCTCCCTTATAAGGGCCGATTGCGCTGTTCATCTCAATCCTGAATCCGCGGTTAACCTCCACCTCTCCTTTGTCGTTGGCCCAGGGTACCCGGAAAATGATGATCCTTTCCGGTTCCGTGATCCTTTCCAGGATGCGCGCATACTTATATTTCGGATTCTCCTCTATATAAGGAATAAGGGTTTCTGCCACTTCCATCACGGCCTGATGAAACTCCGGCTGGGCAGGGTTCTTGGCCTTTATACCGGCCATAAATTTTTCTACTCTGGGGTCCATAACTGAATGTTTTTAAAGTTTAACGGTTAAACAAACTTACTTTTTTTCCCATTTTCCCGCTTATAAATTAAAAGTGGTTTTTTATATTCTTCAGCAGGAATCAACTACCTTCCACAAAAGACAGGGTTTCGCATTGCTTATAATCTGTAATGTTTTACAGCATTTGAACTTTTAAAGAAGCCGGTAGTGGTTCCCGGGAAGACCTTTCAACACTCCTTTCAGTTCCAGGTCGAAAAGTTCTGCCGATACCCTGCCCACGGGAATGCCTGTACAAAGACTAATGGAATCGGGGTTCAGGGTTTCCCCCTCTTCCAGAGCTTTCAGGATAACCTTCTGCTCATCGGTAAATTCAAGAAAAAGCATCCTTTGCCTGAATGGGCTTTGTTGGTTTTCCCTTTGCCAGCCCATAAAATATTCAAAATCCCGTAACCCTTCAATTAATCCTGCTTTATTTCTCTTTATCAGATCATTGCACCCCTCCGATCGCGCCTGGCCTACTTTCCCGGGAAAGGCAAAAACCTCCCGATTGTAAGAAAAGGCGATGTCGGCCGTGATCAAAGCCCCTCCCGTCATACCCGACTCTACCACAATGGTCGCATCTGCCAGTCCGGCAATAATCCGGTTTCGCTTAATAAAATTGTTCCTTTCCGGTTTCTCCCAATGATGAAAATCGGTGACCAGTCCGCCCTGCTCCAGAATCTTCATGGCCGCCCCCCGGTGCTCGGCCGGATAGATGGTCTGAAGTCCGTGTCCCAACACCGCCACCGTATTCAGACCCGAACTAAGGGCAACCGAATGCGCAAGGTAATCAATCCCATAAGCTAATCCGCTTACAATAACCGTTTCGGGATAGTAATCGCTCAGGTCCTGAATAAGCTTTTCGGTCAGCACTGATCCATAGGATGTGGCCCTCCTAGTCCCGACGATACTCACAATTCGTTTACCTTTCAGCACATCCCGGCCCCGGTAAAACAGGATGAGCGGAGCATCGGCACATTCCTTCAGTCTTCCGGGGTAATCCTCATCCCAGATCCCGATTATCCGTATTCCTTTTTTCCTGCAGTATTCCTCCTCTGCCAACGCTTTTTCCAGGATCCCTTTTTCGCTTACCCTTTCTGCCAGTATCCTGCCAATACCCGGGATCCCGAGAAGTTCCCTTTTCTCCAGATTAAATACAGCTTCCGCCGATCCGGCATGGTCAATGAGTTTTTTGGCCGTAATCGAACCTACGGAAGGAATCATGGAAAGCGCAAGTAGAAAGCGGTTTTTGTCCATCATGGAAAATCTGTTTCCCATTAATGGAAAATCAGCTCCAAAAATCAGCTTTTCCGGGGAAAGATTTTAGGGATTGTTCCGGATAATCTCCTCCAGGGAATTCCGGATTTGCTCTTTCTGATCGGAGGATAAAGCGCTTAAGGAAATGGAGGGATATTTCCCCACCTCTTTTTTGAACCTTACGAAGATGCTCAGATAATCCTTTCCCGATTTCCTCGAGATCTTGAAGTTCACCAGCCTGTTTTTGTGGATCTCAATGGCATTTTTCTTCTGATTAAAGGCCCTTACCGGGTAAAAGCGAATAATCAGCTTATCCCCGTTGTCATTAAAATAGACAAAATAGGGATTCAGGATCTGATGATATACGATTACACCCAGGTAAAGTACACAGATCCCGATGATCCAGAAAGCCCTTTCTATGCCCAAAAACGGCTGATTAAAAAAGCGGGAGAATGAGAAAACCATCACTGTGGGGGTGAATATAACCGTAGCCACGAATTTCTGCAGCCAGATATTGATGGTTTGTCTTTTATTCTGAATAACCATGGGCCGGAGGGAAATTTTCCTTAAAGATAACGAATATTTTTCCTGTGAACCCGATCCTGCCCATTTTTATGCAAGGCGTTCGTGCTTCCTCCGCCTCAACTCGGTACTGATCAGTCCCAGCTCCCTTCCGGTCTGGCCCTTAACCGAGGTATTTTCCTCTGCTCTCCGGGTAAGGTATGGAAGTACATGCTTCACAGGACCATAAGGAACGTACTTGGCCACATTATAGCCTTCCCTGGCCAGGTTGAAGCTTATATGATCGCTCATCCCGTACAACTGCGAAAACCAGAGCCGGTCATCTCCCGGTTCAATTCCCTGATCTTTCATCAATTGTGTCAGGTAAGCCGAACTGTATTCATTATGAGTTCCGTTAAAGACGGATACAATATCGATATTATCCACCGAGATCTTCAATCCGAGGTTATAATCCCTGTCGGTCGACTCCTTATCGGGTTGAATGGGATCCTTATACCCCTTCAGTCTCGCTCTTTCTCTTTCCCTTTCCATATAGGCTCCCCTCACGAATTTGGCACCCAGAAAAAATTTTTCTTCCCTGGCCCTCTGAATGTCCCTTTTCAGTATATCCACCCGGTCCCAGCGGTACATCTGGTAGGTATTGAAAACAATGGCCCTGTCGGCATTGTATTTTTTTTGCATACGGTATACCGTTTCATCGATAAAATTCTGATAAAAGCTGTCTTCCGCATCGATCAGTACAGGCAGGTCGTATCCATAAGCCCTGGAGCAAAGCCTGTCAACCCTTTCCATAAACTTTTCCCCGTCTGCCTTCACAGCCTCCGATGCGTTCCCGGGATCCTCGCTTAAGATCTCAAGCGATGAGGATCGGATAAAGGCGGTGGGTTTAAATACGGCAAAGGGTATATCCGGGTGCTTTCCGGCAAAATCAATCACCCTCAGGGTTTCCGCATGAGCCTTTTCAATATCCTCGTCGTCTTCCTCACCTTCCACCGAGTAATCGAGTATGGATTTCACTCCGCCTGCCGACAGCCTCTCAATTACCGGCTTGCATTCGGAGATAACCTCACCCCCTACGAACTGCTTATATACCGTGGGTTTCACAAGCCAGTTAATGGGGAATCCCAGACGGGAGAAAAACATCATGACCGAGTTGGCAAGACTCACCAACCAGGTATAACTTAACAGTCTGAACATCCAAAAGGCCCATTTCAGTTCGCGGTTGGACCGGATGGAGAAGGCAACAGAGGTGTTTTGAAAATCTGATACTTCCATGGTAAAATTGATCAAAAGAATGATTAATTGCGGGATTTAAAACATTTGGTGAACGCAAGTATAATCGAAATGCTTTTAAAAAATATTTACATTTGTCAGGTAATCGTATGTTATGCAATATAGAATAAGCCGAATTCCCAAAAATTTAGCGGCTGAAGTAACCCTCCCCGCTTCCAAGAGTATCAGCAACCGCCTTCTCATCATGTCGGCACTCAGCCTCAGAGGGTTTCCCATTCGCAACCTTTCGGAAAGCGATGATACCCGCCTGCTCCGGGAAAATCTTGAGTCAGACTCCCGGGAAAAGGATGCGGGACATGCAGGTACGGCCATGCGTTTCCTTACCGCCTTCCTTGCCATCCGTCCGGGGACCTTCACCCTTACCGGAACCGAAAGAATGAAGCAAAGGCCGATAGGGGAACTGGTCGAAAGGCTGCGTGATCTGGGTGCAGAGATCGACTACACTGAAAAAGAAGGATTTCCTCCCCTGAACATTCAGGGCAGGCCTCTGAAAGGTGGGAAAATCCGTATCAACGCCGGTATCAGCAGTCAGTATATCAGCGCGCTTATGATGATTGGCCCGGCTCTGGAAAAGGGATTGGAGATAATACTGGAAGGGGATATTCTCTCCTCTTCCTACATCGACCTTACCCTCGATCTCATGAAGATGAAGGGTATCTCCTGCGAACGGAAAGCGAATATCATCAGCATAGTACCCGGGATGTATAACGATACGGAGGTGGTTTGCGAACCCGACTGGTCCTCCGCATCCTATTGGTTTACCCTCACCGGAATTTCCTCTTCCGGAAGAGTTTTGCTCAGGGATCTCAAAGAAACCGACTTACAGGGCGATCGCGCGCTCACCGGGATTTTCGACGGACTCGGAGTGGAGGGTCACTTCAGCAGGGAAGGACTCATCCTGCAAACCTCGTCTGTCCGCAAAACCAAATTCGAATACGATTTCCGCGACAATCCCGACCTGGTGCAGACCCTGGTTCCGTATTGCACCGCCCGGGGAATCCCCTTCCGTTTAACCGGCTGCCGCAGCCTGAGAATCAAAGAGACAGACCGGGTCCATGCCCTTACCCGGGAGCTGGAAAAATTTGGAATCAAGCTGGAGTCGACGGAATCCGGTGACGAGATCTGGTGGGAGAAACCGGTGAAATTGACTCCCGGTGGCAATATAAGCCTGGATACCTACAAGGACCACCGGATGGCGATGGGACTGCTGCCTATGGTCTGGGTTTCGCCCGGACTTCAAATCAAGGATCCCGGAGTGGTTAGTAAGTCCTACCCCGGATTCTGGGAAGATCTTAAAAAAGCGGGCTTTGGCATCGAAGCTTCCGAAGAGGACCCCAGGTTTTAGTTTCTTTTCCTTTCGAAAAATTCCTGCATAAAAAAGCGGCATTCATTTTCCTGGATCCCTGATCTGACTTGGGTCTTAGGATGTAAGATGGATTTACTGGTCATGGAGTACCCGGCTTTGGGATCGGCTGCCCCATAAATGACCATGGAAAGCTGAGCCCATCTGAGGGCTCCGGCGCACATCACGCAGGGCTCGAGCGTAACATACATTTTGCAATCGCGCAGGTATTTCGATCCCAGGTGGTTCCCGGCAGCCGTAATGGCCATGATCTCGGCATGTGCGGTCACATCTTCAAGCTCTTCGGTCATGTTGTGGGCCCGTGCAATGATCTGGTTGTTCACACAGATCACCGCCCCCACCGGCACCTCGTCCATCTCGAAGGCTTTATGGGCTTCTTTGAGAGCCTCATTCATAAAATATTCATCGGAAAACAAAGGATAATTCATTCTCAATAGTTCATCAATTCTGTTGAGGGTTTGTGTATTCTTCTTATTTTCGCACAGATTTACGGAGTGAATCTAACAAAAAAGCTTTTAAACACAAGTATCCAAACCTTCAAAATCATATAGAAATGTACAGGACACATACCTGCGGTGAACTCAGCCTTAAAGATCAGGGAAAAAGCGTAACCCTTAGCGGATGGGTGCAAAAATCAAGGGACCTTGGAGGAATGACCTTTATTGATCTTCGCGACCGTTATGGAATTACCCAGCTGGTCTTTAACATGGATACCCGACCGGAGTTCTGTAAGGAAGCCCGCAGACTGGGCAGGGAATTTGTTATTCAGGCCACCGGAAGTGTCGAGGAAAGGAGCAACAAAAACCCGAACATTCCCACGGGAGAAATTGAGATTATGGTGGAAAAACTCGAGATCCTGAATCGATCGGATCTGCCCCCTTTCACTATTGAAACCCATACCGATGGCGGGGATGACCTGAGAATGAAATACCGTTACCTGGACCTCCGACGGGAAGTGGTAAGAAAAAACCTGGAGCTCAGGCATAAAATGACCCATGAGGTCAGATCTTACCTGAGCGAACTGGATTTTTTGGAAGTGGAAACCCCGGTTCTGATCAAATCCACCCCTGAGGGAGCCCGGGATTTTATTGTTCCTTCCCGTATGAATCCCGGACAATTCTACGCACTGCCACAGTCTCCCCAGACCTTTAAGCAGCTTTTGATGGTTTCGGGCTTCGATAAGTATTTCCAGATTGTGAAGTGCTTCAGGGATGAGGATCTGAGAGCGGACCGCCAGCCTGAGTTTACCCAGATCGACTGCGAAATGTCGTTCGTGGAAAGAGACGATGTGCTCGATGCTTTCGAAGGACTCACCAAACATTTGTTTGCCTCGGTACTCGGGTATGAAATGAAGGAAAAGCTCCCCAGAATGCCCTTTACTACCGCAATGGAGAAATACGGAAGCGATAAACCCGATATCCGGTTCGGGATGGAAATTGAGGAACTCAGCGAAACGGTAAAAGGTAAGGGTTTTGTGGTTTTTGATCAATCGGAATATGCCGGAGGGATCAATGCACCGGGTTGTGCAGGATATTCCCGTAAAGAACTGGATGAACTTACGAAATGGGTGCAGAGGCCCCAGATCGGTGCCAAAGGATTGATCTATGTGAAATACAATGAAGACGGTAGTTTTAAATCGTCGGTCGACAAGTTTTTCGGTCCGGAGGATTTGCAGACCTGGGCTGAAAAACTAAATGCCAAACCCGGTGATCTGCTTCTGTTACTGGCCGGTAAGAAAAACGAAACCCTTAAGCAGCTCGGGGAACTCAGACTGGAGATGGGTTCGAGGCTGGATCTCCGGGACAGGAAAATCTTCAGGCCTTTATGGGTGGTTGATTTCCCCCTGCTGGAATGGGATGAAGAAACCTCCCGGTTCTATGCCATGCATCATCCCTTTACCTCTCCGGTTAAGGAGGATATCCCGCTTTTGGACAGCGATCCCGGCTCGGTAAGGGCCATTGCATACGATCTGGTGATCAACGGAGTGGAGATCGGAGGCGGCTCGATCAGGATCCATGATGAAAATCTTCAGGCGAAAATGTTCAAGGTACTGGGCTTCACCGATGAGGAAGCCCGGGCACAATTTGGATTCCTTATGAATGCTTTTAAATACGGTGCACCTCCACATGGGGGGATCGCCTTCGGACTCGACCGTTGGGTTTCTTTATTCGCCGGACTCGATTCCATCCGGGATGTGATCGCTTTTCCCAAAAATAACGCCGGAAGGGACGTAATGATCGATTCCCCTTCACCAGTAGATCCTTCTCAACTGGATGAACTGGGACTCCAAAAGACCGAAAAAAAGAAAGAGGAATAGACTTTCCTGAAACCGTTCTTTCTGAAATACGTATCTGTGACTTAGTTGAACCATTCCAATTCATCACTAAAACTCAGATACGCATGAAAAAGATCACACTGACCATTCTTGCCATCTTCCTTCTGGGCTCCCTGGTTTCCCATGCACAGGTTAAAAGCAACCTTATTAAAACCAGCCTGAGTGCTCCTCTCTTTCGCACCTACGTGTTGGCCTATGAGAGAGTCCTGAACCCCGATATGGGTCTTCAGCTCGGATTTTATTATCTCGATTGGAAGGTAAGCGGTACCGGACTCGGCGGATTCGCCATTACACCTGAATTTCGCTATTACCTTTCGGAGACCCGCGAAGCTCCCAACGGCGCCTTCATAGCACCCTTCCTCAGATATCACAGCTACAATGGTGAATCGGCCGATCTCGACCCCATGGATCCCGACTATGCAAAAGCATCTATTACCATCTTTGGAGGCGGACTCCTGGTAGGAGCTCAACGGGTATTCAAGGATGTAATCAGCCTTAGTGCTTTTATAGGCCCTTCCTATAGTACTGCAAACATTGATTATGAAGATAATGTAAACGATGTGGATTTGGACTTCGGTACCTTCAATGGAGGATTCTCGGTAAGGGCAGGGATTAATATCGGGGTGGCCTTTTGATTTTTACCCTAAAGGAAGCTCTGTTTGGGTGTTCAGCAACTGAAAAGATTTTCGGTGCCATTCGCTGGCACCGAATTTTTTTATGCCTTCACGATGGGCTGGGGTAGGATAACCCTTATTTCTATCCCATTGATAATGGGGTAATTCCCGATGAAGTTCATCCATGAATTCATCCCTGAAGGTTTTTGCCAAAATCGAAGCAGCTGCGATCGAAAAAAAGGTACCATCCCCTTTTACTATGCAGTGATGATTGATCCCCTGGAAAGGCAAAAAGCGGTTTCCGTCAACAATAAGGTGTGCAGGTCTGATATTCAATTGTTCGATGGCTCTGTGCATGGCCAGCCATGAAGCTCTGAGGATATTCATGGAATCAATTTCCTCTACACTGGCAGAAGCAACCGACCAGGAGAGGGCAGATTCCAGAATTTCGGTTTTCAGTTCCTGCCTTTTCGCAGCACTGAGTTGTTTTGAGTCGTTCAGAAAAGGGTGGTCAAAACCTGGAGGTAAAATCACGGCAGCCGCATAAACAGGGCCGGCCAGGCATCCTCTTCCTGCTTCATCACATCCTGCCTCGATTACCCCGGCAGTGTGAAACGGCTTAAGCATGATTATTTCCGGCTTTTTGAATGGCTTCCCAGAGGTTTTCGGCAGTCTGGTCCCAGGAGAATTTTTTCGCCCTTTGTAACCCCTTTTTCCTAAGGTTCTTTTGAAGCTCTTCATCACCCGAGAGTTCCAGCATAGCCCGGGCAATATCTCCCGGAAGGTCCGGATCACAGTATAGAACGGCATCTTCCCCCACCTCCGGAAGGCTGGTGGCCCGGGAAGCGATGGCGGGAACCCCACATTTCATGGCCTCCAGCAGAGGAATACCAAATCCTTCGTAAAAGGGCACAAAGGTAAGGGCAGAGGCAGCCCCGAGAGTACGGTGAAGATCCTGTGGATTGAGACGGCCGGTAAAAATCACCTCATCCCTGAATTTCATTTTCGAGTATGCCTGTTCGATCTCGCGGGTACGGAACATTTTTTCCCCAACGATCACCAGCCTGTATTCCAGAGGGGACATTTTCCGGAAAATCTCGAAGGCTCTCAGAAGGTTTGCCACGTTTTTCCTGGGGTGAAGGGTGCCGATGAAAATAAAATATGGCAATCCCCCGGTAAGGCTTTCCCTTACCTGGGTAATCTCCTCTTTTTTAAGCGGTTTGTAATCATCGTTAGCTCCGTTGTAGAGCACTTTCAGTTTTGTTTTTCCGACCCCGTAATGATCGGCAATATCCTCGGCCGAAAACTGGGAAACGGTTCCGACCAGTTTGGCTTTCCTTGCAAATCGGGGAAAGAAGAAATTATAGTAATTGCGTGTGAAAAAGGGGAGATCGGCAGGCCGGTGTAGAAAATTGATATCGTGTATTACCGGAACACAGGGAACAGGCGTCCTGAGAGGTATGTAACCGTCGGGACTGAGAAACACGTCGGCCTTGTGTTTCCTGAGAAGCCCGGGGACAATCCATTCGAACCACAGGTACCAGAGAAAAGGATGACGTGCGGGCGGACCCTGAACTACCGGGGTAATATTATCGGCAAAGATAAATTCCTCTTCGAAGGGACGGTCAAAGAAAAACAGGAACTCGTGATCCGGGTGGTTGCAGGTAATCCTTTTCAGGGTTTCATAACTGAACCAGCCTATCCCGTCTAATCTGTCCTTAAGCAATAAGCGGGTATTAACAGCAATTCTCATGAGCCTTTTCGGGGATTTTGGTTCTAAAGATACAACCTTTAGGGTTAGAAATTAAAATATCCTTACTTTAGTAGGCCAAAAATCCCCGACTTGAAAAGAAAGTTTGTTACCAACCTGATCCTTCTGCTCTTCCTGAATTTCCTGGTAAAAACCTTTTGGATGTTCGGGATTGACCGGACTGTCCAGAATCTGACCGGTGCAGAAGAATACGGTTTGTATTTTTCCCTTTTGAGTCTGAGTATTTTGCTCAATATCCTTCTGGATGCCGGGATTAACAATTACAATAACCGGAGCATTGCGCAAAATCCGGATGAACTGAAATCTCAGGTGGAGAGGATCATCCCTCTTAAATTCGGGCTTGCCGCGATCTATGGGATCATAGTTTTACTATCGGGCTGGATCCTTGGTTATTCCCCACGTCAGTTCAGCATTCTCTGGGTTCTGATCCTCAACCAGTTTCTGCTATCGCTGGTGCTGTATCTGCGTACCAATATCAGCGGACTTCACCTCTTTCGCACCGACAGTTTCCTTTCTGTACTGGACCGTTTTGTGGTTATTCTTATTTGCGGAACTCTGTTGTGGGTCCGTTCATCGGGTGAACCCTTCCGCATTGAATGGCTGGTTTATGCCCAAACGGCGGGTTACCTGGTATCGGCCTTCGTGGTTTTTCTTATCCTTCTGCGGAAGACCGGTGCGTTAAACTTCCATTTTAGCCTTAAGAGTTCCCGAAAGATCCTTGGTCAGACCTATCCTTTTGCCATTCTTATCCTGCTGATGTCCTTTTTCAACCGATTTGATTCGGTTTTGCTGGAAAGGATGCTGGTTGACGGCAAAACACAGGCAGGCATTTATGCCCAAAGCTTTCGCATCCTGGATGCGGTAAATATGTTTGCTGTACTGTTCGCCGGAATGCTCCTTCCCATTTTTTCAAGGATGCTAAAGAAAGGTGAGAATGTAGGTGAGATGGTGAGACTTTCCTTCTCCCTGATCATTCTGCCGGGACTCACCCTCGGGGTCCTTTCCTGGTTTTATAATCAGGAGATCATTGACTTGTTGTATGTGGAGCACATCGAATTTTCTGCCAGGGTATACCAGATCCTGATCCTCGGATTTGTTTTTATCTCCACCTCGTATATTTACGGAACCCTTCTTACCGCAAACGGAAGCCTGAAACAACTGAATATCCTTGCCCTGGTAACGGTACTGCTGAACCTCGGACTCAATCTCATTCTTATTCCCAGGTTCAAGGCCCTGGGTTCGGCATGGGCGAGCCTGATCTCCCAGGGATTCTTTGCCCTGGCCCAGGCAGTCCTGTCTTTAAACATGTTAAAATTGAAGGTAAACCTTTCCATCCTTTTTCGACTCACCGGGTTTGTAGGCTTACTTACCCTGGCCGGCTGGCTGGTAAACAAAAACGTCGAAGACTGGCTTACGGGATTTGCATTGCTTTGCGGACTGGCGGTGGTTTTGACCGGATTGCTGAAAATCATCACCCCTTCAGAGATTGTAAAGATCATCCAAAACCGGACGGATGAAAACTGAGACCCTTCCGCAGAAAAAATATTCTGTTTATATCTTGTTAATTCTTTAGCTCAGATAATTCAAGCCTTTGCGGACATATTCCCTATTTTAGCCTAAACAATTTTTCACGGATGGTGAGAAACAAAAAAGCGAGGGAAAAAGATCTTCTGAGAAAAAACCGGCATGCTATCCTATTCAATAACAGGGAGTTAAAAGCTATTGAAGCCTATTGCCGCAAGTATAAGGTCGACAATAAATCCAAGTTTATGAGGGAGACCATCCTTACGGAGGTTTTGAAAAGATTCGATGAAGACTATCCCAGCTTATTTGAATTTGAGAAACCCAACCTTTTTACCCGCTGATTCGCTTTCTCAATTCGCTTTCTATTCCATTTTTAGTTATCTTTGCCCTGAAATATTGTGAATATGCATATCGAAGGGACCAAAACCACACCAAGTGTTTATATATCAGAGGGCGTCTTTGAAGTAAAAGGCCGTTCCATCCCTGAGGATTCCTTTGAATTTTACTCTCCCCTGCTTCGTGAAGCACAGCGCTATATGGAGAATCCCGGTGAAAGGACAGAACTGCGCTTTCATCTGGAATATATCAACAGTGGCTCCAAGAAATACATCACCAATTACCTGGCCAAATTCAATGAATTTTATCTTGAAGGCCATGATGTTGCCATATTCTGGCACTTTGATTACGATGATGAATCCATGCAGGAGCTGGGGAACGATCTTCGCTCGATGATTCAGATCCCTTTCCATATTATTGAAGTTAAGTAAACTCAGTATTTCTTCATTGTTAATTACCCTCAGGAACTTAATCATAATTTAACCTTATCCTAAAGAAGGTGTCTTACCCTTTTCTTAAACTTGATCGCGAATACCGTAACCTTGGATTCCTGATGAAGAATTCTGCAAGATATTCGCTGGTAGTCATTCTGTTATTCGGACTCACCTCTTTCCGTGGGGATGAAACCCTTGTATTCCCTGATGAATTCCCCTCCTTTCCCGATTTTGAATTTATGGTTTTCAGTGATCCCCACTATTACAGTCAGTCGCTCGGTACCACCGGTAAGGCATTTGAGGATTATCTGGACAGGGACCGGAAATTATTAAAGGAAAGTGAGGAGATTCTGGAGAGTGCCCTTGCGAAATGCATGGACTTTCATGGGGATTTTGTGTTGGTTCCCGGCGACCTCACCAAAGACGGTTGTTTGGAGAGTCATCTTGGGATTGCCCAAAAGCTAAGGGAAATTGAAGCTTCCGGAAAAAAGGTGTATGTGGTTCCGGGAAACCACGATATAAGTAATCCTGAATCCTTTGCCTACCGCGATAGTATTACCGTGAAAACCGACAATGTATCTCCGGAAGAATTCCTTTCCATTTATCATGATTTCGGATACGGTGAGGCTGTTTACCGGGACCCATCTTCCCTGAGTTTCGTGGCCGAGCCGGTTCAGGGCCTGTGGCTGTTGGGCATTGATGCCTGCCGGTATGAGGAAAACGGGGAATTGGGCCATCCCGTTACCGGAGGCAGGATACGGAAATCCACCCTCGAATGGGTCAATGACAGGCTTGAGGAAGCCGGCGATTCGGGGAAGTCGGTCATAGGGTTCATGCATCATGGCATTCTGGAACATTACAAGAGGCAGAAAAAATTTTTTAGCGATTATGTGATCGACGATTATCGAAAGATCTCTGCCCTTTTTGCTACCGGCGGTATGAAACTGGTTTTCACCGGCCACTATCATGCACAGGATATCAGCGGTTTTACCGGTAAGGACGGAAATTTTCTGTTTGATATTCAAACCGGGTCTCTGGTAACTTATCCCTGTCCGCTCCGGATGGTTACCATCCAAAATAATGTTGCCGATATCCGTACCCAAACCATAGACCGTATTGAGAGTCACCCAGATAAATTCCCTGAATTTTCCCGACAGTTTGTCTGGTCGGGAATTGAAGGAATCGCCCGGGAAACCCTCATTGGGTTCAAGCTGGAGGAAAGTGAGGCAGCTCTGTTATCCGGACAGGTGGCCAATGCCTTCCTGGCACATTATAAAGGAGATGAATCTCCCGTAGCCGATCCTCTGGATCTTACGGGCGTAAGTTTGAAGGGCAGATTTTACATCGGGTTCAAGAAGCGATTGATAACCAGTCTTTGGAATGATCTTCCGCCGGCCGACAACAACCTCAGGATTGATCTCAGGACAGGGACTCCGGTTTTAGTGGAAGAATCAGACTAACCTTGGTTCCCTTTCCTTCCTCGCTTGATATCTTCAGGGTTCCCTTATTTATTCTTGTCAGTTCGTAACATAGTTTAAGTCCGAGTCCGGATCCTTTTTCATTCTCGGTACCATAAGTGGAGATCAGCTTTTCACTTTGCCGGAGTTCAAGGATCTTTTCGGTCGACATCCCTTTGCCGTTGTCTTCAATTACAAGCAGCGCCTGATTTTGATAACCAAAGGTGGAGCCTGTGATCAGGATGTTCCCTCCCTCGAAAGTGAATTTTTGAGCATTGGAGATAAGGTTACGGATAATGATCACAACCAGCTGATAATCGCACCAGGCCGTGAGATCATTCTCCATTTTCATCTGAATGCTGATATTTTTTTGTCTGGCCATTTCCACATAAAGGTTCAGGACCTCATTGATCATTTCGTAGAGATTAACCCTTTGGGGATTGAATTGAAGGTCCTTAACCTGGCTCCGCGCCCAGAATAAAAGATTATCGATAAGGATGCTGGATGATTCGGCCATGTTTCGCATGGACTTTAGGGTTTCGGAGATGTCGGGATCATCCTTGGTACGGTACAGGAAATCCGATATCTGAAAAATGCCGGAAACCGGGCTTCTCAGGTCGTGGCTAATGATGGACAGGATCTTATGATTGAAATCGAGGCTGGTTCGTAAATTCTTGTTCTTATCCTCAATCTGTTTGTTTTGCCTGTTAACCTTCTCCATACTCTCATTGAGTTTCTCCGTCCTTTCATCCACCAGTTTCTCCAGGTTCAGGTTGATAAATTCAATCTCATTATTCAGTCTTTCCTTTTCTTCGAAGGCCTGTATCCAGAATCGAATGATCATGACCGCCTGGATAAATACGAAAATCTGAACTGCAAAATGAATAATGTAATGGGATGTTAAGGAGGTAACCGAATGAGATACCAGAATATCGTTGATCAAGGCAAGCATTAACAATAGAATGGCGGCGAAGAAAAGCAGATCGGAACGGGATTTTTTCACCCCTTCGATCAGACTGCGAAAAAGGTAGAAAAGCAAAAAGACGATAACCGCAGGCTGGAAATATAGCATGGTCCAGGCAAAAACCCTGACACCAGACGTAAGTATTACCAGCATGGCCAGGAATATCACCAGGGAATTGAGAATGGTTATTTTCCTTATGATCTCGCTGGGATAGATATTCAGGAAGTACCAGAGTGCAAATCCGAAGGCCAGGAAGGTGCCCAGATATTCAAACCGGATTGCCCATAGCCAGCTCAGGTTCCAGAAGTCTATGCTTACATAGGAACCGGTATTCAGCAATCGAAGGAAGATCCCGAACAGGATCATGGAGAAGAAAAAGGCATGGTAGTTACGCCTGTGCAAAATGAAGAAAGTAAGGAAAAAGAGTCCGAAGGATGCAAGAACCCCCAGGGATAAACTGTATACGGTGCGATAAGCATTCCCGTACCGGGTGATCTTTTCCGGAGAACCCATGCGGAGGGACTTCCAGAAGCCTCCCCTTCGGTGATGAAAATTGGAAACATGAATGATAAGATCCAGGGTATCGGTTTCCGGGGTAAAATCAATCCGTTCGGGCAGGTATCCGGGTTCGCTTTCCTCTTCCGAGATGCCGGGAACGCCGTTAACAGCCATTCGTTGCTCGTTAATGTACAAGCGGTAGGAATCATCAAAAACAGGAACATCAAATGCAATTCGCTCCTGAAAGCCCTCAGGCAGGAAAATTCTGAGCCGATAGCTTGCATGTCCGTAAGGAGGTAGCTTATTACCCCCGTATGTATAGGAATTCCAATAGGATGGCACCTTTACATAAAGACGATTTTCACGGGGAGGATCCGGATAAAAATCCTGATAGCGGTAAAAATGTTCCCAGTAGAATTCCCATTCCCCGTCGAGGCTCACCAGAAAATCACTTCCGGGTTCCAGGGATCTGAGATCCAGTATACCTAATTGCGGACTTACTTTGAGTGGATTGTTTTTTGAGTAAGCGTAACCTGCAGGCAACCAAAGAAGTGCTGCCGTGAATAGTAGAATTAGGGACGTATCGATCGCAATTCGCCGCAAAAGTTCACCTCCTGAAGATCTTAAAAAGTAACCGGAATGCATAATGGCTTTACTATGTACTGTACTTAAAAACCGGTTAAAAAGTTACTTTTTTATTTTGATTTAAACCCTTATAAAGTCTTATTATTTTGTATTCAGAGAGATAAAGTTTATCAATTTCTGAAAACAAAATCATTCCGGGTGTGTTATCGGAATAACAATTATTTTGGTTGATTATTATGAACGAAGCGAAAAATCAAAGAAGAAGATCGATCCTATATATAAAAATACTCTTATTTAGCGCATCCATTATACCGGCCTTAATTGCAGGGGCCATGGCTTCGGATAACGGGAATTTCAGTCTGCTTTCATTTTTCCTGGTTCTTGCGGGACTTTTTCTCGGGCAGGCAGCGGGAGATTATTTTTACTATTATTTTACCGATTTTCACACCCATACGAAAGACTCACACACAAAGATTTTTGCGGGATGGAAACCTTTGTTTGTTGATACCTTTCTGAGACCGAAGGACAGTCTGGCGGCAGGGATTTTCTGTCTGCTGGCAGATGTGGTTATCCTTATATATTTTATATACCAGTTGGGGCCCGGAATAATCTGGCTTGCCGGAATAGGTGCCCTGGTTGCTCTCTTTTTCACTCCGGTTATGCTTAGAGGCTATAAAGAACCCTTGATATTCGTGACTTTCGGTCCGCTGAGTATGTTTGCCGCTTACTATGCCCTGACCGGCGAATTCAGCATCATTCCGGCAATCATCTCCCTGCCTGTGGGTTTCCTCATCACGGTAGTGGCTTATCTGAAAGGAGCACACTACAAGCTGAAGCAGGAAGGTAGCGAGCTGGTGATCCTGAACATCAACAGCCGTCATGTGGCTCTACTGTTACTGTCCACTTACCTGAGCATTGTGCTCGCCTGGATTTTTGATTTTCTGAACCCCTGGGCCCTGATCAGTCTTCTTTCGGTAATCCCGGCCTGGATAATGGTGAGGTTCCTTAAAAAGGAAAGTACCATAAACCATTATCTCCGCGCCACAGTGTATTCCCTGCTGATCATGGTTTTCGCAGGACTTAGTTTTACATTTTCGTTTTTAATCTGACAAGGTATTATGAGCATAAAAGAATGGTTTAAGATTTGGTTTAAAGCTGCCAGGGCTCCCTTCCTGGTGGTCAGTTTCATTCCCTGTCTTGTGGGTGGGGCCATAGCCTATTCTCACGGCTTTTTTGATCTGGGAACGTTTCTTCTCGTTACCGTGGGGATCGTATCCGCACATTCGGCAGCCGATTTTGTGGACGACTATTTTGATTATCTTACGGGCAACCTGGGTAACAAAGAAAAACAATTTCATGACAGTCCGCTTATAGACGAAAAAATAACCTTAAGGCAGGTAGCCATAGCAACTTCACTCTTTATGATTATTGCCCTGGGAATAGGTGTTTACCTATTCTTCAAAGTAGGAATGCCGGTTCTGTTAATGACTGCTATCGGGACCTTCATCGTACTCTTTTATACCTCCCCACCGGTAAAGCTAAATTACCGCGGACTTGGAGAGACCATGCTGTTCATCGCTTTCGGGCCTCTGATTGTTTTCGGAGTATACTATATCCTGACCCGGCAGTTTTCCTGGGAACCCATCCTGGCATCCATTCCCCTGGGTATATTTACCATGAATGTGGGATTGGTAAGCAATACCTTCGATTATCTGGATGATATCAGTTCCGGGAAAAAAACCATTCCCGTAAGAATCGGTCAGAACAAAACCGTGAACCTTATTTTGGTAGTCTCGGTACTCGGGTTTGTTGCCATTGCTTTGGGTACCCTGGCCGGATTACTTCCCCTATGGGTGGGCATCATGCTTTTTACCATCCCCATAGCCCGAAAAGTAATTGTGAAAACCCGTCGGTTCCGTGTGGTCGAAAACTACACCACAGCCATGACCAGTGCGATCGCATTGACCTCCGTGGCGGGTATCCTGCTATTTGCCGGCTATCTTGCCGATATCCTGTTGTAATTTTTACGAATTTTTCCGGAGCCATAAATACCTCTTCCTATTTTTTGTCGTATATTTACGTCATAATTTTAGGGTTCGGTATTCCTGATCAGAAGCAGTGAACCTCAGGCCGGGTGATAATCCGGTAATACCCAGGTAAAACAAAAAATTATGAAATACCTATTTGTCTTATTTTGGATTCTGGTTTCCTTTCCCGGGAATTCTATTTCCCAGACATTCTATCCCCGTTTGAAGAACTATACTTCGGGTCTTGACAAGGAATTCAATCAAATTGACCCGGGCAGAAAGCAAAAGCTGGAACAGATTGCGAATTATGTGGTGCAGGCGGGTCAGAAGCACGATAAGGTGAGGCTTTGCTTTGTTTGTACTCATAATTCCCGGAGAAGTCAGTTTGCTCAGGTTTGGATGAAAACGGCCGCAGATCATTATGGGATACCCTATCTTGAAACCTACTCTGGCGGAACGGAAGCCACGGCAGCAAACATCCGGACCATTGATGCGCTCGACCGGGCAGGATTCCGTGTTAGTTTTCCAACCGCTGTGGCAGATAATCCGGTTTATTTTGTAAGTGAAGGTAAAAGCATACCCGAAAGCAGGCTTTTCTCCAAAAAATTTGATGATAAATCTATTCCATCCCTGAATTTCGCAGCAGTCATGGTCTGTTCAGAGGCCGACGCCTCCTGTCCCCTGGTTCCGGGTGCTGAGGACCGCTTCAGCCTTCCTTATGAGGATCCAAAGGTTTTTGACGGTTCGGAACAGGAAGAGGCAGAATACGATAAGACCAGCCGGGAGATCGCCCGGGAAATGTTTTACCTCGCCTCAAAAGTTAAACTATTGGAAAAAAGGCAATTATTATTTGAGAAACCCTAATACAATGAAAAAATCTGATCAACTTAAAAACCTGGTTAAAGATAAATACCGGGATATCGTTCTTGATAAACCAACCGGGTGTTGTTGTGGCAGGAAGGATAAGGTGGATTATACCGTATTCAGTGAGGATTATCAGAATATAGAAGGATATGAGAAAGATGCCGACCTCGGACTGGGGTGCGGGATCCCCACCCAATTCGCCGGAATAGACTCGGGCGATAAAGTTCTGGATCTTGGATCCGGCGCGGGAAATGATGTTTTTGTGGCCAGATCCATCGTGGGAGAGAAGGGGCATGTGACCGGACTGGATTTTACTCCCAACATGATTGAAAAGGCGAGGGAGAACCGGAAAAAAACGGGCTTTACCAATGTGGAATTTGTTCTCGGTGACATTGAGACGATGCCTTTCCCGGATCAGCATTTTGATGTGATCCTCAGCAATTGTGTATTAAACCTGGTACCTGACAAAAGCCGGGCATTTCGTGAGATCCATCGTTGTTTAAAGGATGGGGGACGTTTTTGTGTTTCGGATATGGTTCTTATCGGTGAACTCCCTGACAAGATAAGGAACGCCGGGGCCATGTATGCAGGCTGCGTTTCCGGCGCCCTACCCCGGTCCGCTTACCTTTCCATCATTGAAGAGCAGGGTTTTCGGAACATAATCGTTCATAAGGAAAGAGAGATCATCCTTCCGGACGATCTGCTTCAGGAATTCCTTTCGGGAATGGAGATCATGGATTTTCGTGAAACGGGAGCCGGGATCTACAGTATTACCGTAACAGCAGAGAAATAAGTCGGGCTAAATTCCATTATTTTCGATTTTGTTAAAAACATTGTGCCCAAATATAATGTTATCTGTCTGAATATCATTATATTTCCAACTTAACCCTTAAGTTACCGGATCATGAGCGATTTTAGTTTCAAGGCTTCCTTTAACATGAGTGTGGAATTTGTAATGGAGAATCTGGAAAAATACACCTTCCCCAGCATTCACAAGCAAATTCATGCAGTGGAGATTCGCAATCCGATCATTGCGGTTTCGGCCCGGCATTCCGGTGATCTGGCAGGATTATGCCTGATCAATTATGAACCGGACAAGCGTCATTGCGAGATTATATCCTTTTATATCGAACCTCAGTTCAGGAACAAAGGGCTTGGCGCAAGGCTGATGGAAAAAACTGAACAGATCCTGGCGCACAAAGGATTTGAGCTGGTCAGAACCTTCTTCTGGTCAAGCTGGGAAAGTGTGGAAGCAACCCGCCATATGCTGTCGAGTCAGGACTGGAATGAGCCGGTAAGATTAATGCAGTTGTTCCGGACCAATACCGAAGGATTGAAAAATATTCCCTGGAGGGAAAATGTGGAACTTCCTGAAGGGTATTCCATTTTACCCTGGTCCTGGATCAGTCCTTACGAAAAGAAAATCATCAAAGAGGAACAGGATTTCCTGGCGTTTTACCCCGATCACCTCTCCCCTTTCCTCAATCAGGAAAAAATAGATTACCACAACAGCATTGCCCTCAAATACAAAGGAAAAGTGGTGGGTTGGCACATGTCTTACTGGTATAGCCCGACCACACTTGAATACAGCAATCTGTTTATTCGCAAGGAACATCGAACCGGCATGAAGGTACCCCTCGAAATGATACGACGGGCCTCCATGCTGCAGATTGAGCAGGGAGTGCCCGAGGTGATCTGGCTGGTCGGACTGGAAAATCCGGGTCTGGAAGAATATTTCGAGAACAAATTCGGAGAATGGTGCGAGAAAATCGAGATCTTTGAGTCGGTTAAAGAACTTAAAGGATTATCTTTCACACATTCATGATCTTACAGGTACGATCCGGTCCGGATGTTCAGGCAGAGGTCCATTGGCGACAACCTTCTTGGAGCTGATCCTATTCCTGGTCGGGGAAGAAGCTTTCCTTATGGCTTTCGGCCAGTTTCACGAGATGTCGCGCGATTTCGGGGTAGTCGGTGATTACGTTTTCCGATTCGAAGGGATCCTTTTCCATGTCGTAGAGCGAGGAATCAATAAATTCGGACCGGTACCTTCCCGAGGCACCGTCGTTTCCGGGGGTTTCGAGCACCCTGTAGGTATAGGGCAGGTGGAGCTTCCATTTACCGTCGCCACTCAAAACGGCTTCGAAATGCCTGCCGGTGGAGAAGGCGTAGTAATCGTGAGGATTCTCTGTGTTTTTATCCCCCAGGATATAGTCCCAGACGTCTTTCCCGTCGATCTCATAGGGGGGCAGGGCGGCCCCGGTGAGGCGGCAAACCACTGGCAAAAGATCTATACTGGCAAAAGCGCGGCCCGACCGGGTACCCGGTTCAATTTCACCCGGATAGCTTACAATGCAGGCAGAACGGGTGCCTCCGTCGAAAGAGGTCCCTTTTGCCTCCCTGAACGGGGTGACTCCTGCATGATTCCCGTAGGATACCCAGGGACCGTTATCGGAGGTGAAGATTATGAGGGTATTATCCTTCACGCCCGATTCATCCAGAGTTTTCATGACCTGTCCCACAGACCAGTCGATCTCCGCAATCACGTCGGCGTAGAGTCCCCTGCCGGTAATTCCTTCAAACTCATCGCTGCAGAAGATGGGTACATGGGGCATGCTGTGAGGCAGATAAAGGAAGAACGGCTCGTCTTTGTGGCGTTCGATGAAACTAACCGCCCGCTCGGTGTACATGCGGGTCAGGTATTTCTGGTCGTGGGTCGTCACATCATCGTTGATGACGTATCCGTTTTCCCAGAAACGAAGTGGGAACTGTCCCCAATAATCCGGATTGTCCGGATGGTACTTCCACATATCATTGGAATACATGAGTCCGGCCGTTTCGTCGAAGCCCCGGTTCCAGGGCCGGGTATCGGGCTGATCACCCAGGTGCCATTTGCCGAAAAAACCGGTGGCATAACCCGCATTCTGAAGCACCTGCCCCATGGTCATAAACGAGGTATCGAGTCCGCGCGCATTGGGGGGATGAGCGCCAAAAACTTTGGTCCTTCCCGGATAACACCCGGTCATCAGGGCAGAGCGGGAGGCCGAACAAACGGCCTGGGGAACGTAGAAATTATCGAAGCAACAGCCTTCGGCGGCGAGCTGATCGGTGTGGGGTGTGGGAAAGTCGTTCGGTGTAAAAGCATTGAAATCTGCCCACCCGGAATCGTCAAGGAAGATGATTACTACGTTGGGTTTGGGAGTTTCGGGTGAACAGGAGGGCAGGCCTGCCATCATGGTGAATGCGAGTCCCGCAAGGGAGGTAGTCTTGGTTTTCATTTCGGTTTTCAAGTTTATTGCAAAATAATGAAATATTCCCGTTCATCGCCCATCCCGGCAGATCATTGAGAAATTCCAAAGCATCATTCACTTCTTTCCAGGATCTTATCCCGGATCCTTTCCATGGCTTTCTCGATGGATTCTTCCGGTTTGATGTAATTGTATTCCCCCCAGAAATCGGGATCTTCATAGTCGATCACCTCTTCGGCGAAAATATCGGATCCCCTGAGGGATTCGCGTGCACGGAATTTTTCTACATCGGCAGTGTCAATTGAAGTGATGGCCATTTCGGACATGATATAGACCCGGGTGTTAAAGAGTCTTTTCTTCCAGCGGATCCGAAACTGGGCTTCGGAGCGGAGGTAGTTGAGATACCATTTCCCGTCTTCCACAATGTACTTCACAAAATACTGGGCTCCGGTCGGGTCAACATTAACAAACAATGGTTTTTTCTTCACGAGATACTGCGCTGCATAGGGGAGTCCGTGCGGACTAATCTCGAAGTCGACTTCCTTGATGGCCAGGGTTTCCACATCGATATAGGCTTTGCCTTTAAACAGCGGGAATTCCACCCTGGGTTTCTGGTCGAATCCGATCACGTAGGTGGGTCGTTCATCGACTATGATAATGTCGTCCAGGTAATAATTATAGAGTTTTCTCATGTCCTCCACAAAGAGGTCATCGGGGTGCTTTACCACATCCAGCAGCAGGTTTATTTTGGGCCCCCCCTGGAGCTTTACGATCAGGGTATCCATCTTTTCCACGTCCTGACTTCTTTTCCCTTTGAAGATACGAACGCGGTCGCCCTCATAATCCGGAAAATAGTCGGACTTGTAAATATCGACCAGGGCCTCGCTTACCGAGACATATTTGCGATTCTGCCGCACTGCCTCACGATAGAATGCGGTCATACCCACAGGTTCCACACTATAGTTGTCACGAATCCTCAGGAGTGCCTGCTGAAGGATCTCCTCAGGTTCGCTGGGCCTTACGGTGATCTCGCGGATCATGAGGGGGGAAGGCTCCATGATGATCTCATTCGGTTGGTCCATCAGCAGCTGCGAAAGCTTCAGGCTGAGGCGTTTATAGCTCAGGTGACTGAATTCGATGACGGGATCCGGATATTTGGCGGGGATCTTTAAGATAAATCCGCCTTCAATATTGGAGACCGTCCCTTTCCGGTCTTCCTGCACGAGGATGGTTGCAAAGGCTACCGGATCGCCGGTTTCAGAATCGGTAATTTGTCCGCGGATCGTTACAAAATCCAGGCTGTCCTGCTTTGAATCCAGTACCTTTCCCCAGAGGGACCCTGTGGATCCCAGGAGCACCAGAGCAGTTAAACATGTGAAGGCATATCTAAGGGCTTTCATGGCTAAGGTTATTTTAGTGTTTATCAGGGTAAAATTAGACCTGTCAAATTAAGTATAAAAACGCGATCCATCAATATTTACCGCTTCAATCTTTGACCGGGATGCTCAATTTTTCGTATATTTCATTGACCAATTCCAAAATCCCCGTGTATGGCACTCGCAGCGCTTTCCTACCCGCTCATGTCCGGATCTGACGAGGAAAGGATACGCAGTTTCCGCGCTCAGTACGATGAACTTTTCTATAGGGTGGTTGATGCACATATCACCTTTGTCTTTCCGGTGGAAGAGTCGGATGAGCAGGCATTTATTGCAGACATTCTGCAGAAAGTGAAAGGATGGAAAGCCTTTGAAGTCGAGTTCAGGTCGGCCCTGGTGAACCGAGACCCCTTTTTGGGTTGTTATCATCTGCTTCTTGCGCCCGACAAGGGTTTTGCCGAGGTGGTAAAACTGCACGACCGGCTTTACACCGGCCGACTTTATTCTTTTCGCCGGCTGGACATTGATTTTATTCCTCACATGGGCATCGGAAGTTCCATCGATCCCGAAAAAGTAAGGGCCTGGGCGGCAGAATGGAACAGTCATGATTTTTGCATCCCGGCAAGGATAGAGAGTCTGACCATCGTCGATTATGACGGGAAAAGAGTGAAGGACCTTTCAACCGTTAATCTTGAGAAATAGTTTTCTACCTGGAAACCAGGCTGAGCATCTCTTTCCCGCAGAGCAGGAAGGCTCCGGTGGCATATACCTGCCACTGGTCTTCAAAGAAGGGGTAGGGACTCCCGGCCACCTGCTGGACAAAGCCCAGGCGGCCCCATTCGTTCACATTTTGGCAAAGTGCTTTCCAGGCTGAAAGGACAGCCGATTGGTACTCACTCTCGTCCAAAAGACCCTGGTTGATCCCCCAGGCCAGGGCATAGGTGAAAAAGCTGCTGGCGCTGGATTCGCCGGATGGAAGTTGCTCAGGATCGAGCAGACTGGCGGTCCAAAGATGATGCGGGCGCTGAATATTCAGCAGTTTACCGGCCATTTCCCGGAACTGGTTTTCAAAATACGCTCTTTCCGGGTGGCTGGCAGGGATGATATCCAGCATCCGTGCGAGTCCGGCAATGACCCAGCCGTTGCCCCTTCCCCAGAAAACTTTTTTGCCGTTGGCGGTGGTATCATCGAAGAAGCGGTCGTCGCGGTAAAACAGGCTGTCTTCCGGCGAATACAGATAATCGGCCGTGATCTTCCAGTGTTCAATGGCATAGTCCAGGTATTTCTCCTCCCCGGTTTCCTGATACATCCGGGCAAAGGAGGGAGGGGCCATGTAGAGTGCATCGCACCAGGTCCACCATTCGAAACGGTAGTCGTTATTCTCGAAGCGCACATCGGCTTTGGGGTGGCGGGCGATATGGATATCCATGGCCCAGCGGGACTTGTCGATCATTACGGGATCTTTTTCCATTCCGTGAAGCCAGATGAACATATCGGCAATGGTAAGCCTGTCGGCATGGAAGATCTGATTCATAAGCTTCCAGTCGGCCGACTGACCTATGTTCATCATTTCATTCCGGAAGAGATCATTCCCGGAGGTTTCATACAGAGCCATGAGTCCGGTGTAAAAAGCCCCCCAGTGCCAGTCGAGCCGGCTGGCCCGGGTAAAGGGATTGGCCAGTTGCCAGTGGGCGGTCTGCTCCATGATGGTCCGGATATATTCAGGATCATAAACATCGGCTGCGGTTTCCGGAAGTATGCTCATCTTGAGGGTCGACAGGTAATCGGTATAGTGAACATAGCGTGTATTCTGCATCCAGAGCAGCTGTAAGGGATTCCCAGGGCCGGCATTGCGGATGGCGAAAGGCCTTATGTTATCCTTGTCGGATCCGGTGGTTATGGCCTCTGTAGTCCATTTTCCCTTGCGTTTGCGGGTCATCATTTCAATTTCGAATACCGAATCGCGGGTTACTGAGACATAAACGGTATTGGGATCCTCATGATCCAGCACGATTCCGCCCGAATAGTTGGGTTCCCTTTCGGTTTCCCCTTCTGGGGTTTCCGGAAACCAGGAGCCGGAATTCACCAGGTCTTCGGACTCCCATTTCTTCCCATTCCATCGACTGTAGGAATAGATGTGATTAAGATCGTCGGGAAAACGGGCATACACCAGTACCGGCCTGTCTTCTTCATCCTGGGTTACATCCCAGATCCAGGCTTTGGCTCCGGAAACCGATGCATCGTAAACCCGGCTGGTCTCGCCGGGGTGCACGGGTTCGTCGCCCAGTTGCCGGATTTCTTCACCCGTTACCTTATGAAGACTTCCTTTCTCGTAGTAGATACAATAGATGCTATTTTGGGGTTCCCTCCGCGGGTGACCGTCGGTAAAGACAAACCAGATCCGGTCTTTTCCGTTGGAGCTGACCTTCACATAGGGTCTGCGCATGGGATAGAGGGGATCGGGATTGATCAGTATCCTTCCCATGGACCAGGTTTCGCCCAGATCGTCGGAGAAACTGTAGTTAGGCTTGTTGTCCATCCCCCTCCAGAAAAGGTAGATGCGGTTATTCTCTTCGGAGAGCATCACGGGGTTAACATAGGTGTTGGTACTGTTTAATTCCGGGTAGAAATCCTTATCGTTAAGAAAAAGTTCGGCGCGTTTCCAGGCTGAAAGGTCCTCAGGTTCCTTCATGGTAAAAAGGAGGGTGGGATTATCGCCCCCATGTTTGGTAAAAAAAACCATGAGCCGGCCATCGGGGCGGAAGAGAAGGGCGGGATTGTCATGATCGTCGATCTGGTACCCATCTTCCAGGACCCTGCTTTGGATTTCACCGCTTTGGTGATCGTAGGAAGCGATGATCACGTCGCCATGACTATCGATCCAGCCGGCATAGGTTCGCTGGTATTCACCCTCGTAATAAACCGCCCGGGGATCGGAGAACCAGCACCAGGCACCGTCGAAGGTCAGGGATTTCCAGGATTCCGAGTGAAAGGGCTGGGAGCAGAGTATGCCGGGGATTCCCGTTAAGGAAATGAACAGGAACAAAAAGAGGATTCGGAATTTAGGTAAGGGAGATTGAGGATGGTTGGATGTGATCATGGTAGGTGAACAATTTTTTTTAGTCTGGTTAGTAATCAAAGATAAAAAAAGAATTCGTAGCAAGGGTTTTTGAAAAAAATATGGCCAACCTACCCTGAAAAACCAATTTATCGTTAATTTTAATGTTTTTTGAAGAAAACCCCTTAAAAACCAATGTCCAAGTTTCTCAAGCCTTTCGCCAATCTGGTCATTTTTCTGTTTTGTCTCTCGATTTTTGGCTGGATGAGCAGCAAGATCTCTTCGGGTGAAAAAGAATTCGGATTTTTGACGGGGGCGGTAAAACAACTTTATTCTTTTCCTGATCTTTTTTCCAGGGCGGTAGAGGATCTGCAGACCCTCCCGGAAACTTTTGTTCCCACTCCTGAAGGTTTTGAACCCGTTAACCGGCTGGATTCGAGCATGGTAATCCTTACCACCTATTCTGAAACCGACTCACGGCGAGCAATTATTCTGTATGATCTTAAGAGCGATTCCGTACTTTACAAGTGGTCGGTTAAAAATCCCCATCAGCCGCATGACCGGATCATCAATCCGCTGCTATTTCCGGATAAAAATCTGGTTTATTGCATTACCCGGAAGGGATTAAGGAGAATTGATTCCACCGGAAAGGTTCTCTGGAAACAGGATAAGATCTGGGGTCACCACGGAATGAACCTCGATAAGGATGGGAATATCTGGACATGCAGCTTTGAGCCGGTATATTTTCCTACCGGACTCTATCATTTACGGGGCAAACCGGTTTATTTCAAAGACAACTACATCAGCAGGCTGGATGCAGAAACGGGGGAGATTCTATCTCATATCTCCATTACACATATTCTGGAGGAGAATGACCTTTCAGCCTACCTTCTTAAGTCCCCTCATATTTGGGATCCAATCCATATTAACGACGTACAGCCGGCTTTGAAAACCACGGAATTTTACCAGGAAGGGGATCTTTTCCTCAGTGCCCGGCACCCCTCCTTTGTCCTGCACTACCGGCCATCGACCAACGAGGTATTGAAGGTTATCGAAGGCCCCTTTGTGAGTCAGCACGATGTGGATTTCCTTAACGACAGTACTCTGGTTTTCTTTAACAATAATTACTATGTGGTTGCCAATGAGGATGAGAGAGAGCCACCCCGTGATACCAGCCGGCTTGAGTATGCAGGCAGCCTTTATTCAAATATAATCCGATATGATCTGTGGAATGACAGCATTTCCTTTATCGGTGATTCGGTTTTCAGGGCCAACGAGATCTTTACCTACACGGAAGGTCTTCAGGAGTTTACCTCTCCCGGTACTTATTTCGTGGAGGAACAGAATGTGGGTGTACTATGGGTTATTGAAAACGACCGGGTTATCTATAAAAATGTATTAAATTCGCAACACGAAGGCTATCACCACCTGGCCAACTGGGCCAGAATAATTGAGGATTATGACTGATTTACTTTACATCGGACCCTCCCTGGGCATAGGAACCATCATTCTGATATTTGCGATTGGCGGGATTGTGCTTTTCTCTTTTGGCTATATTTTCTGGCTGAAAATCAAAAAACTCTTTAAAAGAAAGGACAAATGATCCTTTTTTATCTCGTGCTTTTCATTGGCTTTTTTCTTATTGCTCTGGTTATTCACTATTTCAGGAAGGTTCTGCATTCGCTGGCCGAACATAGTGTCGGACTGGTTAACGACCTGATTTTTGCAGGTGAGGATGATGAAAAAATCGAACTTATCCAAAACTCGACCTCCCGATTGCTGAGATCACTGGCCAAAACCCTTGGGGTTTTTATCCTTTCTCTGATTGCCGGGGCCCTGCCTTTCATTGTGTATTATTTTTTCACCGGGAAATCTCCGAGTGCTTCAGATTTCAGCTCGCTTGTCTCGATCCTGGTTTTGTCGGCCGGCGCAACCCTCCCCTTCCTGCTGCCCGGCGGGAGCAAAAGGAAATCGGACTATTCCGAGCTTTCGCAGCTCTTTCATCGAATGGCCCTGAATAATTACAGCCTTGCATGGAAGTTTTTCACGATGGAGAGAAAGAGACTAAAAAAGCGAGGAATGAAAACCCGTAAGGATTTTGTGATCATTACCGGTCTGGCCAGGGCGGGAACCACCAGTCTTATGAATACCCTTGCAGAGGCTGAAGGGTTTGTCTCTCTGAATTATGGAAATATGCCCTTCCTGTTGTGCCCCAATACCTGGCGTCGTTTTTATCGTCCCAAAACCGGAAAGCTGAAGGAAAGAAGTCACAAAGACGGGATTATGATCGGACTCAACTCCAACGAGGCCCTGGAAGAGTATTTCTTTAAGGTAAAGGCTGATGATTCCTATATTGCAGAAAGAGGCATGTACGAATACAGTCTTGCAGTGGAGGATTACCATGATTATCTCGATTATCAGGCTATGATAAAAAAGGACCCTTCAAAGATCTACCTGGCCAAGAATAATAATTTTTTATTGAGATATCATTCCCTCCGGAGCTTAAACGACGAATTCCTTACCGTGATCCTTTACAGGGATCCCCTAACCCATGCGGCTTCCCTGATGGAGAAGCACAGAGACTATAAACGACTGCAGCAAGAAGATCCTTTTGTACTGGAATACATGGACTGGTTGGGCCATCATGAGTTTGGACTTAACCAGAAGTCCTTTATTTTCGGCAACAACACGCGTGTACCTGTTGAAGACAGGGATAATCCTGATTTCTGGCTGAGTAGCTGGATCAACTACTATGAGCATGCCCTTCATATCAAACATCCCAATACCCTCTTTGTTGACTATGATGAGTATTGCAGAGAACCGGGTAAGGTCCTGGACCGGATCCTTACCAAAGTCGGAATAAAAAATGAAAGGCCCCAGCCTCAACCCTTTCATAATCGCAGAAAAAGCACCCATTCCTTTTCCACCTCCCTGCTCGAAAAAGCCCGGACAATTTGGAGGGAGTTAGGACTGAGAGAGTACTAAATCCTGAATACTCCTATACTTTTTTATTTCAGAAAGCCAGATTGCTTTCGTCAATGTCACCTACTGCGAATGGGATGAGTTGCCAGCTGTTTAGGGGTGTCTGCTCCTCCCGGTTCCAGTATCTTCTCATTGCCTCCATAACAATAGGTTCAGAAGACTTTACGACAAGTCCGTAGGTTTTACTATTTATGAAACTCTGAAGAAATTCAGGATCCGAACCCGGTTCATATACTTTAATACTGTGGGGTGCAACCGACAAGGACTTTTGAACAGTTTTCTCCTGGTAAACCATGGTTAGCTCAAGTTCAGCTGATTTTTCCCCTGGATTCAAAAAGACAAACCAATCGCGGTCTTCGCCTTTTCCTTTTTGAATACTGATATGTCCGTCGGGCAACACCCATTTTGTCTCTTTCACCGATAAGGGTCCAGGATGTGCCATTCTCGCGAATCCCACACTGCGGAAGAGACCTTCCCGGATTTTTTCACCATCTTCAGTAGCTGAAAACTGAGGAATTATCGGTACATCTGTTTCAATTTTGATTCCGAAAGCAGTGTGTTCTCCAAGGAAAGAAAGATATTCTTGTGAATGAAATGCAGAGACCATCACTTTACCTGCCGGAAGTGAAACCTCTCTGACACGTGTGGTCCCATCTTCGTAATAGAAAGTAAGCCGGGCGGTTCCTTCTTTGTCTGACAGATTAAAAAGACAGGGCCACTCATTCCTTTTAAAATTTACACTATGTGCCGAAGTACCCTTCGGAAGTGAAGAAGAGGCAACCATACAAAAAGGCACATACCATTCGTAAGTGTCAGATTGTTTTTGAATTTTCTGTGCAGAGGAAGGAATAATCCAAAAGGCTGCAAGGAAAAGAACAATGATTTTCATATGTTTTAAATTTAGTTTGTAGTCCTCATCTGAAACCTGTCAAAAATAAGGTAGATTGATCCGGGTTCCTTTTTACAAACTTAGGCAGAATGTAAGAATTTGTGAGGGTCATTTGATTTCAAAAAGCAGGTACAAATTCAAATATAGCAGAGTAGTTTTATTCATATTTCGCTGATTATGTGATACTTGTGGAATAGTTGCTAAAACAGCCAGGTCAGGGACATCCTGGTAAACCCATGCTGAACTTACTCAGAATGTGTAATTTTCCCCTTTCAAAACAGGGAAATTTACCATGAACTCACTGGCAATCGGAATTGACATTGGGGGTACCAATACAAAAGCCGGGCTCATTGATCTCGGCACGGGCAAGTTAAAGTCCTTTGCAATAAGTAAAACGGAAACAAGTGACGAATCTGTTTTCTTCTCGAGCTTATGCGGAATGATCAGACAATTGCAGACAGAGGTGAAAACTCAGGAGGAAAAGTTGATAGGAATAGGGATTGGAGTTTCGAGTTTTGTTACCTCCGAAGGATTGGTTGATTCTACCTGCGGATTTCTGGAATTTATGGAGGATTATCCCCTGGGCCCAAGAATAGAGGATGTATTTCAAATAGCTTGTAAAGTCGATAATGATGCCAGAGTAGTGGCTATGGGTGAGTCAATTTACGGGGCAGGCAGAAATTACAATCGTGTACTGGTTCTAACCCTGGGGACCGGACTGGGTGTGGGCTTTGTTTCGGGTAAAAAATTTGATTCTGAGTTTCCATACGGGCATATGTCAGGGCATATTTCTGTTGGTGACTCCGATATTGTTTGTTATTGCGGGAAAAAAGCATGCCTGGAATCCCTGGTCTCCGCTACCGGGATCGTCAATCTGGCTA
>CAZNFR010000017.1:33932-53366 GCA_964572225.1 uncultured Bacteroidaceae bacterium
GCGGCGACCGCGGCAATCGTCGGTACCGCCCTGCCGGCGCTGGCCGCGCCCCACCGGGATCGTCAATCTGGCTAACCAATTGGGCTGGACTGGCCCTGATGGTAATCCATCCTTCGATCCATCTGATATTTTCAGTTCAGAGGAATTGGGGGATCGCCTGGCCACTTCCATTGTGAATAATTTTCTAGGGGCTTTGAGGATCGGGATCGATAATTACATAAATATATACGCTCCGGATGTAATTATTATCGGCGGGGGTGTAGCTAAGGGAATGGAACGTTATTTCCCCCGGCTGGTGAACCTGGATACCTTAAAACCATATAAACGATACCGGGTTGATATTCTTCAAAGTACGCTTTCCGATAAGGCGGGAGTTCTTGGAAGTGCTGCATTATTCACCCTTAATATTTAACAATATGCTACAATTCATTATCAGGGTTTACAAAGAAAAGAAATGGCTGGTTTTTGCTGTTACTGCTGCCATTTGCTGGGGAGTCTGGGGAATTCTGGCAAAGTTTATCTCCGATGAAATAAATCCCTTTACCAATCATTTTCTTTTTAGCACAGGCATGCTCTTCACTCTTCCGATTGTGATCCCAAGGTGCAAAAGAGCAGAACTTAACAGCCGGGGAATCCTTTGGGGAGTATTGGCTGGTGTCCTTGCCATTTCCGGAAATATTGCGGTTTACTATTCCTTTAGCAGCGGTGGGATGGCTGCTGTGGTGATCCCGGTCACAAACCTTTATCCTTTGGTTACCATATTAATCGCGGTATTGGTACTAAGGGAAAAAATGCAATGGATGAATGCAATAGGCATTATCATTGTAATCCCTGCGATCATAATTTTATCAGGAGAAACAGAATTGCTTACCAATCCAAGCCAATTCCTAAGTAAAATAGGGCTAAAACTGTGGTTGATAGCTGCCCTGATAGCCCTGGTTTTCTGGGGTCTTTTCAGTGCTGCTCAAAAGGTTACCACTAACCACATTTCGGCGGAATGGTCCTATCTTACTTTTATTGCCACCTCTGTTTTAATCTCTGGAGGATTTGCGGCTTTTAAGCTGTTAGAGATACAATTAGTACCTCATAGCCTTTTGGCGGGAAGTTTGGCCGGAATGCTGAACGGATTAGGGGTACTGTCGGCGTTTTCCGCTTACAGGAATGAAGGGAAGGCATCATTGGTCACCACAATTGCGGGTGCATTGCAGCCTGTTTTTACTATATTTCTTGCTATACTTTTTCTAAACGAAAGACTTTCCTTTCTTGAATTCGCAGGGATTAGTCTTGCCATTATTGCTTCCTTATTTCTCTCGGTCGAGAAGAAAAGCAAGGAAGTTACAGGAAGTCAAAATTAATTCAAACATAAACTCAATTGCAATGAGTATCCTTAAAAACAAAAAAATTACCTACATCGGTGACTGGGTATTTTATACGGGTCCAAACTTTATTGAGAGCCCCTTTGAAATGATGGCAAAAGACTGCCAGTTAAAATTCTTAGGGAAACCAGTTACAAAATCATTTGAAAGTGCCGGAGCAGAAGTACAGGCCTTTAGTAATTGGGATCTTTACCATTTCTCTAATGAAGAATACAAAGAAATTATCGACTCAAGCGATCTCGTTGTACTAAGTGATGTGGAGGCCCGCTGCTTTCATCTTAATCCTTCTTTCTTCAATAAGGAAACTGATGAACAGAAAATCATTACCTTTCCTGACAGATTGAAATACCTGACTACTTCTGTAGAAAAAGGTTTGGGACTTATGTATTTAGGTGGGTGGTTAAGTTTCTCAGGATACATGGAAAAGGGAGGGTGGAGGCGCTGTTCTATTCGTGATTGGCTTCCTTTTAACTGCCTTGTCGGAGAAGATCTGACCGAAAGCAGTGAAGGTTTTCAGGTGGAGCTGATCATGGATCATCCGGTAATGGAAGGGCTAAATACCGATAACATTCCTCCTATTTTGGGATATAATGAATTTCAGCCCAAACCGGGGTTTACAACCATTCTAAATATCAGGGAAAGTGGACATTCACTGCTTGGTGTTTCCAACCACGGCAGAGGCAGAATGCTTACCTTTGGATCGGATCCTGTCCCTCATTGGGGCCTAAACTTCATGAAATGGCCAGGTTACCAAACTTTCTGGCAGCAGGCAGCTGCCTGGTGTATAGGATTAATCGGATAAAGAAGGTACAAACCTCAGGAAGAGTCAGGGTTTTCCGATCTGACGGGAGTAGAACTCCCAGAATTGTTTTTCGGTTTCATTGCGGGGGAAGGGTTCAAATCCAAACTTCCTGTATATGTGAATGGCATTTAGCCGGAAATTTTCTGTAGTAACCAATGCTTTATTGTAGCCTAATTTCTGAAAACGCTGACAAACCTCGGAAGTTAGTGCTTTTGCCAACCCTCTTCCTTGAAACTCAGGCAATACTGCAACCCAATGTATCCTTCCGAAACCTTGTCCAATAATCTCATTGTCTTCCCATGCGGTTGCCGTGCCTACTGCCCTACCTTTTTGATCACAAACAAAGAACTGCCTGTCTGAAAGTTTTTGCAGATCTGTGCCAAACTCCCGGTAGTAGAGCTCATGATTAATGGAGTGATAATCCTCTGTTATCTGATGTATTTTTACCCAGGTATCCTGGTCACCCTCCATAAATGCTTTTATTTGAAAAACAAATGGCAGTGAATATACCGGAAGATTTCCCAACTCATTTCTCACCATCATCACTTCAAAGACATCCCATTCTTTCATTTCGTTTACTTGTTTATTCATTATATATACCTTGAGTTTTCGGAATTAGGAGTTGAACTTTTGCTATCAGGTTTATTCCAAAGGATAAGTTCTGCCTTTTTAGTACACTGTCATTTCACTGACTCTGATTTTCCCTCAGGTATACCGAAATAACCTGACCTCTAAAATAGATAAAAAACCATCTTTATCCATATGCTTATCCCAGTGTAATGAATCATCAAGCCCTCTCGATTGAATAATGGAATTAATAAAAAGTCCGTGTGAGCCTTAACGGGATTCACACGGACTTTGATTTTATTACAAGTGGGGGAGCTGGCTCCCTTCCTTGTTGGGTATTAGAAGATATACCGCGCTCCGATCTGGAGGTACCAGGCTTCGGTGAAGCTGTAATAGGTTGAATAGGTCTCTTTCAGGAAATTTCCATCGGAATCCCTTACCATGGAGAAACTGGGAACGTTGTTCTCATCTCTTCCTTCGTAACGCAGGATCTGTCCGTTATTGGAATTAAACATATTCTTGCTTACACCCCATTCGCTGTTGATCAGGTTACCGATGTTCAGAATGTCGAGACTCAACTGAAGGGTGTGTCTGGTATTTCCTGCATTGATGCTGAAATCCTGGGTAATCCTCAGGTCAAAATTATGTACCCATGGAGCTCTGGCTGCATAAGCCTCTGCATATTCCCCCTGATGATTTTTGAGGTATTTGTCCTGTTCCAGGAAGGCGAAGAACGCATCTTCGTCTTCACTGCTAACGAATTGGATATCTCCTCTGTTCTCAGGAATATAAATAAGATCGGTAGCATATCCGTCGCCGTTCATATCGTTTGCATAGGTAAAGCTGTTATCATCGGCCGAATAACCGGAATAGAACAGGTTAAAGGATGTTGCCATGTGTTCATTGAGGTATGGCAGGGTATAGGAAACCGATGCAATGGCGCGTGCCGGAATTACGTATTGTGAACGCTGTACCCAGGGAATATGGGGACCGTTTACCTGTATGGCACCGTTATAGGCAGAACCTGCATTACTTCCGGGCATACCTGAGATTTCCTTGGACTCGGTAAGGGTAAAGGCTGCCATTAACCTCATGTTCTTAACCGGCTCGGAGTTCAGGGTGATGTTACCGATCGCTCCCCAGCCCTCGCTGTTATTGGAAAGGATATAAGCGCTTCTGTCTGCGTTAGAGATATCGTCGAGGTCAGGATAGATGTACCTGTCGTCTGAACCGCTGAATCGTTCCCAGCTTCCGTCGGGATCTTTAAGATTGTAATTCTCCAGCATTACCCCGTTCAGGGTTTTGGTGTAGATCCCTTCCAGGGTCATTGATAATGGGAAGGAGACCGGGAAATTATAATCCACTGCCAGGGAGGTTTTCCAAACCTGCGGCATTTTAAACTCGGGATCGATTCCATTGATATCGCGGGGAAGAACACCTTCATCGGGAGTGATGGTGGTTGGGAGGTTCAGGGTGCTGATCATCTCATCCACGCTGGTGATCATAGGACCAGCCAGGGTTGCCAGGACCGGAGAAGCAGAAGTTACATTGCCATTGGCATCGTAACGGGTAACGGCAGCATAACTTCCCTGAACCATACCGGAGTTGGTCGGCATATTGGTGAAGAATACCAGTGGCAGTCTTCCCGCAAAAATACCGGTTCCTCCGCGGAGTTTTAATGTTTGATCACCCATTACATCCCAGGTGAATCCAACTCTGGGAGAGAGCTGAACATTGGCATCGGGCCATTCACCGGTGTTGATTTTTCTTCCATCAAAATCCAGTTCATAAATGGCATTGTTCCGGATCAGATTGTCTTCATATTTTAAATAATCGGCACGGATACCATACGATAATTTAAAATCGGTATTGATGCTCCATTCATCCTGGATATAGATCCCGAACTGATTGAAGGCAACCTCGGCAGCCGGATTTTCTTCACCACCGTAGCCGTAAGTCAGCGCAAAATCGCGGGGTGCTGCCTGATTGAGGAAATCGTCCAGGCTGGCATAACGGTAATAACCGGTTCCGTTACGCATGTAGGAGTTGTTCGCCATCTGATGCTCAAAGCTGAGTCCGGCGATAATCTTATGACTGTTAAACTGATAAGTCAGATTGTTGATGATGTTAAATACATTGTTGTTTACCCCGTTATTCCAGGTGAACAGCTCATAACCGGCCGACATGTATGGCTCGAGGATCTGACTTCCGTCGGGGTTCACCCCATTCATGATATCAATGAAAGGAAATTTATCCGAATTTGATCCGCGGATATCCTGAATTTTGGAATAGGTGGCAAGAAGCTGGTTGGTAATATTATCGGAAATCCGGCTGTTAAGATCTACTGAGACTGAATTCACGATATTATCCATGGAATAAATGGAATTGGAGAAAGCCATGGAGTACTGGGAGATCCGGTTCATCGAACGGTTACGGAAACCCGCATCGGTTGAGTTTCCGTTCGTGGCATTCCAAGCCTGATTTTTGGTGTAGTTATAACGTACACTCAGCTTGTTGGAAGCATTGATGTTCCAGTCGATACGGGCCAGGAGCTTACGGTTGCTTTTATCGGCCGGAAAATCACTGTAGGAACCCGGATCGTAGCCATAATTGTCAATCAGGTGCTGCCTTACCAGTTCCATATCGGAAATGCTGGTGCGGGAAAGCATAAGATCGGTATTGGCAACCCCGTCTTCGGAGGGTCTCCAGGTTACTACCTGTCCGGGACGCAATTCATACTCACCGTTTACAAAGAAGAACAATTTGTTTTTAATGATGGGACCGCCAAGGGTGGCTCCGTATCCCTGCAGGGATTCTTCGTCTCTTTCACCAAAATCGACATCACCGATCTTATTACCCCTCATATTCTGGTTGGTAAAATAGGTATATGCCGTACCCCTGAAATTGTTGGTTCCCGATTTGGTGATGGCATTGATACCACCGCCAATAAAATTGGTTTGTCTTACATCAAAAGGCGCAATAACCACCTGAATTTCTTCGATGGCATCGAGGGAAATCGGATTACCCCCGCCAGGAAGTCTGGAGCTCAAACCAAAATTATTGTTGAAATTGGCACCGTCAACGGTAAAGTTGGTGGAACGACCGTCGCCCCCTGCAAAGCCCATTCCGTTGGCATAGGGAGAGAAACGAACGATATCGTTAATGCTTCTGCTTATGGTAGGCATGGACATTAGCTGATCGTTTGATATGTTGGTGGTTGCTCCGGTTTTACTCGTACTGAATTTGGAAGGTCTGGAACCGATTACCGTCACTTCATTCATATCGACCGCACTTTGATTTAACTGCGCATCGAGGTTAAAGGATTCCCCCAGATACAGGGTGATGTCGGTATAGGAAGCGGTGGAATATCCTACGAAGGATACTTTCACTGTGTAGGGCCCCCCTGGGCGCATACCCTGCAGACTGAAACGGCCGTCAATGTTGGTTACGGTCCCGTACTGGGTTCCTGAAGATTCGTGAATGGCCACAATGGTTGCTCCGGTAAGGAACTCACCTGATTCCGAGATTACGGTACCATTCAAGCCGGATTTGGTAACCTGTGCCTGTGCAGTAATGGCAGTCAGGCCTGCTACCATGATCAGTAACAGTAACTTTTGGATTCTTTTCATCGATTTGTAATTATTTAAGTTAATCTGGAGGCAAATGTAGATTCCCAATGAAAACTTAAATTAAAGTTTATGTTAAATGAACCTATCTGACATTAATTTTTTGGGAAGATGAATTGTGCCGAAAATTGCCAGGATAGATTCAAACTTTTGATCCATATTTGTGTTAAACAGAAAAATCCTCAAAATTGAGAATCACTATTTTTCTTTATCTCATTTTCCTGACCAGTCTTGTCTTTGCACAGGACAAAACCGAGATTGAGCAAAAGATCCGTTCCGGAGAGGTTCCGATTGCTGCCACAGAATGGATGAAAGACGCCTACGAATCGGCCCGGAGGGTGAAATGGTATTACGAAGAAACCTCCGGAGTAAAGAGCTATGAAGCCAAGGTAATGCGGAAAGGCTATAATCACAGCGTGGAATTTGACACGCTTGGGATTATACAGGACATAGAAATTACTATTAAATGGACAGAGCTACCCCCTGAAGTTCAATCAAATATTACCTCCTGCCTTGATTTGGTATTTACCAGACACAGCATACAGAAAATTCAGAAGCAGTGGACAGGGGATCTGGAGGATCTTGAAGATCTGATCGACGAAGATGAAGAAGAAAACCTCACCATCCGATATGAGCTGGAGTTTTACGGCAAAAATGAATCCCGGGATGAATTGTGGGAAGGCTTGTTTGATAACCGGGGAATGATCCTTCAAAAAAGAGTGATTAAACTGAGACCTGTCGATAATCTGAATTTCTGATGCGCGTAGTATATATAAGCCTTTTCCTTTTTCTATTTGCCATTTTGCCGGTCCGGTCACAGAATTTTAGTGCCGGGATACTGCCCGAAATTTCCCTTAGTTATCAATGGTCAGAAAAGATCCAGCAAACGGTTAAGATTGAATCCATGCACGAGATGTACACCCCCGATTCGCAGGAACCCCGATATTATTACGAACAAACGGACGTACAGATCTTTTTGGAAGGGAGGATAAACCCCTTTATCCGGGTTGCCGGAGGGTATCAGTACCGTTTTGAAGGTCAGGGAGAAAACGCTCACCGAAGCATTCAGCAGATATCCTTCCTTCAACGAAAACAGGGATTCCGGTTGGGTCACCGACTGAGAACAGACCAGACTTTTGTTCCCTCCGAAGCCATCCAATGGCGCTTCAGATACCGGTTATCGGCCGAAGTGCCCCTCCAGGGACAGTCGCTGGATGACGGGGAATTTTACCTAAAATTCTCTGGAGAGCCCATCTTCTCTGTACACGATGCTGAACGCGAACTGGAGACCCGTCTTTCAACCTCACTGGGATTTCTCATCCATGCCGGAAACAAACTGGAATTGGGACCGGACTACCGGCTGGAGGATATCATGACTAAAGGGGCCGGACATGATCTATGGATGAAACTGGGTTGGTTTTATCTAATTTCAAAATAGGCATTCACTCAGTCACCGGATTCAAAATCTATCTCAATCTGCTTTACCTGCTCCTTTTCATTGACAGGGAAGTTTGATAATGTAGTACCCAGGAGCCTAACCCCCTCTTCCCGGATACGATCGGCGGGCAAGAGATCATTCAGGGCATCCCTGATCTCCGAATGAGTGAAGGGATGCTTTAGGGACCGGCTGCGGGTAATGGTTTGAAAACCGGAAAAGCGTATTTTCAGGGTCAGGGTCTGTCCGGCTTTCCTTTTGGCACTGCAACGCTCCCACATGATCTTAGTAACCTCCTGCAGGCGATTCTTTACCTCATTCAGGTCGTAGAGATCCTTTTCAAAGGTCCTTTCGGCCCCAATGGATTTGCTTTCCCTGTGGGAGATTACCGGCCGATCGTCAAGGCCGCGGACCACATCATAGAAGTAATTCCCTGCCTTCCCAAAATGCCGGATCATCTGATCCCTGGGAAGAGCTTTTAAATCCAGTCCGGTGTATATGTTCAGCCTGTGCATTTTCTCCTCTGTTTTTTCGCCTACCCCAAAAAAGCGTTTTATCTCCAGCTTCTCAAGGAATTCCTCTGCATCTTCCGGCTTTATCAGGTAGAATCCATCGGGCTTATCCATGTCGGAAGCAATTTTGGCCAGAAACTTATTATAAGAAACCCCGGCCGAAGCGATCAGGTTTTCTCTGTGTTTGATCTCCTTTTTTACTTCTTTTGCAATCAGGCTGGCCGAAGGGGGCCCCTTTTTTGGGTGGGTTACATCCAGGTAGGCCTCATCCAGGGAAAGGGGTTCCACAAGATCGGTATACTCGTGAAAAATTTCGCGGATATTCCCGGAGACCTGTCTGTACACCTCAAAACGGGGAGGAGCAATAACCAGGTCAGCACATTTGCGCAAGGCCACGGCCATGGGCATGGCTGAGTGAATGCCGTATTTTCTCGCCTCATAACTTGCGGCAGCTACAACCGAACGAGGACCACGACCCCCAACCACCAGGGGTCTGTTCCTGTATTCCGGAAAGTCCCTTTGCTCCACAGAAGCAAAGAAGGAATCCATGTCGATGTGAATGATCTTTCTCATTAATATGAATTCCACTGTTCTATTGAAATGAATCTATTTACTCCGAATAAATCGAATGTAAATACCCCAGCAATGCCATTTTGCCTCTCATGGTCTGCCGTGGGGTAAACTCTCCGTTCGACCACATATAGCGGCAGTTAAAATAGCTCTCCTGCTCCGGCCAGCCTCCGGCCTTCCATTCGGGGTAGGATTTCTCATAAAAAAACCGGGGATGTGATCCATTGTGGGTACCTCCCCAGGAACTAAGATTATTATACGGAGTATGTCCCGGATGCAGGCCGGGTGTGCCATCGTTACGCCCGGAAGTATATATATTGACATAATGCCGTTCACCCAGACCCGTCATCTCCACGGTATTGGAAGGATTACGTCCCAGTCCCCAGTCAGCCTCCAGCAACATGCATTGCTCCAGTATCCTTTTTTCTTCGGGATCTGTGCTAAAGGCATGTGCCAGGGTTACCACCTGCAGGTTTTGCGGGGTTCTCCAGTTACCGCTGTTGTTGGATTTCCGGGAGGGTCGTTCGTACATATGTTTTACATTGTGTTCGAAGGCCTGGTATTGAAGAGCTTTTTTCATCCTCTCCTGCAATTCAGGATAATGGATGGTCTGACGGCTCTTAATATAAGCCGCGGTACCCCAGATCTGAACCCAGTAGCGGCCGTTATCGATGAATACCTTCTCATTGTCTTTAACGACCGACTCTTCGGCCATGATGTCTTCCCATCTCGGGTCGCCCGTTAAATTATACAAAAAGGCTGCTGCCATCATCTTAAAATCCCTTCCTCGCATGGCAGCATCGCCTATATCCTGCCGGTCGTCCAGCTGAAGATCCTGTTGCTTCGAGGCAAACTCGAAGGCAGTTAATGATTCCCCGAGATAAAAATCCTTCAGCTGATCCTGTCCGGCAATATCAAGACATTCGGCCAGCATTGCACAATTGGCCGCATTGGCCCAGGCAGCCATAGTCGTCGCACCTGCCTGAAACATCATCTTACGGTTCCCATCGGGATTGGTAAGACCATGACAGTAGGCATCGCCATCACGCAGGGCCAGAAAGAGATCCACCTCATTGCGGGCCTCATCGATAAGGTCAGGAATGCCATTGCCGCTTTCGGCTATTTCCAGATTGTCATGATCCAGCTTACCATTGCTCAGGTAATAAGGAAGGAGGATATCATAAATGTTCGAAACATGGGCCAGATGCCGGTCCCAGTCGAGTGCGTCCGAGTGTCCTCCGATCCTTCGGGGATTGGTAGGATTGCCCGGCAGACGATTCTTATAGAATATAGAAGTCTCTCCGGCCTTAAAATGCGGCTCGTCCCAGGTATCCCCGGGAATGGAATCCCATATGGGTAGAAAGGGATGCAGGCTGGTGAGATAGATCCGGAAATCCTCATCCGGATTTTCCCCGGGGATAAACAGTGGCCGTCTGGGTATGGGTACCATGTCCATCTGGTCTTCCCCAATGCGCATATAATAATATCCCCGCACCGAAAATTTATAGGGTTCGAAATAGGCACTTGAACTGATCTCGAATGGCTGACTACACCCAACGTCTTCCAATATAAGCCGGTACTTACCGGGCTTACTGAAAGAACTGAAATCAACATTCCAGACATCCGAGCCGGTCATGTTCCATCCCCTGTATTCTTCGGCGCTCTTCTTCCAGAAACTCACTTCGCCTGCCTCGTGCAATTCCCCGTTGTCCTCGTCTTTAAGCCATACCTTTTTTCCCTGAAACCCGGAATAGTCCCTCGGTCCCCCGTCTCCCAGCCACAGATAAAGATCGGCCGATTTAACCGGTGCGCCTGGGATGTATCCTATCATGTTCACATGAACCGCTTCCGAAAGCACATTAAAGATATCGAAGGTGAAACTTACCGTTGTTCTATCGGAATGTGTTTCCTCTGCAATCTCCAGCTGATAGCTTTCACCCTGTTTTAAAGGCTCAGGCATTTTTAAAAAGATCCAGTGATCGAATTCAGTTTCCCATTCATGAGTGGAATTCATGATCTTGGATTTCCGGAATACCGCTTCGGGATGCAGACCCTTCCCCCGATAATATTTATCGGTTTTGGATTTGATTCTCCAGGTTTTGATATCGGATACGATCTCCAGGTTCAGATTTTTTCCATACCGGTGCAAACTGTCATCCCCAGGGGCATAGTCATGACCATCATAAGCGCTGGGTCCGGTACCGTCGTCCTTGTAAAAAACCTCTCCGTCTTTAAAGTAGATCATGATATACTGATGATCCACCTGACGGATCTCCACCAGTTTGGTTGCTGATAAAGGATTTATTATTAACAAGGTAAAAACCAAACCGGTCAGGAATCGAAGTGAGTTATTCATACTATCTTGTTTTAGGTATTTTTCATTCCCAAATATAAAAAGGCCAACCGGAACAGATTGGCCTTTCAAAACAAATTTTTAATCCCTTGCAGTTCTCCAGTGGGGATTTTGGTTAATTTACCGAAGGAGTAACCACAAACTTCCGGAACTCGATGGGACCATGGTCACCCTGAATCATGATGGGACCAGGCTCACCCTCCTTACTGTCGAGCGATCCCCCGGTAATGCCCGGAATGGGACGGTTGGAGATTACTTCAACCCCATTGAGCACCACGGTAACATGTCGGCCCACCAGGGTTATCTCGTACGATTGCCATTCGCCCGGTTCGCGGGCAGCGTTCACTGCGGGTGCGATAAATCCGTAGATACCCCCGATGCTAACATCGTCGGCCCTTCCTTTCGAATCTTCAATCTGGACCTCGTGACGGCCACGAAGGTAAATACCGCTGTTACTACCTTCCGGATACCGGAATTCTATACTGAGTTTAAAATCATCAAATTTTTGGGCAGTGATCAGGTTCCCGCCTTTTTCCGGGTTCACCAGGATGCCATCCACCATTTTGAACTTGTTATTCTCCGGAATGATCCATCGATCCATATTGTCGGTAAGCAGATTAACGGGAGTACCCCAAACAGGAGGTTCTTTTCTTTCCAGACTGGGAGCGCGAACCCCGGTGAATTTCAGCTTATTCCCATCGAGCATCTTGTAGCCCTCCAGCTTGTCATCTTTCAGTTCGAACTCAAAATAGATATCCTCGATATCCATCCACTGGGGAGGAATGGTAAAATGGTATTTATCCTTATCCGCATCATAGTGAACTTCGGAAATGGGTCGTGCACTTCCCTCATAACCCACGTAATACCCAACCAGGGTAGAGAATCCGGATAGTTTAACCTGTAGCCACCCCGGAAAACCATCCGAAGCCATCAGACCATGACGAAACAGGCCGAGGTTTTCAAGCTGCTCCTCCTCTATGGTAATGGTCAGATCCCATTTGCCAATCAGAGGAGAATCACTTTCCACGCGCTGAGCCTGTGCTGAAGTAAAACCAGCACCCAGGAATACAAACAAAAGCAAGAAAAATTTTAAATTTTTCATAATAATCCAAAATTAGTTAGGCAATTTATTTCCTGTAAATGTACAAATCTATTTTAAAACTGCCTTCCTGCAGACCATCTTCTCATGTCTTTTTGACTTTGTTGGCCGACCTGAAACCTACCGTCCATATCCGACTCTTTTGGAGGCAGACCAAAATACCCAAACTTCCCTTAAGATAAACTTAAGATTAGAAAAACAACCATGAGCAGATTTATCCCGTAGAAACTACCAATTAATTTATGAGCAAAATCCGACCTTAATAAACATCATACCATGAAAAAAATCTGTTTACTTCTGAGCTTATTCGCACTATTGTTTTCGGGACTTGAAGCTAAGGTTATATATATAAACGCTTATGCTACAGGCACATCAGACGGAACCAGCTGGGAAACGGCATATACCAGCTCTGCCGGAGTTTACGGGGAATCCAAGTCAGGCGATACCATTGTTTTTGCCGCGGGACTCTACCCGGTTTCGTCCGGCTCCCGTTATGGCAGCATGAAGATCAAAAACGGAGTAAAGATTTTTGGGGGGTTTGCCGGGAATGAAATGATCAATGCTTCAACGATAGCAAACCGTAATTTTTACTCTCATCAAACCATATTATCCGGGGATGTAAACGGAGATGATTACACCACCGGTACCCTCAACGATAATGTTTATCATGTGGTGGAATTTGATGCGTCCAACTCGGATATAACCAGCGACACCCGTCTGGATGGATTTATTATTATCGGTGGAAATGCAGGCAATGGCGGAGACGGAACTCCTATTTCGGGAGGGGGAATCTTCCTGGAGGCAGGAGGAGATTACTTTAACACTTACGTATGTAACCCTGTTCTGGCTAACCTGAGAATCCTGGGCAACCGGGCGTCCCGAAATGGTGGAGGGGCTTTTTTATATGCAACCGAAGGTACCTGTTCCCCAACCTTCCTGAACTGCGAGTTTTCGGACAACTACGCGGGAAGCACCGGAGGTGGGGTTTCCATCATCCCTACCCGGGGTGAGTGTTCCCCTGTTTTTGAAAATTGTCAGTTTAGCTACAATGTTGTCGGTTCAGGATTCCCGAGTGTCGGGAGTGCCGTTTTTATTGAGGTTGAAGGTTATGCAAGTTATACAGCCCGGGCTCATCCTGTTTTTGACAAGACCAGTTTTTGTAACAATTTAGGAAAATATGATGCTGCCATCGCCGTTTACGCCGGGACCACATCTACCTTTCCGTCAGGTATTAATTATTTCAGCATCCAGATCCTGAACTCCACCTTCGTTAATAATGGTAATTACGCTGTGATGCTTAAAAAATATAACTCTGTACAATCCTTCGACGCCCTGATTGCTAATACAATCCTCTGGGGCGGAAATACGATCAGCAACTACCAGGTAACACCTGTGATCCACCACAGCATTATACAGGGCAGCGGTGGATCGGGTGCAGGATGGAGTACTTCCCTGGGTACGGATGGGGGTGACAATATGGACAGTGATCCCCTGCTGGCCAGCGCATCTGAATGTGATTTCAGGTTGTTGAACGGCTCTCCGGCTTTGGATGCCGGAATAGATAGTATTGGAAATAATATTGGTTTTTATCAGGGTTCCGGACTGGCCTCCGCGGCCGGCATTTACACTTCGGGACTCACCTGGCTTTTCGGCGAGCAGGATCTGAATAAACCCTCAGGCGAATATAGCTATAAGGTGGCTGCCAGGAATCTCACCGAAGACCTGGAGATCCGGGTGCCCGAAGGATTTGCGATAACCACAGATCCGGGTGTTTATACAGGTGATACGACGGTTCTGACCCTCAGTCCGTCGGGCGGCACCATTGATACCACCCAGGTATACGTTCGATTTACCCCGACCGAGCAAAAAGTGTATTACGGAAATATAACCCACAGTTCGCAGGATGCGGTCACCCGGATGATCTCAGTTTCCGGAAAAGGAGTAGTATTCCCTCCCACTCTGGTTTTTCCGTTCACTGTAAGCTTTGATGAGGTTGAGGTGGGGGAATCCTCCGGAATTAAGGGATACTCGATCAGCGGAAGCAAACTCACTTCGGATGCAGGGATAAAACTTACCGGACCTTTCATTATGACCCTGGACCTCGGCGAGCTGTCCAATCAATACAAAGAACTGGTCATCCTCCAGGAAAACGGAATAATCGATACGATTGTATACTTCCAGTTTATGCCGGAGAGTGAAGGTTATGTTGAGGGAAGCATTCGAATAGGCTCCGATGGTGCTGATTCCGTGATTACTACCATTTCGGGAACCGGGATCATCATCCCCCCGGATCTGAATGCCGGACCTGCCTCCCTTAGTTTTGAAGATACCTATGTGGATGAAATAACCAATGGTAAAGAAATTCTCCTGTCCGGAACCGACCTGGACGGAAACATCAACATGGAGGCTCCGGATGGATTTCTGCTAAGTTTGTTTGAGTCGGCCGCTACCCAGAATTTCACAAGTCTGGAATTGGAGGTAAGCGGTGAAACCCTGGATGTTACTTCGGTTTATGTGAAATTTAATCCGGGGATGGAGGGACTTTATAAAGACAGCGTCTGGATTGCCAGTCCCAATGCCGATACCCTTTGGATAAAGGTAGAAGGAACCGGATTGGCTCGTCCCCCGGTCCTCGAAGTTGCTCCTCTCAGTCTGGATATGGGCAGGGTAAAACTCGGGGAGTCCTCCCTTCCGAAAGCTTTCATCTTAAACGGAGCCTACCTGCAATCGGATGTAAATGTCGGATCTCAGAGAGATATATACCTGAGTACGGATGCAACGGGACTGGACAAGGTAAGAGAGTTAAGCTTCAGTGCTTCGGATGGCATAATCGATCCTGTTGAAGTATATGCCTATTACCTTCCATCGGAGGTCCCTTCAGCCTTAACAGACAGTATTTATGTTGCGAGTAGCGGGGTTGATACGATATGGGTACAACTGACAGGTGAATCTGTAACTACCATGCCTGAACTGAGCTTTACCCCCGATGAACTTGACTTTGGAAGTGTTATGGTGGGTGAGAAATCGGAAAAAGAAGGCTTACAGATTAGCACGACTGATCTGCAGGGGAATGTATTTGTATCTGCACCGGAGGGTTTTAGGATTAGCATTGAGCCCGCACCGGAAGCTCCTTCTTTTAGTGAATTCGAGTTGATCTTCAACGGCGAAAGCATTCAACCCGGCATGATCTATATTCAGTTCTTTCCGGAAAATGAAGGCAGTTATTCGGACAGTCTTTCCTTTAATTCAGAGGGAATGGATACCGCTTGGGTGAAGGTTAGCGGTGAAGGTTTCAAACTCACGCCAGAGTTTACGGTTAGTGAGGAAGCCCTGGAATTCGACACCTTACGGGTTGGCGGACCCGGATCCAACATTTATAACATCCGGATCAACGGGAGCAACCTGGAATCATCGGTTAAGCTTATCCCGCCTGCAGGTGTGAATGTATGGGAAGACCATGCTGAAGGAAACCCGGTTGTGAGTCCGGATACCCTTTTTGTTCCTTCTGGGCCTGTGAGTATACCCTATAATATGACCGACAAATGGATCTGGGTAAGTCTGGCGCCTCAGCAAACGGGACCTTTCATGGATTCGGTTAAGATTGAAACCCGGGGAGCAGAAGCTAAGTACTTGGTTATAAAAGGGTTTTTAAAGGACGATCAGACCGGGATTGCAGCGATAAGTTCGAATCTCGATATCTATCCGAATCCTTTCACCGATATAATCAACATTAAATCGAATGAGGAAATGGTGAAGGTGGCAATCGTGGATATGACCGGAAGTATCAGGGCTGAATTCCACCATACCGGAACGGTAAACCTGTCCCATCTGGAGAGTGGTTTGTATTTGGTGAAGATGGAGACGAGAAATGGGGTTTGTGTGAAACGGGTGATAAAGAGATAGGGACTCTTGCAGGGCAGGTATGCAGATGTAAGTGGTTATCGCGGCATCTAACCCTACACATCAAAGCAATTTGATTGGCCGTTACTTTTCTTGACTTTCCTTATCGGGCATAGTAACTTATTCTGTAGAAAAATGCCAAAAGTCATGAAAAAGTATTTGTTACTATCGTTGCTTAGTCTAGCGGTGATCGCATCTTTTTCCCAGGAAAATCATTGGATTCGAACTAAACTACCTGGTTTGCCACCGGTGGATTATCAATGTGCCCTGGGAGAGACCTGTATGATTTTCGCAGACGATACCAGTCAGGCAATACATGCATTCGACATAAACGAAGGTGCATGGAAACTATTGCTGGTCCCAACAGAGTTGGAATGGGTAGAGGCTGCTGCCGATGGGAATGTAGCTATGATCCTTAATGATTCCATTGCCGTGGCTTACAGTGCACTTACCAGCTCCTTTTCGGTTTTATCTTTTAAAGGGAATGTTATTAACCTGAATATGAATCCCTTATGCATAAAAAACTTTGCCTATGTCCTTACGGATCAGTTTTTCTATGTTTTTGATGCTGAGGAATCAGAATGGGTTTCTCACCCTTTTACTCCCCCGGGTTCCGCTCCCTGGCAAGGTGGTGTTTATGGAAAGGATGATTTTCTTTACCTGAGTATTTTTCCCCAGGCTGAATCTGTACCAAGTACATGGATAGCCTACAGCCTGCACACAAAAACATTTGAAGAGTATACGGTATCTCAGCAGATTTTCTTTAGGCAACTCGATCATGGCTTTACCTTCACCACCTCCAATACTGACCCATACCTGTGCGGGGGTTACAGTGCGATAACCGGTCAGGTTGAAACGCGGACTCACAGCAGATATATAACAGAGAATTTCCCTTCGGTGTATGAGGAAATGGTTTCTCCATTGATATGTAATCTGTTTCTTACCAACGAACCGATAGATGGAAATAATTATCGCTATTATATGTGGGTTTATAACACGGTGGAAGGGAACTTTGCCGAGTATTCCTTCTATTATACTTACACCGGAGGTGAATATGTACCTGTGGGCGGGGGATGCGGTGGACAGACTGCCTATGTAATGATTAAAAATACAGATAAGGGAGAACGTATTGAATGCCTGGCCTACTCCGCAAAAGCAAACTCTTTTGTTTTGTTCGACACACCCCTTTACAACTGGGGATTTATGAGTTTTTCGGTTGGGGGACAATTGATCGATGGTTACGATAAAAACACCTACTTTTTATATGACGTTGAATCCAATATGCACTTTACTTATCCGGTGCAGTGGGCAGAAGGCATTCATCCGGGCATAAAGGCAAGAGGTTTATCCAATACCTGGGCTGTATTTGCTTTTACGAAGGAGACCGGGGATACCACCCATGTTTTAAGCTATACCAGAGATGAAGGCAACCTGTCCGCTTTTGAAATTATCCCAACAGTCTCTACATCCAATTACCGTGGAGCAGATTTCTATGGGTTGTTGTCTACAGAGGGTGGGGTACCCTCTAGATCCTATCTTTTTTCACCCATACATAATCATTGGATGGAAAAAAATCTTGAGTCTTCTTCCTATCGCGGATCATACGGTAATTATTTCTACATCAACTACACGGATATAAACCAAACCAGCTTTTATGATGCCGTTACGGATAAAGAATTCTTCTTCCCATCGGCACACACCATGAGTGATGTGCATGCCCGCGATAGCTTGTTTTTCATGTATTCAGCAGAAGGAAAATATATTGCTTACAGTATTATTATGCATGACAGCCTGGAGTATACGACCGATGAACTTCAGGGGAGAATCATCGATAAATATGTAGTTCTGAACATAGATAGTGAGCGATACGGACAGGTACTATACGATGCTTACAACAATATATTTGCGCCATTAGTGTTAACGGAGAACGAGGGACAAAGGAGGAGGTACTGGACAGGTGGTAAAACTGCTCTCATCCTAACCGAAAACAGATATTTGTATGCCTATACTCCTGAAGCGAATAATGCGGTTGGATTAGAGAATAATGCGTATTCATCAGAACTAAATTCAGCATTTGAAATCTATCCCAATCCGGTGAAGAATAGGTTTACTGTCTTCCTAACTGATAATAAGGCTCGCAGTTCAACATCCAATGGAAATCACACCCGCTTCATTATATACGATTTACAGGGCCGAAAACGGTTGGAAAAGATGATCCCTGAAGGCAAAAAGAGTCTGGAAATCGAGGTTAGCTTTTTACCCAATGGGATCTATTATTGTCAGTTAACCATTGATAAGAATAGGACTATCAAAAAGTTGGTGATTTCCAGATAATCCATTTTAATTCATTGGGTCTTAAAAGCTGCAACAAAACTGCCCTAAACCGGAAATTACATCCCTGTTTGAAGATAAGCTTCGGGATCGGTATTGAAGAAATGATGGAAGTAAGGCAGCCGGATTACCACAAAAAATAATAGATTCCTATTAAAACCAGCAACATTATCAAGGCCAGCAGGTTAAAGACTTTGTTGGTGCGGAAAGAGGCTTTTACCATTTTGGATCCCTTTACCTGGTTGAAAAAAGTCCTGGAAATCATCCCCGATTATCCGGCTAACAAACTCTCAGATCTCCTTCCCCAAAACCTGGACCTCTCATAATACCCTGAAATCAATCGTAAGTGTACTTGCTAGGACGGATACTGTCAAATAACAATACTCTCTGAGATCATAAACAGATTGTTACATCTAAAATAACCAAAGGACTCTTTTTTCGTTGAACAAAATTCCTGACGATGTTGTTTCACCGCAGTATATTATTAGTATGAATATACCTTTCATTAATAAACAGATAACTGCATTTTCTTCTTTAAACCTCGACTACAGTCGATACATTCCTTTGGGTGAATTGGCAGAGTTCGTTAGTCAAATTTTGGAGATTAAAGGACAGGCAGGTTTCAAGGTTGAAAGAGTCCTTCCCTACAAGGATCCCCGTATACTTATAAATCTTGGTAACCACATGAGTGGAAAGATTAGTCAGGAAGTTGAGATCATCAGGAGTTATGATTATGCGCTTCAAGGGAACCGTACCCTATTTTTTGACCATTATATGGCCGATAAAAATCATTTCCTGATGATTGAATTTAAACCCCATTATCTCAAAAAGATTTGTGGAATTCCGGCATCTGAGATCATAAA
>CAZNFR010000018.1:0-52979 GCA_964572225.1 uncultured Bacteroidaceae bacterium
ATATGCACCTTATCAGCAGGCTCCGCGATGATGCAGACCTGAGGTATCTCTGTAATGAACCACCCACGGGAAAACGTGGCAGACCTCGCAAATACTCGGGCAAGATCATTATCAACGACATCGACAAAGACTACTTTCGTTTTATCTCCAATGATGAAGAGGAATCCGTATATACAGCCTTGGTCTATTCCAAAGCCCTCAAACGAAATATCAAACTGGTTCATGTCACGTACCTCAAGGCTGCCGGGAAAGATACCCGTAAGCTTTACTTCACAACCGATGTGGATATGGATCCAAAGGATGTGCTTCAATATTATCAAAGCCGCTTCCAGATCGAGTTTCTTTATCGTGATGGTAAACAACACACAGGACTGAACGACTCACAGGCAAGAAGTGAAAACAAATTGCACTTCCAGTTTAATGCTTCTCTCACTTCAATCAACATTGCCAAGGCAGTCCACTGGTTGAGCATCCCAAAAGAGAAACGTGGAGCCTTTTCCATGTCCGATATTAAAACTATGAACCACAATGCATTAATGCTAAACCGATTTTTTGACGTGTTTGGTATTTGCCCATACTCTACCAAAAATCAGAACTATGCAAAAGAACTTATATTATACGGCACTATGGCCGCTTAAAACTTTAACGAACTATTGTATAATATGAAAAACAGAATAATAATCCCACTAATCTTTCTCGCTCTTCTGGGCCTGAATTCCTGTAACGAATTCTTCGGCTGTGTAAGAGGAAACGGGCGAATTGCCTTTGAAGAAAGGATCGTTGGAAACTTTGATGAAATTGAATCCAACGGAAACTTCTATGTAAGAGTAATCAATAGCAGCAGAACTACTCTAACCGTGGAAACCGATGAAAACCTGTTATCCTACATCCGTACTTTCATCAACGGAAATACCCTGGTTATTGAAACCCGGAACGACCGGTGTATCCGATCTGCCGAACCTATTTATATCACTGTGGAAACCCCTTCCATTGAAGAATTACACCTGAATGGTTCAGGTACTATTGAGTGCAACAATATTACCAACAATCGCCTGGATCTTTTCATGGCAGGATCCGGAAGGATTGAGTGCCGTGGACTTCTACTCGATTACGCAAGGGCCAGAATTTCCGGTTCCGGAGATATAATCCTGGGTGGTGAAACTGAAGTGGCAGATTTTACCATTACCGGATCAGGTCAGATCAGAGCTCTGGACCTCTATGCTGAAACTGTATTTGCCGACATAACCGGATCGGGAAATATTTATGCAACGGCCGATTCGGTTCTGGATGTAACCATCTCAGGCAGCGGCAATGTATATTACCAGGGCAATCCTGATATTAGCAGCGATATATCTGGATCTGGTAGCATCAGAAGATATTAATCAGGATAAAAGGTAACCCATGAAAAATATATACCAGACCCGGAAACCATCCTATGGCAGTCGCAACAAACCAAACAAGCCAAGAAATTTCCGGACCCTAAAGTATATACCCTGAAAATATAATTCAATATGACAAAAAAACTATTCATAATCATCCTGTGGGTAATTTCCTTCGGCTCCCTTTACGCCCAGAATTTCAGCCGTGAAGCCGGATTGCGCGGCGGAGCCACCTCGGGTTTCACCTACAGGCATTACCTTAACGATCATCTGTCCTATGAAGGCATCTTAAGTTTCCGGGGATCAGGTGTGCAATTCACCCTTCTGAGACAAATTCACGAAGGATCCTTCATTGAGCTGGGCCAGTACTTTCATTTTCTCTATGGCTTCGGAGCTCATACCGGATTTTATTTCGATGATACCTACAAAGTTTTTGGTTCCCGGGAGTATTATTTTCCAAGAAGAAAGTTTTCCCCCCTGCTGGGACTCGATGGATTCGCCGGAGTAGAATACAGATTGGAAAGCTATCCTGTAGTGATAGGAATCGACTACAAACCCTATTTTGAATTCTCTCTTTACCAGTTTTTCAGATTGAATCTCTGGGATTTTGCTTTTACTATAAAATACAGATTTTAAACCAATTAAAACAAATAAAAATGAAAAAAACAGTTCTTTTGGCAATGCTGTTCAGTTTGGCAGTATCGGCATTTGCACAGCGCGAACACGACTACGATGATGATAATATCAATACACTTTTCGGCAACCATAACATTTCCCATGGAGGCTACGGAGCATTTGGTGCCGCCTATACCATGATCAACGATGTGGATGCGATTGTGCTGTCGGGCAGGGGTGCCTGGATCGTTAACCAAACCCTGGGCCTGGGTCTGGCAGGTAGCGGATTCCTGAATGATTACCGATATAGCCAGATTTATGAAGAGGATGTAAACCTAAGCGGAGGGTATGGCGGAATCCTCATTGAACCCATTATTTTTCCCAGGTCACCCGTCCACCTCAGTGTGCCCCTGATCGCCGGTGTGGGGGGAATTGCTTATACCCGTGCCGCATTTCAGGATGATCCCTGGAATTACGAGGATTATTGGGTTGAAGATACAGATGCCTTCCTTATTTTTGAACCCGGTGTGGAAATTGAACTAAATCTCCTCAGGTTCTTCAGACTGGCCTTTGGTGTAAGCTACCGCATGACCAGTAAAATAAATCTTGTTGAAACCCCCAGTGATGTCTTGAATGGAGTTTCCACGGGCGTTACTTTTAAATTTGGAAAATTCTGATTTTATCAGAAAAAAAACCCGACCAACCTGACCCCCTTATGCTAAGGGGGTTTTTTTTGTCGAAATCCTGACCGGTCAGATCCTTGTTCAGGGATTGAAAATTTTTGCTGAAATTAATCTGTGATTTGCAGGCCAAAGAGGAAACTTAAAACTCGGGACAAGGGATCATATGCTTTCTTTCTCTCTTCCTTGTGGTCTTAAACTCATAGATAAGGGAAATTTCATGAGCACCTCCAGTGGAAGCAACCAACCTGGAAACAGTAAAATCATAGGAGTAACCAACACTGAAATTCTCGATTTTGTAACCGGCAAGTATGGCAACCGCATCCCCTCTTTTTTCTTCATTAAGGAAAGGGATACCACGGTACCATAATCCCATAACAAGAGGCTCTTTAAACCAGTATAAGCCAAGGTCCAACTGATTTATACTGTTTTGATTACGAAAAAGAAAAGCCACAGAAACAGTCTCATCAATGGGATTGAGAAGCCTTCCACGGCGTACAATCTGTGTTCCTCCAAAAATTGAGGTTTTCTGGGGAACAAACTCTTCCGAATCATATAAAGAGTTCCTGGGTTTCAACAAATGATCGAGGGTAAAACCCAACCAGTGTCTTTCCGAATAAACTAAAGCACCGGTAGCAAAGTCCACATCTGCTTTGGCGTTTAAGGTAGGTGATTCAAAGGTATTCTGATCCCGTCCCCTGGGTGACAGCATATCATTCCAGGTGAGCTTCTCAAAATTCAGCCCCGTCTGCGTAAATAAAAAATGAACTCCCGGTCTTACATGCCAGTAATTGTTTATGTTAATATCGTAGGAATACTGAATACCAAAATTCGTTGTACTCAGATCACCCGAACCGGCGACATCCCTCATAAACAAAAATCCCACCCCCGAATTAAAATTGGAAAAATAATGGTCGTAAGCAAAAGTGTATGAAACGAAAACCCCGGGCAAACTTGGCCACTGATTTCGGTAGGAGAGCGATATCCGGTCCTGCTGTGTCGCACCTGCAAAAGCAGGGGATAAATACATCTTGTTGGCGTAAAACTGCGTAAACTGAGGATCCTGAGCTTTCAGCAAACCGGAATATACAATTACAAGTATGAGGGTTATTACCTTCTTCACCTTTTACAACTTAGGGTCTTCGTGTTAAAAAATATCCGGCGCAATCCTTTTTCTGAATGTTTTCAATCGTTTCAGGCAGAAAATGCGAACAGATCTTAAACAGTTATGGACAATTTCTTAAACGGATAAAGTACTCATAGGTTACATTGGCAAAGCTTAATGGACTAATCCTCCCCGGGATGGGATCAATTCTCTCTTTTCTTACAGTAACCACTCCCAGCCCTTTCATTATTTAGTCCATAAATTGCTTCCAGCCATCGGAATAAACCTAACCCTCCTGGCAACCTTCCTGATCACACTGAAAAGGATTATGAGATTTAAAATAAGCAACTATGTTAGAACAGGCTGCTGTATCTAACAAATCGCATGATTTAAGACCCGGCTTTAAACAAAATCAGGTTTACGGTGTTAGTCGAATGAAAATTTATTTAGATCATTTTAATTTAAAAAATAAATATTATGGCATTTGAACTTCCAAAACTCAGCTATTCCTATGATGCTCTTGAACCTTACATTGACGCACGTACAATGGAAATCCACCACACCAAGCATCATGGAGGGTATACATCCAAACTTAACGACGCAATAAGCGGAACAGAAATGGAAGCTAAGAGCATTGAAGAAATCCTTGGATCCGTTTCTTCTGCTTCAACAGCGATTAGAAATAATGGGGGTGGTTATTACAACCATATTCTGTTTTGGGAAGTAATGGGCCCCGACAAAGGAGGAAATCCTTCGGGAGATCTTGCCGATGCGATTAATGCTGCATTCGGATCGTTCGAAAACTTCAAGGAAAAGTTCAATAATGCTGCTGCAACCCGATTTGGTTCCGGATGGGCGTGGCTGATAAAAGACTCCAACAACAAACTTTCGGTTACCTCCACACCTAATCAGGATTCTCCCATTATGGATATTGCCGATTCCAAGGGAACACCGATCCTCGGACTGGATGTCTGGGAACATGCTTACTATCTAAAATACCAAAACCGGCGCCCTGAATACATTGATGCTTTCTGGAATGTAGTTAACTGGGATGCCGTAGCAAAAAAATTTAAAGCCTGATTTGTTTTAGTTTAGAAAAGTGATGGGGTAGGGTGTCTCAGATTGAGGCACCCTTTTTTATTTCTGACAGTCAGAATTGTTTTCTCGTTCTGGATCAATATTCTATATTTGCATTTGTTTTATTTTCCTGACTTTAAAAGAAATAAATCTACAATGAAGAATACCCTTAGTCTTATCATTAATGCAATTCTGGGAATTGCGGTTGTTGTGCTATTTGTATTGCATTTTTCAGGTTCAGACAGCGAAGATGTTAAATCTGGCAAAAAACCATTCAAATCTGAATCCGACTCACTCAAACCAGCCGGGGATATTTCCATTGCATACATTCAGATTGACACCCTGCTTGAAAATATGCTTATGTATAATGACCTTAGCGAACAGCTTGCCAATCGCCAGTCTCAACTCGAGTCCAATTTTTCATCCAAATACAGGAACTTTGAAAAAGACGTGAATGTATTTCAGGAAGAAATACAAAAACAGCTTATTACCCGCAGGGAAATGCAGATCAAGGAACAGGAACTTGCAAACCGGAGAATGGAACTTGAAAATGAGCGAAACAATTACCTTATGCAATTGCAGGAAGAAAATGCAGTAAGCCAGAATAAGGTGATCAGCTACATCATGGACTACCTGAAAGAGTTTAATTCCGACGGGGAATACCAGTATATTTTCTCCTACAGCTTTGGAGGGGGAGTTCTTTATGCGACCGAATATCTTGATATCACCGATGAAGTGCTTATAGGTATCAATCAAAAGTACCGGGAAGAAAAAGAATCCGAATAAAACGGAATATGTCCTTTGCCAATCGCTATCTCGAAAAGCAGAGGGAAACCGCGATTTACCTTAAAGTACCGCCCTCAGATAAACTCAAATATTGCATCGTTATCCCTGCATTTAATGAACCGGAAATTCCCGGACTTGCCAGGGAACTCTCTTCTTTAAACCGTGGAGAATATGAAGCGGAAATCATTGTTGTGGTAAACTGGCCGGAAAACATTAGCCCTTCTGAGAAACTCCATAATCTAACTATAGCCAGGGAACTATCCAGCCTATCCGGCACAAACATTCCTGCGCATTGTATCCTGAAACCCGATGTAACCAATAAACTGGCAGGAGTAGGCCTGGCAAGGAAAACCGGAATGGATGAGGCAGTACGCCGGTTTAACCTGATAAATCGTCCCGATGGGATCATCGTATCTCTTGATGCCGATTGCCAGGTGGATCCAAACCTATTTACTGGTCTTGACAAACATTACACATCAAACCCGGACACCCCGGGCTGTACTCATTATTTCGAGCATCCCATCCAGGGAAAAGAATTCTCTCCGTCGGTCTATAAAGCCATTACCTGGTATGAACTTTACCAAAGGTATTATCTTCACGGACTTAGGTATGCAGGACATCCTAATAGCTTTTATACTGTGGGTTCCGCTTTTTCTGTTAAAGCGCTTGATTATTGCTCCCAGGGAGGTATGAACCTTAGGAAGGCCGGGGAAGATTTTTATTTTCTTCAAAAATTTTTCGACCTTGGCACCTTTACTGAATGTAATCAGATCAGAATTCTCCCCTCTCCCCGGCCCTCAGATCGAGTGCCTTTTGGTACCGGACCGGTTGTGAAAGAATTACAAAGAACGGACAAAGAACTTAGGGTATTCAATCCGGAGTTATTCAGAATTCTGAAAGAATTCATCATACTTGTTCCCGGGATGAGGGAAGACCCCACTGTAATCCACAAACCATTACACCCTATTATGAAGGAATTCCTTATTGATCAGGAGATTAATGCTGTTATTTCCGAGATAGATGCAAATTCAGCAGACAACTACCACTTTTCAAAAAGGTTCTTTCGATGGTTCAATATGTTCAGAATTCTCAAGTTCCTAAACTTCGGAAAAAAATTTATTCCAGATGTGCCTGTAACCAACGCAGCTGCCGAGCTATGCTCCATGATGGGCTGGGACCCACAGGGGGATGAACGTGAGTTATTGTTGAGATTCAGGCAAAAAGACAGACAGACCTGATCCAGACCCGCTCTGCGATCTTACTTACCGGAAATCTTTTCGTTATAAGCTTCCTGAACTGTAAAACGATCCAGAATTGATTCGTCATTTATTTCCTTGGAAAGCGAAGAAATGGTTTCTACTGGCACATCAAAAAGGTCAAGGATAAGCAATCCGTCAAGAGCATTATTGAATTTCGGATCAATGTTAAAACCGATGATCTTCCCATTCTGCTTGAGATATTTTTTTAATAAAACCGGCATGTTGTAATCCGATAATTCGATATCCTTGATGAATTTGTCGAATTTGTTCAGGTCACTGGTCGATTCCATGATGATTTCAGTATCAAGATCTTCATGACCCTGAACCACAAATTTTTTTCTGGGCCTGATCATTCTGGCAAAGTCATGATTGTAATGATTTTGCTTAATGTATTTTATGATCATTGACTTGGAGAACTGCGAAAATTCATTGCTGATACTGACCGGTCCGATTAAATAGCGATATTCGGGATTCTTAATTAGAAAATATAGTATTCCCTTCCAAAGCAGGAAAAGTGGGAGTGGTTTTTTCTGGTATTCCTCAACGATAAAAGATCGTCCTAATTCCAGGGACTGCTTAAGTACCGGAATGAATCTGGAACTAAGCCTGAAGAGACTTTGAATGTAAAATCCCTTAATGCCGTACTGTTCCAGAATTTCCTTCCCTTTGCCTACCCTGTATGCCCCAACGATCTTATTTTCCTTTTTATCCCAAACAAAAAGCTGATGGTAATACAAATCAAATTCATCCAGATCCTGAGAACGGTTTGTACCTTCGCCAACCAATCGAAACGTTATTTCCCTCAATCTTCCAATCTCATTCATAATGGCAGGCAGGCAGATTGAAGGCGAACAAAAAACTTCAAAATCCCGATTTTCAAACAGGAGATAATTTTCTCTTATTTGTTCAATCTCTTTAATTATTTTTTCAGAAGACCCGGCCGGTTGAATCTGCTGGACCTTCCTGGCTCGGGTAATACCGGTATGAAAAAACTGATGAACTTCCATTGCAGAACCCAGGGCATAGGTCTTGGCCCTTAAGAATCTCCCATACCGGGATACATCCTTGAACTGGGCCTGATCTTTGACGGATATTGGATTGCCTATCCTTACCCTAATATTCCGCTTCTTTTTATTCAAAAGTTCCGAAGGCAAACGTGCTGCCTGAAGGGAAGGATGAATCAGGCCCAAAAGATGAAAGAGGCGACTATTGGTTCCCGTAAAATAAATCGGAACCACGGGGACATTCATCTTCTTGATAAGTTTGAGAATCGGTATCTCCCACTCTCTGTCGCTTATGCCCGTGGTATGAATATTATAACTGGATACTTCTCCGGCTGGGAATAAACCTAAGGAGTTCCCATCCTGGACATGCTGAAATATGTCCCTGATAGCTTGCATATTACTACTCCTCTGACCATTATCATCAAAGGGATTGACCTGGAGAATATTTTCATTTAAGGGATCAAGTTTCCGAAGCAGAAAATTAGCCAGGACTTTATAATCAGGTCTGACTCTTGAGATCATCTTAATTAACAACATCCCGTCAATTCCCCCGAAAGGATGATTCGATACGGTAATAAACGGACCCTTTAGGGGAATCCTTGCCAGTTCTTCATCTCTTACTTCGAAGTGTATCTGAAGCTCTTCAATCAACCTGTCAATAAATTCCACTCCCTTTCGGTCGGATATATCTGAATAGATTTTATTGATCTTATTCACCCTCATCAGCATCATTAAAACCTTTGCAGCGCTGGCACCTCCAACCTTATTCAACTTTGCGGCTTTAATTATATCCTCTGGCTCAATTAGTTTTCCCATGCATGCAGTCCACTTTGGTTGGCCCCAAATATAAAAGAAAAAACGATCAGTTAATAATAATTTAATATTGAATCATAACCGGGTTATGAAAACACATTTTAACGAAAAAAGAAAGGAATCCCTGCTAAAAAGCATGCTGAACAATTCAAAACTATGAAAGTTACTCAAATATCGGGTCAGTAGATAACTAACCCATTTTGAAAATAGAAATTTCCTGTTTTAGAATACATTTTCACATGATAATCCTCAATTATTTTAATGATCCCATATAATAAATTAGTTTTCTCAATATTGAAAAAATAAAAAGTATGTCTGAAGGATTTTTTAACGTACCCAAAGCGGTGAATGAACCCGTTTACAGTTATGCTCCCGGCTCTCCGGAGCGCCATGCACTCAAATTAGCTTTAGAGGAAGCAAAATCCGCGGAAGCCGATATTCCTATGATCATTGATGGTAAGGAGGTCAGAACCGGAAATAAAATTGCGATCCATCCTCCCCATGAACTTGATTTTACTCTTGGACATTATCACCGCGGCGATGCCGGGCATGTTAGAATGGCCATTGAAGCAGCAATGAAAGCAAAAGAGAAATGGGCAAATACTCCCTGGGAACAACGTGCCTCTGTATTTCTCAAAGCCGCTACCCTGCTTTCAAAAAAATACCGTTACAGAATGAATGCAGCTACCATGCTGGGGCAATCCAAAAATCCTTTCCAGGCTGAGATCGACTCAGCCTGCGAGTTAATAGATTTCTACCGGTTTAATGTGGAATACATGGCCGAAATATACAGTCAGCAACCCATTTCACCTGCCGGACAATGGAACAGGATGGAATACAGGCCGCTTGAAGGTTTTGTTTTTGCTCTTACTCCATTTAACTTTACCTCCATAGCCGGAAATCTACCCACCGCACCTGCAATAATGGGAAATACCGTTGTCTGGAAAGTTTCCAACACTCAGGTTTATTCTGCCAAAGTCATTATGGACCTTCTAATGGAAGCAGGGCTTCCCAATGGAGTGATAAACCTTATCTTTGCATCAGGCCCGGTTGCAGGACAGGAAATTTTTACTCACCCTGATTTTGGAGGTATCCATTTTACCGGCTCAACGGAAGTTTTTCAAAATATATGGAGGACGATTGGAGAGAATATCCATAAATATAAAAGCTATCCGAGAATCGTGGGTGAAACCGGTGGAAAAGACTTCATCTTTGCGCATAATTCGGCCGACCTGAATGCCCTAACCACAGCTATTGTAAGGGGTGCCTTTGAATACCAGGGGCAGAAATGTTCGGCTGTATCCCGGATCTATGTTCCCAACAGCATTTGGCCAGGCCTTCGTGAGAAAATGGAGGCCATGATTGCTAGAATCAAAATGGGGAACCCCGAAGATTTCACTAATTTCTTCAATGCGGTAATCGATGAGGCATCTTTTGATAAACTGGAATCCTACATAGAAAACGCACGTAAGGATACGGATGCCGAAGTCATAATTGGTGGAAAATGTGATAAGACCACAGGATATTTTATTGAGCCAACGGTCATCCTGACCAGCAATCCTCAATACATAACCATGAAAGAAGAGCTGTTTGGTCCGGTACTCACCGTTTTTGTTTACGAGGATGCCAAAATGGATGAAACTCTTGAACTTCTGGACAATACTTCGGTCTACGCACTTACCGGAGCAGTTTTTGCCAAAGACAGACAGGTAATAGACAAGGTTACCGGGAAGCTCAGGAATTCCGCAGGTAATTTTTACATAAATGATAAGCCTACCGGTGCCGTGGTAGGTCAACAACCTTTTGGAGGTGCCAGAGGTTCAGGTACAAACGATAAAGCTGGCTCCCTTCTGAATATGATCAGGTGGACTTCCCCCAGGGCCATCAAGGAAACTTTTAATCCCCCGGTTGATTTTACCTACTCATTTATGAAAGAGGCCTGAAATTGTTTATAAAATGACCCTTTCAGGGCAGGAATTAAGCGATTTTTCCGGTATTTTTGAATGGCCTAACGAGGGATTATGAGAAAAATACTGGACATAATTAAGGCTGTATACCTTTATATTCAGCCCTATCTAAAAAATAAGTACCTGGTTGCCATTGTTTTATTTATTGCCTGGATCATATTTTTCGATCAGAACAATATGCTGGAGAGGATCAAACTGGCCCGTGATGTTAATAAATTAAGTAAGGATATGGAATACTACCAGCAACAGATAAAATCGGATTCTGCACGGTTGATCGAATTGAAAACCAGTCCCGGTAATCTGGAAAAATTCGCAAGAGAACAATACCTCATGAAAAAAGATAATGAGGAAATTTTTATTATTGTGGAAGAGGAAGATAACTAAATCTTTCGAATCCGTATATTCCTGTATTTATTCCTTGTTGCTTTGCTGAAAATTTTCAAGTCCTTCATCCAGAAATCCAAGAAAACTCTCAATGTTCAGTTCTTTTCCTCTGGGCACATTCAGCAATTCTCCATCAGGACCCATCAAGACATACCAGGGTGTGGCAAAGGTTCCGAATCTTTCCATTTCAAACTGGACATTTTGTTGACCAATGGTTTTGAGGACCTTGCCCTGTGGATCAGTAATCCATTCATTTTCCGGTAAACGTGTTTTATCGTCGGTATAAAGGGAAATGACCACATATTCTTCTTTGAGTCTATGGAGCACTTGAGGGTCAGACCAAACCTGATTTTCCATCTGCTTGCAATTGCTGCAGGAATGACCGGTGAAGTCCAGAAATATGGGTTTGTCGTTCTCCTGTGCACATTCTAATCCGTCTTCAAAAGTAAAATATCCCTTAATTCCATGAGGCAGATCAAATTGATCATCAAATCGGCCGGGACCACACCAAGTCGAAGATTGATCACTTTCCGACACACTTCCCGTACCGGTGGAAATCATAAAATGCTGGGATGATTTGGGTGGAATGAGAGCACCAATTGATTGGAGATCGTTCCCGAATATCCCGGTAAAAAGATATATGGCAAAAACAAAGGAAGCAAGAGAGAGTAACATTCTGGGAACTGGAATGTAATTCAACTCGCTGTCGTGAGAAACCCGGATTTTTCCAAGGAGGTATAATCCAAGGAAAATCGCAATCATGAACCAGATTGCAAGGTAGATCTCCCGTGTGAAAATATTTAGGTGATAAGCCTGATCTATGCTGCTCAGGAATTTCATTCCAAAGGCCAACATAAAAAACCCAAGCACCACTTTTACGGAATTCAGCCAGCCACCTGATTTCGGCAGGCTCTTTAACATGGAAGGAAAAATGGCGAGCAATGTGAATGGAAGGGCAAATGCCAGTGAAAATGCAAACATACCCATGATGGGTTTAAGCGCTTCACCGCCCGCTGCCTCAGTAAGAAGAGAACCCACAATGGGTCCGGTGCAGGAAAAGGATACCAATACGGTAGTAAGGCCCATAAAAAAGGGGCCCACCAATCCACCCCTGTCAGCTTGTTTGTCCACCTTGTTTACCAGTCCTGAGGGTAAAACTATTTCGAACATTCCCAGGAAAGAGGCAGCAAAAATCATAAATAACAGGAAGAAAATCAAATTGGGAATCCAATGGGTCGATATTACATTCCCGATATTTGCTTCAACACCGGTTAACGAAACCAAAACACCCAGTCCGGTATACACCAGAATCATAGAAAATCCAAAAACCAGTCCTTTAAGAACCACCATGGCCTTGCTCTTCCCTCCTCTCATAAAAAATGATATGGTCATGGGTATCATCGGATAAACACAAGGTGTAAGAATGGCAGCAAAGCCTAAAAGTAAACTTAAAAGAAGAAATCCGGCCATACCTCTTCCCGTGTCGGGCGATTCTTCGGCAAATGATTCTCCGGAAAGCACTTCCTTTTCTCCGGTTTCCCCAAAAGGACTTCCTATTTCACTTTTTGGAATGGAACCCTCCGCCGGAACTACCTGAGTTTCCTCCGGATCTGAATCAGCTTCAGTGGATGGAACCTGAACTCCCTGTTCTTCCGTAGCCTCGGTCACTGACCCTTCCCTGGATGCATCCGATAATGTTATGCCACTTAACCGAAAAGAAAAATCACGTGTAAATGGGGGTAAACAAGTTTCATCATTGCAACATTGATATTCCACAAACCCGGTAAGCCTGATAACTCCATCACCCTCAGCCCTTACTCTTTGCTTAAATTCAGCCTTGTTGTAATATGCGCCAACATTGAATTTAAACCCTTCATCAAATTTTATCTTTGGCTTTGTTATTTCCGTCAGGTCTTCCTGAAAAGTAACATTCTCATTCTCGTTAAAAATAATACTGGTGGGTATAGGTCCGGATTTTTCCTGTTCAATGGCGTACATATGCCACGGCTGGTCAATCACAGCAGTGAAATACAGGTCGTATACCCCAGGTTCAACTTTTTCACTTTTGAAAGTCCAGCTTACCGGATCCGTCAATCCTGGCTGGGCAACAACATCTAAAGCAAAGGTGACGAGCAACAGATAAAAGAATATTCTTTTCATAATCAATGCCAATGGTTGAAAATTATTTTGAAAACACAAATATATAAATATATGTACATTTATTTATGTTTGACGTCCAAATGAGCAACGCCTTACGGGATTCAGTAAAATTAGGAATTTTTTATTCTACCGGAAGGATTTCATCCCCATTTTTATCAAAAACCTTAAATTCCAGAAGATTAACAGAAATCTGTTCACCAATGGCAATAGTGCATTTAAGGTCTTTTGACCATTTGCGGCGTATGGATTTTAACAATCCTTTGTTAAGATAGGCTGCCACATAGGGGTGGGTAACCAGTTTGAGTTGTTTTAGTCCGTACTTGGAGACCATTTGTCTGAGGCCATTGAAAATAATTTCGGTAAAAAGGATGGTTGATTCAACCTTACCGCTTCCATGGCAGGTCGGACAGGCCTCCCTGGTATCGATATGCATTTCAGGTCTTACTCTCTGCCTCGTGATTTGCATAAGACCGAATTTGCTGAGTGGGAGAATATGGTTTTTGGTTCGGTCCCTTCCCATGGCCTCTTTCATCCTTTCATAAACCATTTGCTTATGCTCATTGGTATGCATATCGATGAAGTCAACCACAATAATCCCGCCCATATCTCTGAGCCTAAGTTGGCGGGCAATTTCATCGGCTGCGGCCATGTTCACCTCCAGAGCATTGGTTTCCTGATCATTCTCTGAACGGGAGCGATTGCCACTGTTCACGTCAATTACATGTAATGCTTCTGTATGCTCAATTATCAGGTATGCTCCGCTCTTAAAAGAAACGGTTTTCCCAAAGGAAGCTTTTATCTGTTTTTCAATGCCAAACTTTTCAAAGATGGGCTGTCCTCCTTCAACGATCTTGACAATCTTAAGCTTTTCGGGTGCTATTCCCTGAATAAACTGGCGAATCTCCTGGTAGGTGGTTTTGTCATTGACATAAATTCCGTCAAACTGGGTATCAAAAATATCCCTGAGAATAGCGGTGGTACGGTTTATCTCACCCAGGATTAGTTTGGGGGTCTTCTCTGCCCTCAAATTATCAAAGGCGGTCTCCCATTTTTCAACCAGCATTCTCAACTCAGAATCCAGCTCTGCAACCTTTTTACCCTCAGCGGCGGTTCTGATAATGATTCCATAATTCTTGGGCCTGATACTCATCAAAAGATTCTTGAGCCTTTCTTTCTCCTCATTGGACTCAAGTTTGGCAGATACAGAAACTTTGTCGGAAAAGGGAATTAGAACCAGATTACGACCCGGGATGGAAATCTCTGAACAAAGACGCGGACCTTTGGTGGAAATGGGCTCCTTGGCTACCTGCACAACCACTGGTTGCCCGGCTGTTAATACATCCTTGATCTTCCCTTCTTTATTAATATCATTCTCCCTCCTGAATTTACCCATAGGGATCATCTTGCCCTTTCGGGACAAAGCAAGACTCATATATTTATTAAGGGAACTGAACTGAGGGCCCAGATCCAGGTAGTGGAGGAAAGCATCTTTTTCATACCCTACATCCACAAATGCAGCATTCAGACCCGGCATAATTTTTTTTACCTTGCCCAGATAAATATCACCAACCGAAAACTTGGTTTCCTTGGTCTCTTTATTAAGCTCTATGAGCTTTTTATTCTCAAGCAGGGCAATCGAAATTTCACTGGGTGAAGCATCAATTACCAATTCATTACTCACTGCTAACTCCTTAATGTATTAAGCGTGACCGGAAAGCAACTATAATACGAAACAAACCTAAAGAATCGGCAGACCTTTAGGTTTATTTGATTGCAGAAATTATACTTATTTCTTCTTCTTATGTCTGTTCTTTCTCAAACGCTTTTTGCGTTTGTGGGTAGACATCTTATGTCTTTTTCTTTTTTTACCGCTTGGCATAATGGATAAAATTTCTTTGTATTACTTAACGTTGGACTTTACCTTGTTCACAAATGTTTTTGCCGGTTTGAACGAGGGAATAAAATGTTCGGGAATAATAATAGTAGTGTTCCTGGAAATATTCCTTGCTGTTTTCTGAGCTCTCTTCTTAATAATGAAGCTTCCAAAGCCTCTCAGATAAACATTCTTATTCTTACTGAGTGAATCTTTAACAGTTTCCATAAAGGCTTCTACCGTTTTTTGAACTGTTACCTTTTCAATTCCTGTGTTCTTGGAAATTTCGTTTACAATATCTGCTTTAGTCATTTTAAAAAGCTTTAATTATCAATGTTTTACAATTATTTCCCTTTTTAGATCTGCAAATATAAATGATTTAATCCGATTAATAAAATACATTTAAACTATTTTTGATATAAATAATTAAGATTTAAGGCTTTCAAGTAAATGGTTATTAGCGATTTATTGGTAGACTGGTACAATAGGGAGAAAAGGGAGCTTCCCTGGAGGGAAACAAAAAACCCTTATAAAATATGGGTTTCAGAGATAATTCTTCAACAGACCAGAGTAAACCAGGGCATGGAATATTATCTTCAATTCATTTCTGAATTTCCTGATATACAGTCACTTGCAAATTCCCCCATAGACAGAGTCCTGAAAGTTTGGCAGGGCCTAGGCTATTATTCCAGAGCGAGGAATATGCATGAAACTGCTAACCAAATAGTTAAAAGCATGAATGGCAGGTTTCCCACCAACTACAAGGCCCTACTAGAACTAAAAGGTATTGGTCCATATACCGCCGGTGCAATTGCTTCCCTCGCGTCTGATCAAAAAGTTCCCGCTATCGATGGAAATGTGAAAAGAGTCATAAGCCGCTATGCCGGCATAGAGGGAGACCTTAGTAAAAAGCAAAACCTGGATCTTGTGGAAAGAACTGCTGTTAAATTCCTGGAAAATCAGAAACCCGGAGTCGTAAACCAGGCTCTGATGGATCTGGGCGCCATGATTTGCAAACCCACCCGTCCTTTATGTCATAAATGCCCTCTAAATAATGACTGCTCGGCATTCCGGTCTGACAGGGTAAATGAAATTCCCTATATCTACAAAAAATTAAAGAAGAAAATACGGCATTTTAACTATTTTATAATTAAAAATAAACAAAATGTTCTCGCTAAAAAAAGAGAGAAAAATGATATCTGGCAGGGGTTAATGGAATTTCCTCTGATTGAAAGTAGCTCCAGAGTACCCCAAGAAAAAATGATCGAACTATTTATCGAAAAATTCGGGCGACCTGCCGAAGTTTGTATAGAATTCCTGGAAGGTCCGGTAAAACACATCCTCAGTCATCAGGATATATATGCCTTCTTTACAGGCATCCATGTAGATGAAAAGTATTTCCTCTCCTGTTCTCAACAGTTTGAAATACTGAATATCAATACTATAGATCAACCAGCCTGGCCCAGGTTAATAGAACGTTTTCTCGAAAAGGATCTAACGGAAAGAGGTAAACCCAGCTCCTGAAATCCTCTCTCGATCCAATATATTTTGTATCTTTGCATAAATTTGAAACTATGTCCGTTAATAAAGTTATTCTCGTAGGTAATGTAGGAAAAGACCCGGAAACCCGGCATCTTGAAAGTGGAACCACAGTAACCCGTTTCCCTTTTGCCACCTCCGAAGTATACAGGAATAAAGAAGGAGAGAAAATAACCAACACGGATTGGCATAACATTGTTCTCTGGAGAAATCTTGCCGAAATAGCCGATAAATACGTCAGGAAAGGGAGTCAGCTTTACATTGAAGGCCGCATAAAAACGCGCTCCTACACTGATAAGGATGGGATAACCAAATATGTTACCGAAATTGTGGGTGATAATCTTCAATTACTCGGACGAAGAGGAGACGACAATGATTCCGGTCAGGATTCCCGGGAAAATCAGGATTCCCAAAATAACTCTGCAGATAATTCGCAAAAGGAGAAAAGCATGAATGATCCATCCGATGATGTTTTTAATAATCAGCCTGAGGATGAAAGTGATGATCTTCCTTTCTGAAATTAAAGATTGACCACCTTTGGACACAGATCCTTATTTATCCATATTAACCCTAATCTCCAGACTTCACCTGAACCCTGTTACTCCGGGTGTTATTATTGGTATGGCAGTAATATTGATCCTGCTGGCATTGTCTGCAATGGTTTCTGGCTCGGAAGTAGCCTTTTTCTCACTCGGTCCGTCTCATATCAGTAAACTGAAGGAACAAAATACCCGGTCCTCAATGAGGGTACTGGCCCTGCTTACAAAACCGGAAAAACTCCTCGCAACCATCCTGATCAGTAACAATTTTGTTAATGTGGGAATCGTGATCATTTCTACCTTTATTACGACCACCATTTTCGATTTTTCAGAGGAGCCACTGTTAGCCTTTCTGATCCAGGTCGTGATTGTAACTTTTTTACTTCTGCTTTTTGGTGAGATTATTCCAAAGCTTTATGCAAATCAATATGCTATGGAATTCAGTCTCTTCATGTCTTATCCCCTCATTTTTCTCGACAGACTGTTTAATCCGCTAAGCAAGTTTCTGATCCTGTCCACAGGGTTTGTCAACAGAAGACTGGCAAAACGCAAAACCCAGATTTCCATGATAGACCTTTCGGAGGCATTGGACCTCACTACCGGAGTGGTAACCGAAGAAAAAAAGATCCTTAAAAGTATCGTTAAATTCAGCAATATTGAAGTTAACGAGATCATGAAACCCCGTATGGATGTTGTTGCGGTGGATATTATTACCGATCATCACAAACTTATCGATATAATCAACGATTGCGGCTACAGCCGGATACCGGTCTTCTCCGAAACCTTTGATAATATCAGGGGGATCCTTTACGTAAAGGACCTTCTTCCCCATCTGGAAGAAAATGAAGATTTCAACTGGCAATCCCTGGTCAGACCCACTTATTATGTTCCCGGTGGAAAGAAGATAAACGTCCTGCTCCAGGAATTCAGGGAGAAAAAAATTCATATGGCCATTGTGGTTGATGAGTACGGAGGGACTGAAGGAATTGTAACCCTGGAGGATATCCTAGAGGAAATCGTTGGGGAGATTACCGATGAATCGGATGAGATTGAAAATTTCTATACACGTCTGGATGAAAAAACCTATGTCTTCGATGCAAAAACCCTACTGAATGACTTTTTTAAGATCATGATGATGCAGGAAGATATTTTTGAGAAGGTAAGGGGAGATGCAGATACCCTGGCCGGTCTGATCCTTGAAATTAAAGGAGATCTGCCCAAGATCAATGATATCATAAAAATTGATCCCTTTACCTTTACGATAACCTCTGTTGACAGCCGAAGGATAAAAAAAGTGAAAGTGGTTCTGGATAAACCCATCAGACAGAAATAATCAGAGACATGAAGAACATTCTATTAACACTTCTGACAGGAGCAATACTAATTTTTGCAGCATGCAGGGAAACATATACTCCAAAGCCTGAGGGTTACATGAAAATTCAATACCCTCAAAAAAACTATATCCTATTCGATACCAACGCACCCTTCCGCTTTGAAGTCCCTTCCTATGCCGAAATTATTCCGGATGACAGCCCCAATGCAGAGGATTTCTGGTACAATATTTATTTTCCCGACTTCGACGCAACCATCTATCTTTCCTATAAGGAAGTTAACAATAATCTGCAGGTCTTCGTGGAAGATTCGAGGTCGCTGGTCTATAAACATACCATCAAAGCCGATGCAATTGATGAAACCCCTGTTAGGAAGCCTGGAAATAATGTTTACGGTATCATCTATGATCTAAAGGGAAATACGGCTTCGTCCATGCAGTTTTTTTTAACCGACAGTACTTCCAATTTCCTGAGGGGATCCTTATATTTCAACACCACTCCTAACAGCGATTCTCTGGCCCCTGTAATCAGTTTCATCAGGAAGGATGCCATTCGGCTTATTGAAAGCTTTGAATGGAAGTAACGCCTCCGGGCTAACCCACAAATTGTGCATTCTTCAGGTAATTAATTTAAATTTGAAGTAAATTCACGGCATAATGGCAGTAATAAAAAAAGAATCGATAAGCGGGGACTGCATGCTGGGTATTTGGGAAATTCAGGAAAGCTATGATGAGCTCATTTCCAACCTTGTCCTAGAAGAAGATGAAGTCTATCGATTAAACAGTTTTAAATCCCATAACCGGAAACTGGAATGGCTAAGTGTCAGGAATCTGATCAATGAAATGATGGAGAAAAGGTCCAGGATTATTTATAATGCCGAACACAAACCCTTTCTAAAAGGCAACTCATGCAACATTTCCATTTCACATTCCTATAATCTTACTTCCATCTTTATGAGTAAAACTCAGAGGGTTGGAATCGATCTTGAATTTATGTCTCATAAAATCAGCACTTTAAGTCATAAATTCATAAACTCACAAGAGATTATTACAGACGATCCGGACCTGAGGAGATATCATCTCTATCTGCACTGGTGCGCCAAAGAAACCCTATACAAAATCTGTGATAAACAGGATATAAATTTTAAGGAAAACCTTACTATCTTGCCATTTGAACCGAAGGTACAGGGCACAATTCGGGGCCGGGTTTTAAATGTAAAAGGAGTGGAAGATTTTAAGCTTTCCTACCGAAAATATAAAGAATATGCAATTGTGTGGACATGCAAAAATTAAGCCTTTTAACTAAAGAATTCTTTTCCCTTCCCAGGTTGGCGGTCCTGATCGACCCAGATCAGTTCGATGAAGATAAATTGGAGGAAACCCTTTCAATTTCGGGCGAATCGGGTGTTGACCTGATTCTTGTCGGTGGGAGCTTACTGTTTGGAGATATAGGCCAGACAATTTCTATGGTAAGGAAAATCAGCAATATTCCGGTATACATATTTCCCGGGAATGCCATGCATGTTAGCCCTGATGCAGACGGGATACTTTTCCTGAGTCTTATTTCCGGAAGAAATGCCGATTATCTCATTGGTAACCACGTGATCGCTTCCCCTCATCTGGTAAATTCAGGCCTTGACGTGGTTCCCACAGGATATATGCTGATTGGAAGCGGGAGTAATACTTCCGTTGAATATATTAGTAACACCATTCCCATACCGGCAGGTAAACATGATATTGCTGTCGCCACTGCTATTGCAGGTGAATTATTGGGGATGAAACTGATCTACCTGGAAGCTGGCAGCGGTGCCAGCAGTCCGGTAGGTATTTCCATGATTCAGAAAGTAAAGGAAAACATCCATATTCCTCTTATCGTAGGGGGCGGGATTAAAAACAGGGAAGATGCTTTCAATATTCTAAAAAGCGGTGCCAACATGATCGTGACCGGAACAGCAGTTGAAAATAATCCGCAGATAATCAAAGAAATAGCATTATCCCGAAACGAGTGGAAAAGGCAAAAAGAATCTCCTTATAAGCCAAACTGAAGACCCACCGTTAACCTGGGTAACTCAGGAATGGAAAAATCACCGGTATCAAAATAGTCGGATAAGCGATAATACCCGTAAAGACTGAATTTATTATATCCTATTCTTGCTGAGGGACCGTAAGAAAAGGGTTCAGTATATCTTAGTCTCCGGTTCTTTATCCTGGACTTTCCCGCCGGAGATGCCTCATCATCAATGATAAAAACGGCCTTCTCAATATCCGAAATATTCCATTGTCCGCGAAATCCCGTATCAATGTAAAATCCCAGGCTATTTCCCCTTTTTCCAATATTTATTCTTTGGTAAAGCTCAAGACCGATTCCATGATTTTCAAGGAAATGTTTCTTCTCTCCTTCGAAAAAGGTGAGTGGATTGTTGGGGTCAAATGGGTTTGCCTCATCGTCATCAATAAAGTATTTTGTATACCTGTAATTAAGATCAGCCCCCACAGCATAAAAATTGAGCATCTTCAATTTATACCGGTATCCGATCAGGAACTGACCCGACCTCCAAAATTTGATTTCACTCCCGGTTTCCTCATCAAAATCCGGAATTATTCCTCCACCAATATATAAGTGCCCGTAATGGCGCATATTTGGACCATGAGTTCCTTTGTATTGTTCATCCACATTTTTCTCCAGCACAATTTCTTGTCCTGATGCGGAAAAAATAATCACAAAAGCCAGAAATAAGGAGTAAAAAAATCTCATTGTTTGGGTTTTAAGTTTTTGTTCCATGCCTTTTCAATTATCCGGGAACCTGGAGAAAAGCGACCGACTAGTTTTCCCAGGTAACTGTAGACCCGTTATAATGTGCCCGGATCAATTCATTTTCCCGCAGGTCATAAAGGTAAATACTCCATTCTGCTGCCGAATCCAAACGTATCACAAAATATTTCCGGATCTTACCTGTTTCCCTATCAGCAAAGTGGTAATAAAGGTATTGATTGAAAGGATAATACTCTTTTTCGATTTCTTTTTCATTCCCGACCTCTTCAGGTAATTCTCCGAAGGACCGGTCAAGACGGATAAAAAGAGTATTTCCCGACTTTTCCAGGGAGAGGTCTTCCTTTTTATCTTTACTAACCCTCATAAAATACCCGGCCTGAGGCACCCCGTACCCGTGGGCATAGTCGTAATAGGGATAAAGGTGCCCGGATTTTTGAATTTCCGCAAAAAGTGTCATGTTGTCCCAATCGGGGTGAAGTTGTTTTACACATGCAGCAAAACCCGTGATAAGAGGGGCCGAAAAAGAGGTTCCATAGGCTACTTTTAAACCATTCTTTCCGGCAGTAACCGCATCACCGAAACTAACCACATTCGGTTTCAATCTGCCATCGAAGGTAGGGCCATAGGAACTGAAAGAGATTCTCAATCCGCTTGAAGAGCTGATCCCTCCAATGGATAATACACTATCCGCATCTGCCGGTGCTCCGATTACCTCCCACGACTCGTCTCCTTCGTTACCTGCGGAGTTGATCACCAGCATTCCCTTCCTTGCTGCGATATTGGCAATCCTTGTTACAAAAACCGTTTTTCCATCCATGTTTCGGGGAAAATAGCGATGAAAAGTATAGCCAAGGGAGCTGGAAATAATATCAGCCCCGTTTTTATCCGCCCATTCCATTGCTTCTGCCCAGTATTCTTCCTCGGCAAATACCTCTGGTCCTATTTCCGTTCGTGCCAGCAAAAATTCAGCTCCGGTAGCCAATCCGAGGGGAGTGTCCTCCCAGATACCGGCAATGCAGCCAAGCACACCAGTTCCATGGGTGTTGTAATCATACACAAATTCATCCTTTTTTACAAAATCCCATGTTTTCAATATCCTGCCACCCTCTCTCAAATGACGGAAAGCTTCATGAGTATCCACCCCCGTAAACCCTCCGTCAAATACGGCTATTCGCACCCCGCTCCCATCTATTTTGTCTGCCTGAAAACGAAATCCTTCCATGACAGACAGCTGTCTGGAGGCCTTTAATTCCAATTCCGGATCCATTTCATTCTGACTGTTCTCAACATTGGGATAGGCCTTCATCTGGATTCGCAATATCTCTTTTACAAAAGCAAGTCCGGCAATTTCAATGTAGGCCTTTTCATCAAGTTCAACCGATACGGCATTAAGCCATCTCGATCTTGAGTGTATCCTCGATATCTCTTCCACTTTTTGGCAGTAATCCTCCCGCAATGGCAGATCGGTGAACTCCGAAAGACTCAAACCCTTTTCAACCCTCTTTTGAATGGTTTTAGCGTCAAAGTATTGAAAGGGATCAAACCTGACACCCTCTTTATCGGAAAAGAAAACCCAGTATTTTTTGGAGGCAAACAAGGAAAGGTTAACACCAAGGATAAGTAAACACAGAAAGGAAAACTTCATGACATTAAACTAAAAAATTATCCAAAACTCAAATATAGTGTATTTGTTTTACTTTGCGATTTCATAAATTATGGCCCCAGACATGCCGGTGGGCACGGTCACATTGAGCATAAAAGCAAGGGTAGGCATAATATCGGTAACAGAGACCCTGTCTGCAACCTCCCCAGGCTCAACGGACCAACCATAAAACATAAGAGGCACATGACTTTCATAATGAAACGAGGAGGATATTTTGCGGTCGACATCTTTTTCGATCCATCCCGGATTTAAATGAAGAAGAACATCTCCGGACCGCTTTTGATTAAATGCCCTTTGCATCTTCATCAGAGTTCCGCTGGTATAGTCATTTTTAAGAAGACTTTCTGAGGTAACTACATTTACCACCCCTTCAAACTGTACCATAAACCGTGAGACCCGGTCCTGAATTTCCTCATAGGATATTCCGGATTCATCCATCAGCAGCTGATTTAGGTAAATTTGTTTCGCATAATAGAATTTGACCCAGTCTCCGGTTCCATAGATCACATTCAGGTAGGTTTTTAGAAGGGAAACAGCCAGATTATAATTAAAATAACCCGAAGGGATTTTTTGTGCCTTCAGCCAGGTTGGCTCATGTGAAATGGCATTATCGGCCGTTAAATATACCAACGTATTCTCCAGGCCCACCGTTTCATCCAGGTAGTTAAGCAAATGCTCGATATCCCGGTCAAGCCTCAGATAAATATCTTCCATTTCACGAGAGAGTGAGGAAAATCTTTCTCCCGCATAACCGCTGGCCGAAAAATTTAAAAAAAGCCAGTCGGTCGCACCATCTTTCCCCAACTCTTCCTGCAAAATCGCAGAAACAGCAAAATCCATGGTATAACTATTGGAGAAGGGGGTATATCTTAATAATCCATAATCCACGCGGTCCCTGGAGCGGGTACTAATTTCAGACAGAGAATAGGGGAAGGTCTTCTGCTCTCCCAGGCCGGTTTCATAATCATTATTATCCGGTAAACTTCGGATATATGTGGAATCGGGAAAGAGGGTCGTCCAGGTTTTTCCGAGATATATATCGGCCAGGCCCTTTCGGTTAAATTCCTCTACCCAGACCGGAAGACTATCCATATAATAATTACTGGTAATCATATTTCCGGTTGAAGGGTCATACCAATAGCTGGCATCAGAAGAATGTCCTCCCATAAGCACCGAAGCTCTGGGATCAGGGCTTATGGAAATGACTTTTGATTCGAAAAGGGTACTTATTCTGAATTCATCCGAAAGGGTGTTCAACAGCAACCTGGAAGGTGAAAACTGCCCTTCCCCATAATTACCTCCCAATGTTCTGGCCTTATCATCCGAAACCGAAAATAGAATTTCATCCTTTAAGCGGTCATACCAAAAATCAGAGACTATCCCATGCGCCGATGGATAGGCACCGGTAGAAATGGCCGCAAATCCGCTGGAGGGCTCAGAAAGCATATAATCATGATGTGCATTTCTGCAATTCATCCCTTCCTCCATCAGGCGTTTAAACCCACCCTCTCCAAACTGTCCGGAATACCGTTGGAGGTAATCATAACGCATTCCTGAAACCACAATACCTACAATCAGTTTAGGCTGATCCTCTTCGGAGGTTTTCTTTGCGTAGGAACCCGTAATAAAAAGAAATGTAAAAAGAAACAAAAGGAATACTCTCATTATTAGATACTTTTAGCCAGAATGAACAAAACACCCACACCCAGGCCAATACTCACGAACAGGTTTAAAATTGCAAAGGTGTAATGACCGGTCCTGATCAATTCGAAGATCTCATAGCTGAAGGTGGAAAATGTGCTGAATCCCCCGCAGAATCCAATGATCAGCATTGCTTTTAAACCTGTGGGCATCACCATGCGCTGTGTACTAAAGAACAGGATCAGTCCCAGGATTATTGTGCTGACTATGTTTGAAACCAGGGTGGCTATCGGATTAATATGCTGAAAATCTGAGGAGATGATTTTTGAAAGGGTGAATCTTATTACGCTTCCGATCCCTCCGCCGATAAATACTGCAATGAAGGTGTTCATTTACTCAATTTGAAAAATCTCCCAAAAATAATTAAAATATCGGTCACTTCCCTTTTTATAATGGCTTTCCTTCGTCGGATCAATCCATATACCGGCATTTCACATCAGAAAAGACCCAAACCTTTCTGCGAAAAAAATTGTACTTTTGGCGAAAATTCAAAGAAATGAGCTTAACCTGCGGAATCATAGGTATTACCAATACCGGCAAAACCACCCTGTTTAATTGCCTTTCCAATACCAAGGCCGAATCCAGCAACTTCGCGTTCAGTTCCAATAAATCCAATCTTGGGGTGATAAGTGTACCTGACCCAAGACTTGACAAGCTTACCGAACTGGTCAAACCCCAGAAAAAAGTTCCGGTAACTGTGGAAATCGTCGATATTCCGGGATTGACCAAAGGATCAAGTAAAGGCGAAGGAGTCGGAAACCAGTTTCTCTCCGATATAAGAAACACAGATGCCCTCATCCATGTATTACGCTGCTTCGACGATGATAACCTCCCCCATATTGAAGGGTCGGTTGATCCTGTAAGGGATAAGGAGACCGTAGACCTTGAACTTCAGGTCAAGGACCTGGAGTCGGTCGAAAAAAAGATTCTTCGGATGGAAAAACTTGCCAAAACAGGAGATAAGGATGCAAAAAAAGCCATTGAGATCCTTAATATTTACAAAGATCATCTTGAGAATTTTCAATCGGCACGAACCCTGGATATTCCTGATAACGAAAAAACCTATGTAGAGGACCTTTTTCTGCTTACCAATAAACCCGTAATTTATGTAGCCAATGTAGATGAATCCTCGGCTTTACACGGGAATGCATATGTGGAATCGCTCAAAGAAGCCATCCTTAAGGAAGGCTCTGAGGTTCTTGTCGTGGCTGCAGGCCTTGAATCCGAAATTGCTGAGTTGGAAGACCCGGATGACAGATTGAGTTTTCTTAAGGATGCCGGATTGATCGAACCCGGGGTTAACCGTCTGGTGCGCGCCGCCTATGATATGTTGGATCTCAGATCATTTTTTACCGCCGGTCCGAAAGAAGTCCGCGCCTGGACCATAAGGAAGGGAATGACTGCTCCCCAGGCGGCCGGAGTTATCCATTCGGATCTGGAAAGGGGGTTTATTCGTGCCGAGGTTATGAAATATGAGGATTTCGTCAGACTAGGATCAGAGCAGGCCTGCAAGGAAGCCGGGAAATTATCACTGGAGGGAAAATCCTATCTAGTAGGGGATGGAGATATTCTTCACATCCGCTTCAATGTCTGAGACCTCCCTTCCTTTTTGTATCTTTGGGATCTATGAAGAAGGGCCATTTCAAATTTCAAATAGTTCTTTTGCTCCTCCTGGGGCTTTCTTTCAAACACGGTAGCTTGCAGGCACAGGACTTAAAGAAAAAAGCTCTGGAAAGCCTTCAATCCAGACCCGAGTTTTTTGTAACCCTTCCGCTCCATAAACTAAAAGGAAAAGATCCGTCGGAATTGCCAGGTTTCGGTGGTATAAGCGGTGATTCCGTAAATCTTTACCTCCGACTCACCGACACCTCCTTTATTCGAAAGAATTCGCATATCCTGAACCTCTCCACTCCCCCTTCTATGAGAGTACCCTTGAAAAATGCCTCCAGCTTTGAGGAGGTGCTGGCGGGTGAGGCCTACCCTTCCTACCCACTCTTTCTGGAAATTTTGGAGTATTTTCAAAATACCTACAAAGGTCTGTGCAGAATTGATACAATCGGAGCTACCCCGGGCGATCATCTGGTTCTCGGAGCAAGGTTGAGTAATTCCGGATCTCCGGATACTTACCCGGTATTAATGTATACCTCAACCATTCACGGAGACGAAACCGCGGGCTTTATGATGATGCTGCTACTGATCAATGAGATCCTGGAAAATCAAAATTCCCTCCCCTATTCCCAATTATTGGGCAATTCCACCCTGATCATTGTTCCGCTGGAAAATCCCGATGGCTGCTATTATGGCTCGGATCAAAGCATTTATGGGGCTATCCGGTATAATTTAAACGGAGTTGATCTGAACCGGAATTATCCGGATCCCGAGGACGGACCCAATCCGGACGGGAACCAGACCCAACCGGAAGTTACCCATATGATGAACTACCTGAATACCTGGAAACCTAATCTATCAGCAAATTTTCATGGCGGTACCGAGGTGGTGAATTATCCTTTTGATACCTGGGAGGAACTTCATGCCGATGATGAGTGGTTCCGGTTTATATCCAGGGAATATGCCGACACAGCTCAGAATAAACTGGCCGGCTATATGCGGGGCTTCGACAATGGCATAACAAACGGATACCAATGGTATACCATATCAGGCGGAAGACAGGATTATGTAACCTATTTCCTTCAGGGAAGAGAAACCACCATTGAATTGTCGGATCAGAAAACCGTAAGCATTGACCGGTTGAAACAATTATGGAATGCCAACAAAACTTCAATGATCAATTACCTTCTGCAGGGATTATATGGCATTCATGGCTACGTTAGCGATTCCCTGACCGGGACTGCTCTGGAAGCAGAGATCTCTCTTCCGGGTTATGACAAACTCGGGTCACAAGTTTACTCAAGACCAGAATCCGGAGTATTTTTCAGGTATCTCAAACAGGGAAATTATAATTTTAGGATAAATGCCTCCGGGTACAGACCCTTATTCACCGAAAACGTATTAGTAACCGATTATGCCAAAAAAAACCTTGAAATAAAGCTTCTGCCTTCGGATTATTCTCCGGATGAATTTACCTATTCCCTATCCCCCGTCCCCTTTGAAAGCGAATTGAAAATTGAGATTGAGTCCCCGGAAGAAACAGATCTGCTTATATCCTTCTTCAATTTGCAGGGCATGAGGATTTACCATGGCTTTCGGACTCTGGTTCCGGGATATAACCTTCTGACCCTTCAGCCTCCAATCCGGCAGGGCAGTTACATTCTAAAACTGGAATATCAGGGTAGAGCTTATCTCGAGATGATCGTAAAGACAGGGAATTAAAGTACAATCACTGGTTCCGCAACAATCAAAAAACAATGTAAGGTTAACAGAATAATTATATGTTCTTTAACAAGAATAGTGTATTTTTAGCCTTTCAATTTTAAATCTGAAAATTATCCGTTCATGAACAAGGAAATCGTAAACAAGACTGCTGACAATATTCGTAATCTTTCTGCCGCCATGGTGGAAAAAGCCGGTTCCGGGCATCCAGGAGGGGCGATGGGTGGGGCCGATTTTATCAATATCCTCTATTCGGAATACATGAATTTCGATCCGGATGATATGTCATGGTCATTCCGTGACCGCTTTTTTCTGGATCCCGGCCATATGTCGCCCATGCTTTATTCCGTTCTTTCCCTGGTGGGCACCTTTAACATGGAAGATTTAAAAAATTTCAGGCAGTGGGGAAGTCCCACACCCGGGCACCCGGAGCTGGATCTAAAAAGAGGGGTTGAAAACACCTCAGGTCCTCTGGGACAGGGCCACACCATGGCCGTTGGCGCCGCCATCGCTGAGCGATTTCTTGTAGCAAGGTTTGGTGAGTGGATGGCACATAAAACCTACTCATTTATTTCGGACGGAGGAATTCAGGAAGAGATTTCCCAGGGTGCAGGAAGGCTTGCTGGGTATCTTGGACTGGGAAATCTTATTATGTTCTATGATTCCAATGATATTCAGCTCTCATCCAAAACAGATGCGGTCAGTATCGAAGATACAGCAGCAAAATATGAGTCCTGGGGTTGGCATGTCATCACCATCGATGGCAATAATCAGGATCAGATCCGAAAAGCCCTGGAAGAATCCATAAATGAAGACAGCCGTCCCAGCCTCATCCTGGGGAAAACCATTATGGGTAAGGGAGCCCTTACCGCCGAAGGAAAAAGCTTTGAAAGACAAACCTCCACTCACGGAATGCCACTTTCCGATGCCGGAGGATCCTTTGAGAAAACCATTGCCAACCTGGGCGGTGATCCGGAAAATCCCTTTGTCGTTTTCGAAGAGGTTAAAGAGTATTACAACCAGGTACTGGAAAAAAAACGTGCTGTAATAGCACAAAAAAGGGAAGAGGAAAAAAAATGGAGACAAAATAACCCGGAGCTCGCTTTAAAATTGGACTCCTTCCTTAGCGGCAAAGTACCTGAAATTGATTTTGCCTCTATTGAGCAAAAAAATGATGTGGCCACCCGTGCTGCATCCGGTACGGTTCTGGCGCATTTCGCGAAGAATATTGATAACATGATTGTTGCTTCAGCCGATCTCTCCAATTCCGATAAAACCGATGGCTTCCTGAAAAACTCAAAGCAACTTGTGAGAGATGATTTCACCGGCGGCTTTCTACAAATCGGGGTATCTGAACTGACCATGGCAGCCGTAGCCAATGGAATTGCCGTGCATGGAGGGGTGATCCCGGTTTGCGGAACTTTTTTTGTATTTTCGGACTACATGAAGCCTGCGGTAAGACTTGCAGCCCTCATGGAACTGCCCGTCAAATATGTCTGGACCCATGATGCATTCAGGGTAGGAGAAGACGGTCCCACCCACCAGCCTGTAGAGCAGGAAGCTCAAATACGTTTGCTTGAGCATCTCAGAAACCACAACGGACAAAGATCCATGCTTGTCCTGCGTCCTGCAGACGGCCCTGAAACCAGCGTAGCCTGGAAAATGGCCCTTGAAAACACCGAAACCCCTACTGCCTTGCTTCTTTCCAGACAGGGAATCAAAAATCTGCCCTCAAAATCGTCCAGGTACGAAGAGGCCCTCAATGCCCAAAAAGGTGCCTATATTGTGGAAAGGGCCGGGGATATTCCCGATCTGATTCTGGTTGGAAATGGTTCTGAGGTATCCACCTTGGTAGAAGGAGCTGCCCTGCTCAGAGAAAAGAAAAACCTGAGTATACAGATCGTATCTGCCATTTCGGAAGGACTGTTCCGGGATCAGGATCCCGGCTACCAGAAAGAGGTGCTTCCTCCCGGCATCCCTGCCATCGGACTGACTGCCGGACTTCCGGTTACCCTTGCGGGTTTGGTAGGTTCGGGCGGGATGGTAATCGGGATGAACAGTTTCGGATTTTCTGCACCTTACAAAGTCCTGGATGAGAAGCTGGGATATACTGCCGAAAATGTTTATGAACAAGCTATTTCCTACCTCCAGGATATGAACGGGAAAGAAGAATAGCAGCTTAAAAGCAATCCGGATTCAGAATGGGATGCGGATTTATGCCTGTTCTTATTGCATACGGGTCCGGTTCTGCTTTTCAGTGATTTGAAGGAGAGAACCGGGCCTTTCTATATCCGGTACAAGAGACCCCGCCTTTACTATCAGGTTTTAAATCCAGTTGAAATCCCTTTCAAACCCTTATCCGTTTTTTACGTAAAAGAGTTTTTGAAAGTGCTTCACTGTAACCAAAATAAAACTCTTCACGGAACGTTAATCTCTATATGACTGGCCATCAGCAATTCATAAGGTTTCTTCTGGTCGTATTATTACTACCTGTTCCAACCCTTTCATCGAACGCACAGGGACAGTCTGGTATTCATCCAAAGCAGTTAACCCGTATCCTTTTTGTTTTCGATGCTTCCCAAAGCATGTCGGGAACCTGGGAAAGTGATGAAAAGATCAATATTGCCCGTCAGATCCTCGTCGACCTGGTTGACAGTCTTGAGAAGGTGGAGAATATCGAAATGGCTTTAAGGGTATATGGTCATCAGAGCCCCGTCCCACCCCAGGATTGCAGTGATACACGACTTGAAGTGCCCTTTGCTCCCAATAATGCCTCCCGGATCCGGACAAAACTTCGGGATATCAGCCCCAGAGGCACTACACCCATCGCTTCATCTCTGGCAATGACGGTAAGTGACTTTCCAAATACGGAGAACTGCCGTAACATCATTATTCTTATTACCGACGGAATTGAGGCTTGTGACGGAGATCCATGCCTGGTTTCTCTGGATCTTCAAAGAAAAGGGATAATTCTGAAACCTTTTGTTATAGGTATTGGGCTGGACCCGGGATTCAGGGAAACTTTTGAATGTGTAGGCTATTATTACAACGCCGTTAATGAAAACAAATTCAAGGAAACCCTGGGTTTCGTTATTAATCAGGTATTAAATTCAACTTCTGCCCAGGTCAATCTATTGAATGAAGACGGGCTGCCCCGGGAAACAGATGTTAACATGACATTTTTTGATCATTATACAGGAAAGGTGATCAATAATCTCTTTCACACGATGAATCATCTCGGAAACCCCGATACCATCAACCTGGATCATTTAGTTACCTATCGTCTCAGGATAAACACACTCCCTCCGGTAGAATTAGACAGCATTGTGATCACTCCCGGTGAGCACACTACCATAACCATCCCCGCCCCTCAGGGTTTTTTGCGTGTAAAGACCAAAAATGGAAACGGATACCAGGGGCTGCCGTTCAGCGTAAGGCAGGAAGGTTCATCCCAAACTATCCACAATCAAAGAGTAGGTGAAATCGAAAAGTACCTTAAGGGAAAATATGAAATCGAACTGCCCACCATTCCAAGACTCATAATTGATGATATTGAAATCCTGCAAAGCCATACAACCATTATTGATATCCCGGAACCCGGAGAAGTTACCTTTACTTCAAAGCTATCCGGATTCGGAAGTGTCTACCAGCTTGAAGGGACAAATCAACAAACCTGGCTATTGAATCTGAATCCCGCATTATTAAAAGAAAAATACTATTTTCTGCCCGGGGATTACATGGTAGTTTTCCGGCCTGCCAATTCAAGAAGCACCTTAAACACCAATACCATGCGTTTCAGGGTTCGCTCAGGGGTAACAACCTTCATTGACCTGTATTAATTTTAAACCCTGGTTAAACCTTTTTCGTAAACCTTCATCAAACAGGCAAATCTTCCAGTCAGAAAAGGAATGGAACAACCCGATAAAGACCTTATTGCAGGATTTAAAAACCTGGGGACCAGAGAAATCACATTTAACAGGATCGTTGATCTTTACAAGGAGCGGCTATATTGGCACGTTCGTAAGATTCTGGTTGATCATGACGATACGGATGATGTTCTTCAGAATACCTTTATAAAAGTTTGGAATGGGCTGGAAACCTTCAGAGAAGACTCAAGCCTTTTTACCTGGCTTTACCGGATCGCCACCAATGAGGCCTTAACTTTCCTTCGGAAAAAAAAGCGGGAGAATCGCATTTCATGGGAAGATGCTGAACATAGTATAGATGGAACAGACGGGCAGGAGTATTTTAACGGAGACGAAATGCAGAAACTACTTCAGAAAGCCATAATGAGCCTTCCCGAAAAACAAAGACTGGTCTTTAACATGAAGTATTATGATGAAATGAAATATGAAGAAATGTCCGAGATTATGGAAACATCGGTCGGCGCTTTGAAAGCCTCCTATCATCATGCAGTAAAAAAGATTAAAAATTATCTGGAGAATGATTAAACCCTTTGTACCTTTAAGAGTCAAAGAATTAAACCATAATTATGGCCGGAAATAAAAATAAAAAGTTTAGATTGGAGGACATCCCCAAAAAGAATCCTTACCAGGTTCCGAAAAGATATTTTGGTTCCTTCAATGACCGGCTTATGGAAAAGATCAGATCCGAAGAAAAAAAGCCGGTTAAGACCTTCCGACTGATACTCAGGTCAAATCTTGCACTGGCCGCATCATTACTGGCATTTGCCTTAATTTCCTACCTTGGTTTCAGTCTCATTACAGGGGGAAAAATCGATGCGAACAGTCAAAACTTAACTTATACTGAATTCCTTGAAGAAGAGATCTATTCCCTCGATGAAGAATTGCTGCTGGATGCCTATGAACAAATAGATAATTCGGTAAGCGAATCCATAGAAAACGGAGAAAGTGAGGATTACTCGGAAGAAATAATTCAATACCTGTCAGCGGAAGATATTGATCTTAGTCTGATTTATGAAGAACTTTAACAAAATAACCATGAAACGATATTTACATACAACAATTATTTTGCTGATATTCCATTCATTTGTTTTTTCTTCATGGATAACCGCCCAGGTAAGCCCGGGAGAAAGACTCAGAGCAGAAAGGGTTGCATTTTTCACAGAAAAGCTCCAACTGACCAGTCAGGAAGCAGAAAAATTCTGGCCCGTATTTAACGATTACGATAACCGTAAAGATAAGCTTAACAATGAAAAAAGAACCCTGGCATTATACATTGAAAGGAATTCGGACAACATGAGCCAGCAGGAAATAACTGAAAACCTGAACCGGTACATGAAGATCCAGGAAGAAGAATACGAGTTGGGAAAAGAATTTCATGAAAAATTCCTGGCCATTCTATCCCCGCGGAAAGTCCTTAAGCTCTATGTCGCAGAAAATCAATTCCGTCAACATTTACTGGAAAGATTAAAAGAGCAAAGAAGAGAGAGACTCGACAGAAGATTCTGAAATTCCGGATAAATCCATAAATGAATAAACTTATAATCCAAACTTTTTCGCCTTCCGGTAAAGGGTTGATCGACTGATACCTGTGAGCTCCGCTGCTTTTGAAATATTTCCTCCACTCGCTTTAAGGGCCCTTGCAATGGCATCTTTTCCCAGATTTTCGATTTTGTAGCCATCCGATTTAAAAACTTCTTCTTCTTTAATGATCAGGACATTTTCTGTGATGATCCCATCCCTGGCTAAAATAATGGCACGCTCCAGAACAAACTCCAGCTCCCTTTCATTTCCGGGCCAGGTATAATCCATAAGTTTGTTGTAACCATCCGGGGTTACCTCCCAGGATTCCAAGCCATATTGATAAGCAAACTTTTTCAAATAAAACGAAGCAAGCGCAGGAATATCCTCCAACCGATCCCTAAGCGGAGGTATATGAATTAGTGCAGCACTTACGGCCTTCAGTAATTCAGAATCAAAATCTCCTTCTGCAACCATCTGGTTCAAATTCCTGCCAGTTGCTGAGATCAACCTTATATCAATGGGTACCAGTCGGATCGCACCCCTGGGTACAATCCGCCGGTTCTCAATTGCGGCCTTTAGTTTCTTTTGCAATTCAGCATGAATTACAGCAATCTCATCCAAATAAACCGTCCCGAAATTTGCGAGCTCAAAACTACCAAAACTATCGCTGGAGGTATCTTTAAAAGCCCCTTCCCTCGTACCGAAAAGTCCCGACTCCAGACTAATATTTTCGGAAGTTCCTGTTTCAATCCGAATAAACGGGGAATCCCTTCTGGCGGAAAGGTAGTGAATCCTTTTTGCCACCCATTCCTTAAAACTTCCACTTTCTCCATATATAAGTACATTGGTATCGTCTGAGGCAATCTTTTCAATATCTGACTCTAATTTTTGGGTTAGTGCAGATTCCCCGGGTATGGGATCCTCGCCGGGTAATTGATCGCGGATAAGTTCGGACTGAATTTTCTCCAATCGCTGCAAGCCCACCCTGGTGCGTCGAAGTGCCAGGGTGTTTCTGACCGTGGTTAACAGTCTTTCTTCGGTCCAGGGCTTGGTAAGAAAATCAACCGCCCCTGCCTGAATTGCCTTCGACGGCATACCGGGATCCCCAAACGAGGTTAACATGATAATGTCCAGCCCCGAGTCTAGACTTCTGAATCTCTTTAACCACTCCAGGCCTTCGGCACCATCCTGTGATCCGCGTTTGAAAGCCATATCCAGCAGGAGAAGATCATACTGTCCCCTTTTCATTTTTTGAAATTCCCTTTGAGGAAAATCAGAGATCTGAACCGTGGAGAACTCCCGTTTCAGGATCATTTTGGTGGATGTCAGGATTGCGGGATCATCATCAATCACGAGGATGGTTGCCCTTTTCATCAGATTTTTCTTCATTCTTCTACCTCCGGGAAAATAAACCTCAAAGATAATAAAATGGGTCAAAATGACACACTTTGTATCATTTTGATACAGTTTATCGGGAATTATTCATCGACCACAAGTTCCTTCAGGAATCTGCAGGTCTCATTGATATCATGATACATAACTTCGTCCTCCTCCAGGAACTCTACATAATTCCTGTAGCTTGAGATTATTTCTTCGAGATAGGGTGAGGTTTTGGCGGGTCTTCTGAAATCCAATGCCTGAGCTGCATTATAGAATTCTATGGCCAGGATCCTTTCCAGATTCCCGGCTACCATAAATGCTTTGGTAGCTGCATTGGCTCCCATGCTCACATGGTCTTCCTGACCTTGTGATGATTCAATGCTATCGACCGAGGATGGGGTGCATAGTTGCTTGTTATGACTAACCATGGAAGCAGCTGTATACTGAGGGATCATAAATCCTGAGTTCAGTCCGGGGTTTGCCACCAGAAAGGGGGGTAATCCACGGTTACCGGAAACGAGCTGATAGGTGCGCCTTTCGGATATATTTCCCAATTCAGACATGGCTATGGCAAGGTTATCCAGAGCCAGGGCCAGGGGTTGGCCATGAAAATTTCCCGCAGATATGATCAAATCCTCATCGGGAAAAATGGTTGGATTATCGGTAACCGAGTTAATTTCATTTTCAAATACATAGGCAACATAATTGATAGAATCCTTGGATGCCCCATGCACCTGTGGAATGCACCGAAAAGAATAAGGATCCTGAACGTGGGCTTTTTCTCGGCCTATCAATTCACTTCCTTCGAGTATCCTTCGTATTCTTTCGGCAGTTATTCTTTGTCCTTCATAAGGTCTGATTGCCTGTATGAGATGGTGAAACGGTTCTATCCTTCCGTCGAAAGCATCCAGCGAAAGGGCTCCGATCACATCGGCCAGGTATGAAAGCTTAAATACTTTGATACAAAGATAAACTCCGTAAGCACTCATAAATTGTGTTCCATTCAACAAGGCAAGACCTTCCTTTGACTTCAGGACAATGGGTTCCAGTCCGAGTTCATTCAATACTGCTGCTGAAGGCCTGACCTCACCTTTGTACCTGACTTCTCCTAATCCGAGAATGGGCAATACCAGATGTGCGAGAGGAGCCAGATCGCCTGAAGCGCCGAGAGATCCGTATTGAAAAACTATGGGAAGTGCATCATGATTGTAAAGATCCAGCAATCTGCAGACAGTTTCTGTCTGAACCCCGGAATTTCCGTAAGAAAGAGACTGTGCCTTCAAAAAAAGCATGAGGCGTACAATTTCAGCAGGGACTTCCTCTCCCACTCCGCAGGCATGCGACTTAACCAGATTTATCTGGAGTTTGCCCAGGTCAGCCCTGGGTATCACCCGGTCATACAAGGAACCAAACCCTGTATTAATCCCGTAAATGGTTTCATTCCCCCCTTCGAGTCTTTTATCCAGGTATTCCCTGCATTTCACTATTCTTTCCCGGGCTTCCTTTCCCAGCTCGAGCTTTACGGTACCTTGAATGATATCCGGGATTGAATTAAAAGTAACTCTATCCGGGCCGATGGTATGAATCTTCATAGTTATTGGATTAAAAAGAATGTCAGGACAGTGCCTACTTATGGAATTTATTCCGAAGTACAGAAAAAAAACGGAGAGTGGCAATGCTGTATAACAGCGCATTCAGGGACTCAGGATCCTCAGGCTCCCGAGGTGAAACGACCCACCAGATTGGTAAGGCTTACAATTTCCTGATCGCCGGATTCCATTTTTTTGAGGGTAACCCTGCCCTCCTGAAGTTCATCCTTTCCGGCGAGGACTACATAAGGAATATTGTTCTTATCGGCATAGGCAAGCTGCTTCTTCATTTTTACGGCATCCGGGAACAATTCAGCTCTTATTCCGGATTCTCGGAGATCGGCAAGCAAGGGGATGATGGATTCAATTTCTTCTTTACCGAAATTAACGAACAAAACTTCGGAGGATGAGATGTGCTTTTCGGGAAATTTATCAGATTGCAGGAGAACATCAAAAATACGATCTGCTCCAAAGGAAATCCCAACCCCGGAAGTGCCGCTTAATCCGAATATTCCGGTAAGGTCATCGTATCTTCCACCACCACATATACTTCCGATTTCCACATCCCTGGATTTCACCTCAATAATGGATCCGGTATAATAATTCAATCCACGTGCCAGGGTCAAATCCAGCTCAACTTCAGAACGGATACTAAAAAGAGAAATCAGGTGGAACAGTTCTTTTATTTCAGAGATCCCTTTCAGCCCGTCCTCTGAATCTGAAAGAAAGTTTTCCAGAAAGCTGATTTTCTCATCCAGGTTTCCTTTAAATTTTAACAAAGGCTTCAATGATTCTATTGCTTCGCAGGAAAATCCTTTCGAACCCAGCTCATCCACAACCGAATCGAGGCTGGTCTTTTCCAGTTTGTCGATGGCAACCGTCAAATCGGTGAGTTTCGACAAATCTCCCGTTATCCCGGCAAGACCGGAGAGGATTTTACGGTTATTTATCTTAATGATCACCCGGATTCCCAAATTGGTAAAAACCTCATCTATGATAGAGATCAGTTCGGCTTCATTTAAAAGTGAGTCTGAACCTATTACATCTGCATCGCATTGATAGAATTCGCGATAACGACCCTTTTGTGGACGGTCTGCCCTCCAGACAGGTTGGATCTGATACCTGCGGAAGGGGAAATTGATCTCATTGCGGTGTTGTACTACAAATCTGGCGAACGGAACGGTAAGATCATAGCGGAGTCCGCGATCACAAATATGCCCGGAAAGGTCAGCTGAGTCAATGGACAGCAGATCCTCCCGAGACGTATTTCTCAGAAAATCACCCGAATTTAGGATACGAAAAAGCAATTTGTCCCCTTCGTCGCCATATTTCCCCAGAAGGGTTTCCAGGTTCTCCATCGCCGGGGTTTCAATAGGTTGAAAACCATACCGGTTAAAAACCTCCCGGATGGTGTCAAAGATGTAATTTCTCCTGTACATGTCCTCAGGATGGAAATCCCTGGTGCCTTTGGGAACGGAAGGCTTGTTGTGTGCCATAAATCAGATTTATCCAGCAAAAATAGAAAATATGAGCTAATAAGAAAAGGTGTCTTGCAAGACACCTTTCCCAAGTCCCAGATAACAATAAAGTATCCTTGACTAACCCTAAAAGTAATGATGGATAAGGTTTTGATTACGCTTTATCCTATCTAACCATAAAAATAATACAAATTGTAAGAAAAAAACATGATTTATCGCAGTTTATTCAAAAAAGCTGATTTTCTGAATTTTAAGATTGATAGAATCCTTATCTGGCAAGTGATTTCAGGTCTGATTCCAGAAAACCATCAGGTTTTTTCTTATCCACCATATGATAATCGAAATAATAAAAACGGGCGTCGCCGGCACCGATCAATATTTTATAGCATCGGGCTTTGGATCTGCTGCCTTCGGGGCCCACCTTGTGCAGAAATACAACATCTTCATTTTGTTCATGAATAGCCTCCCTGATCTTTTCCCGGTCTACCAATTCAAATCGGTAAGGGTAAATATTCTTGATCCTGGCAGGTGTACTGATTTCTTTCTCCATTTCATCTGCAACAAAATACAGGGTCTTTGAATGGGCATCCTCAATGTTATCATTGTAATGTTTAAAAATATTATTGGAAATGATATCGGGATTTTCGGCGATCAGCCTTACATGATTTTGCATAAATTTCAGCATGATGCCAAGCTTGTAAATATAATTCTCCGGGGCTACATTATAATATCCCAGGGGCACAGAAACCATATCCCTTAAGTCATCTATGGAAATATTAGGACCTCCAAGGGATAAGTGGAGAAAAACATAACGCGAATCGGTTTTATCTCTTTCAAAGCTCACCAGTGAAGTATAGAGAAAGGATTTACTTTCGTCCCTTGACATACGGGCAAAATCCTCCTGTTTAATAAACTCAAATTCAGTTATATTCCAGACCTTGGGCATTACATCCTTTATCTCAAAATTGAAGTCAGACATGGGACTGTCTTCAAGCACGACATAGGTTTTAGTGGTCGTGAAATGCTTAAGATCTTCAGGAGTAGGAAGATAATCATCCTGAGCAGGGGCTACCTGGCATAGAATGGCAAATAAGGCAAAAAGTGCTTGGATTTTCACGGGTATAAATATTTGTTAAAGATTTGTATTTGAATTTGTTGAGCTTTTCAAAGTTTCTTTCAGGATAATCCTTGCTCAACCTGAGGCATATTTTCAGGTTGATTGGTCTACCTTCACCGATATTATGGATACAAATCCACAATGCGCGCCTCAAGCTGCCTTAATCCATCCCGAAAAAAGGCATGGACATTTCCGATTTCAAAAAGAATTTGATTCCGGTAGATATAACGGATTTCTCTCGTTAAACTTACGTAGGTAGAAAAATTTTAGTTGCTTTTTTTTCCTTTTGTTTAATCCTATGAATTCATCATGTAATTCAGGATCTTTCATTAAAAGCACTTCCAGGCTTTTATAATCATAATCCAAAAGCTTGCCTGTTTCGAAATCAATCAGGTACTGTCTCATTTCCGAATTCCGCGTAGTAACCGTGTTGGGGTAATAGGGATCATAATAGTAGGGGTTGTATCGGTAGGGGTCATAATATCGACGCTCGTAGGTTGTAACATTGGCCACAAAATGGCAGATACTGCCTACTATCGTTACCCTGTGGAATCCTTCACTAAGGCGCTTATATAGGACCCCATTCCGGGAGAAACCCCATATATCACTCATTTTTACTTCCTGTCTTGCCCCATAGGCATCGAAAAAAGCCAGTTCACTTTCGGATAAAAGCTTATCAAAAAAATTTACTTCTGAAGGGTCATACGTAGTGATAACCCTTGCAAAAGGAACAGGGTCATTGTTTTTTACCTGTGAAAAATCAATAAAAAAGCCTTCCTCAAATTCAAAATCCTTATCAAATTTGACCATCTCCCTGGTCATATCCTGTGCAGTAAGGATAAGTCCCTGGGGAAATATCCACACAGCACAGAAAATCAACCTGTAAAAAACCATTTTTAATTTCATAATGTGTATTCCCAATATTCTGAGCAAACAAACACTAACTTCGTTAGGTTTCCATTTCCTCAACTTTCAATGTTAATCCACACAAATTTCGTACCTTAATTTAATGTAAAAATGCTTGTCAATCCTAACAAAAAAACGTAATTTCCGTAAAGATAATCTGATACTTTCGTTGTTTTTTCATAAGTTGCATTTAGATAAAGGTAACCTTAATTAACCGGACTTTGATGAAATTTCCTGAAAACCTTTTGCGGTATCTCACCACTTCATCTCCCAAATTCACGGATGAAGAAAAAAACAGGGTAGGAACGCTCAATCTTTTTACCTTTTCAGCAATAACCGTGATGCTGATTTCCGGTTTAAAATTCCTTTCCCAGGAATCCTTTATCAGCTCTGCTGTTTTCCTTGGCAGCCTTATTTTAATGGTCCTGACCCTGGTGTTTTTTCCACCGGTTAAAAAATTTCGGATAACGGCGATCATCTCCGGATTAATCGTCCTTCTGAACCTCTCTTTTGCTTATTATTACCAAAAAGATATACCCTTTGGCTTTGTTTGGCTTTTTTCTTTTCCGGTGATAATTACCTTAATGCCGGGATTAAAAAACCGTGTTCTGCTAATGCTTTTGCCGGCGATTATCATCCTTCCTTCTGCAATTTCATCTCAACTTCCGATTGGAAACTCCTATAATCCCCTGTTTCCCCTTGCCGTTCTGTTTACTTATCTTTTATTCAGCGTAATTCTTCTGTCGATTATAGAATTCAACCGAAAGAAGGAAAGAGAAACCCTCACCGAGCTTGAGGGAGTCAGGAAAGAACTAAAAGAGAAAGATCAGTTTATCTCCGGGCTTTCTCATCAGTTGAGAACTTCGCTCAGCAATATAATCCTGGTCAATAACCTGGTGAATTCTTCAGGATTGGATGAGTCTCAAAAAGAGCTGGTTGATACCCTTCAGGCTTCCACCAATAACCTGGTCGACACAGTAAATAAAATAGTGGATGTTTCCCAGTCTGACCCAACGATTTTGAAAGAAAGTCACATTTCCTTTGATCTCAGATCCACCCTGGAAACCATCATTAAGATTTTCAGTGATAACCGCTATATTGACATCAATTTGGATATTTCAGACCGGATCTCGCATTTGCTGATTGGAGATCCTGTTAAGCTGAAGCAGATATTTCTGAATGTAATTCAGTCGATTTTACAGCTTGATTCCGATTACAGGCAGATCTTAAACATTCATGTTTCGGCAAACCGGGAAACCAAGGACGATATTCAAGTAATCTTCAGAATTGACAGTTGTTTTGTGATTCCTCCCCAAATGGAAAATGAGAAGGATGATCCTTGCAGACAACTTGAGGATATGGAGGTAGATCTGAATCAGGCAGAAGCCATGTTAAATTCGGTAGGTGGCAGATTCAATCTGAATAAATCAGAAAAGAAGCTTGAATTTGAAATTGAAATTACCTACAAGAAAGATCCTAACCGAAGAATAGACAAGAAAATCTTCGATACAGAAGAGCTGAAACAGGAAAAGACAAAGCTTGACCTGGACCAGGCCAATGTGTTACTGGTTGAAGATAACCTTATAAATCAAAAGATAGTTCAATTGAGCCTGAAAGAGAAAGTCAGGAATCTGGATATTGCCAACAATGGCAAAGAAGCCTTGGATAAGTTTGACAAGTCGAAGTACGACATAATTCTAATGGATATTCAAATGCCGGTAATGGATGGAATCCTGGCAACCAAGAAGATCAGAGAAATTGAATCAAGTACAAATATTCAAACCCCCATCATTGCCATTACTGCCAATGCTTTATCGGGCGACCGGGAAAAATGTCTGGCTGTTGGTATGGACGACTATATTGCCAAACCTTTTCAGGTAGACGTACTCCTATACAAAATGAAGAACTTACTGCAGTCAGACTCCAGGTAGAACCAACTAAGGAATTGGCTGTTACTTTTTTTGGAAATCCGGCTGGATCCCGATTACCAGAATATCGTCGATCTGTTCAAAATTACCTCTCCATTCCTCAATACTGTCTTCCAGATACTGTTTTTGTTTCTCTAATCCCAGTTTATGGATGGTAAGGAGCAAATGACGGAATCTGCGATATTTATATTTTTTACCCTCGGGTCCGCCAAACTGATCCGCATACCCATCCGAAAAAATATAGATCATGTCTTCTTTTTCAAGCTTTAGCCTGTGTGAGATAAACTCCTTTTTCAAGGGTTCCTCCGGGTCGGTGTCGGCTCCAACGGAGAAACGGTTACCCTTGATCTCGATCAGTTTGTTATTTCTTATAATGTACAACGGATTGAAGGCTCCTGCAAAATCGATTACCATCTCGTCGGTATGCAGCACGCAAAAAGAAAGATCCATTCCATCCCTGAGTGCGAGATCCTCTTCTTTTCCGAAAATTTCTTCAAAATTCTCATTCAGAGCATTAAGGATTTTCCCGGGGTCAAAGATCTTTTGCATATTGATGATCTTGCGGAAGAGCTCAAATCCGATTAGTGACATAAAAGCACCCGGCACTCCATGTCCTGTACAGTCTATGGCTGCCACGAAGATTTTATTTCCCACTTCCGAGATCCAATAGAAATCACCACTAACTATATCCTTGGGCTTATGAAGAATAAAGGAGTTTGGTAAAATCGATCTAAAAAGTTTCGGAGTCATAAGCATTGCCATTTGGATGCGCTGGGCATACTTAAGACTATCCTCAATGTTTTTATTCCTTTTGCTAAGCAACTCTTTTTGTTTAGCCACTTCTTTTGCTGCAATATCTCTTTCTCGGAGGACCTTGTTGCTTCTTCGAAGAGATTGGGTTCGGATCTGTATAATTAGGTAAACAAATAATATTCCGGTAATCAGATAAACAAAATAGGCAACTCTGGTCCGATAGAAGGGAGCTTCAACAATGATCCTCAGGCTGGTTCCGTCGTCGTTCCACTTACCATCGTTATTAGAACCTTTTACCCTGAAAACATACTCTCCCGAGTTAAGATTGGAGAAGGTCACGGAGTTTTGAGTACCGAGTGGGATCCATTTGGTTACCCGGCCGGCTTCCTGAAGTGAATATTCGAAACGGTTATGGGAAGGGTATGAAAAATCAAGAGCACTGAATTCAATATTGAATGACTCATTGTGTTTTATGATAACGGTAGGATCGGTTTTTGAGATATGGATATCTTTGATTCCAGCTTGTCCGATAATCTCAAACCGATCAATTACGATATTGGGGATCAGGGGATTTTCCGGCATTTCATCCGGGTAGAAACTATTAAATCCTGCAATACCCCCAAAAAACAGCTCTCCGTCTGAAGAGGAAAATGCTGCTCCCTGAGAAAATTCGTAAGCCTGCAATCCGTCTGAAGGGCTATAATTCTTTATTTGTTCGTTTCCGGGGTCCAGTTCTGTAAGTCCTTTATTGGTACTGGACCAAATATTGCCCTCAATATCTTCCAGGATTGCATAGATATAATTGTTGGCAAGGCCGTTATATTCGGAAAAGTGCTTAAAGGATTCCTCTTCCGGGTTATATTCAATAAGTCCGTAAGATGTACCCACCCATAGGTTGGCATTGGCATCGAAGTGAAGCGCATACACAGGTGAATTCAGTAATCCGGATCTGTCGGCTTCTTCTCTGATCCTGTAAAAAATATTATTTTCATTATCATAAAAGACCACCCCGTTATCCGTTCCCAACCATATATGGTTATTGCGTCCGGAAGCAAGGGAGTACACAGCACCGATCTCCAGGGAAAGGCTGTCGTTGTATATCCTTCTGAAGGATCTGACTACCCGGATATTCTCTCTTACCAGGTATGCACCGTTGTCGGTTCCGACCCAGATATTCCCTTGTGTATCCTGACTAATAGCATAAACTACTCTTTTATCGAAGGAATTGGAGGGAATGGGTCTGAAATAAGAATCGAAAGAAACAAATTGATTCTTTTCGGGCAAATAGATTTGCAATCCATCGGTTGTTCCTATCCAGATCCGGTTTTTATCATCCTGGTAAAGACTTTTAATATATCGGTTCTCCAGAGGGCCTCCTGATTGTTTGTCACTTAGGTTCTTTAGGCTGCCTGTTCTAAGGTCAATAATATCTATGCCATTATTAAGATACCCCACCCAGATCCTTCCACTTTGGTCCTTGACGATGGCTGAAACATTTTCGGCTGAAAGGGAGGGATAAGAATTGGAAGTGGAATTATATAGTTGAAATTTCCTGGGTTTGAGGTCGATCTTATATAATCCCTGAGAACTTCCAAGCCAGATAATATTAGATTGATCAATAACCAGGTCTTTTAATCCTGAAAAACTATGCTCGGTTTTTTCAATAACAAGCTTGTCATAAAAAGCAAACTCCATGTTTCTTTTCATAAAGATCCCGAGTTTATTATTTGCGGCAAACCAGAGGGTACCTGAGTTATCTTCAGCGATACTATTAATACCCAAATCTCCATCTCCACTCTGGCGGGCTGAATAACTATAATGTATGAACCGGTCATTTATCCGATCATACTTGCTGATGCCCTTGGAAGTCCCGATCCATAATTCTCCCGTTCTGTCCTTAAAAAGTACCCTTACCTGGTTATCAATAAGGCTTCCTGTCACCCCGGGTTCATGAAAATAATGCTTAAGATACATGTTTGAAGGGTCAAGCCTGAAGAGTCCGTCTTTGGTTCCAAACCACAGTTCACCGTTGCTGTCCCTTACTATGGAGACATTTACTTCCAGTAATGCAGGGCTATTGGGATCATAAAAGTGGGGCAGGGAAGTGATGCTGCCGTTGGCAGGATCCAGCCTTTCGATATGTCGTTCTGTTTTCACCCAAATATTTCCCTTTTCATCCGATTCTACTGCAAAGATTGCGGGGCTTTTAAAGGAGAGGCTGTCGGAACCGGAATACAGGTAGCGAATGAAATGGCCATTCTCACGCTTGAAGTAATTCAACCCGTTGTTGGTAGCTACCCATAAATCTTTATTTCCATCTTCCGTTATCCCTCTGATAAAATTGTTGGATAAACTTGTTGTATCCTGGGGTTGGTGGCGATAAGTATCAAATTTATATCCGTCATAGCGATTCAATCCGTCACTGGTTCCGATCCACAAGTAACCATAGCTGTCGATAAAGCTAACATTAATACGCGTTTGGGTAAGGCCCTGTTCGATGGTATAGATCTCACCTTCGGGTAATTTTGGTGAGATATGCTGAGCCTCAGAGAAGGGGGTAAGGCCGAGCGCGATCAGGATCAGATATAGGATTTTTCCCTTATGCATACCAGACTAAAATACCACAATAACCCAATTTAAACAAGTGTTTTGTGGTGACATGGATCATCTATTTTTAAAGGCTGTGGCATTGTTCCCTTTCACCAGGTTGCTGTAATACCGGGAGGGTGATTCTAGAAAATCCTGAAATCCGTAACTCCCCCATTTCCCATCCACCCTGTTCATGATTTCTGTACTCATGCTCACGACTTCAGGCCATTCCCGGTGGAAGTCATCTTTCCCGGGTAACTTTGCTCTGCCATTCACCAGGGTTAATATTTTTTTGTCGGGTTTCTGAAAAAACCTGAAATCTCTGGCAGGATCAAGATTATTCAGGAAATACCAAAGAAAAATATGAGGTTTTTGAGGATCCACGCCTTCATCACAGACCAGAATTACATCGTACTTCCTATAGTTCCTGCTGGCGGTGATCAATTTTTCCAATTCAGAAAAAGCATTCCTATATTGATCTGAGATATTGAGGACCAGGATTGATAATTCTCCCTCATGTTTAAGGTTGGTTTCCCGGTAGATGAGGTCATCGGGCAAGGATTCGTCGGTTTCCTCCAGGCTTTCGGGTTTAAAAAAGGGTGGTCTGTTAGTTTCCCCCTCCATTTTTCCGGAAAGATCAATTCCCAGTTTTGATCCATATCCTGTTACCGGAGCGGAATGATCGAGTACATCGAGAGGCCCTTCAGAAAAAACCAGATCTTCAGGGACTTTCAGATCTCCCAGTATACGGAAAAGGCTTTCTTCCGAGCGGATATCGGTCGATTCATCGGCTACTACCAATATTTTATTGAACATCATCTGACCGGCACCCCATAGAGAGTTCATCACCTTTCTGGCTTGTCCGGGATAGGTTTTTTTGATGGATATGAGCGTAAGATTATGTGCCACACCATAAGCAGGTATGTACATATCTTTCATTTCGGGGACAATGCTTTTTTTAAGGGGGAATTGAAAAATTCTTTCGGTCGCACCTGCGATCCAGGCATCTTCCTGTGGGGGAATACCCACCAGTGTTGCCGGAAAGACTGCATTTTTGCGGCAGGTGATGGCTGTTACATGGAAAACCGGGTAAAGATCCTCCAGTGAATAAAAACCGGTATGATCGCCAAAGGGCCCTTCCATTTTAAGATCTTCGTGTGGATCGACATATCCCTCAATTACGATATCCGCATCGGATGGAACCTCAATATCCTGGGTTAAGCATTGGGTAAAAGGTACGGATGCCCTTCGGAGAAATCCGGCAAAGATAAATTCATCGATATCCTCCGGCAGGGGCGCGGTTGCAGCGTAGGTATAAACAGGGTCTCCTCCCAGAATTACGGCAACCGGCATCTTTTCCCCTGTCTTTTTCCAGGCCGAGTAGTGGTTGGCGCCCGTTTTATGCCTGTGCCAGTGCATTCCGGTGGTTTGGGAATCAAAAACCTGCATTCTGTACATACCCGCATTCCGATTTCCATTTTCCGGATGATGCGTGATCACAATCGGAAGGGTAATGAATCTTCCTCCATCGTGAGGCCAGGTCTTTAATACCGGCAATATTCCCAGATCCGGTTTTCTAAAAACTACTTGCTGACAGGGAGGATTTGAGCGGGCTTTCGAAGGAAAATAGGAAGAAAACCTGTATAAATCCGGAAGAAGGGAAAGTTTTTCCTTAAAGGATCTTTTTGGAGAACTGATTTGGTTAACGCTGGAGGAAATGTAATGTGAAATGTCACTAAGTGAGTTGAATCCCAAAGAAAGAGCCATTCTTGCTGCCGATCCCATAGCGTTGGTCAATACAGGAAAATCTGTTCCGGTATTATGGAAGAGGAGAGCTTTGCCTCCATCCCTGCTCTTTGAGAAGCGGTCTGTAATTTCAGCAATTTCGAGAACCGGATCAACATATTCATTCACCTCAATCAGCTCACCCTTTTTTTTCAGGAGCTCAATAAATTCGGTGAATCCATTAAAGGGCATAGTTCAATGTTTTACCTGTTGAAGAAAAGGAAAGAAAAGCTGACTGGAAAAGCTATTCATCGTCACTGATCTCTCCCATGGCAATTTTTTCAAGCATTTCCGTGGTAATTGATTTAGGTCTTTCAAGGGGATATCCCAGTGCCCGGTCCCAAACAACATTAGCACATATCCCGATGGCTCTTCCGATTCCGAAAAGGACGGTATAAAATTCATATTCTTTTACTCCGTAATGCCACTGGATTACACCCGACTGGGCATCCACATTGGGCCATGGATTTTTGGCCTTACCCTGTTCCTTCAGAATGGGAGGAACCACTTTATAAAGGATATCTGTGTATTGGAACAGGGAATCATCGGGAAGGTGCTTGAGGGCAAACTCACGTTGGATGGTGTATCTGGGGTCGGTCTTCCTTAACACGGCATGACCATAGCCCGGGATAACCTGTCCTGAATTGAGTGTGTCCCATACAAATTGCCTCATTTCATCTTCGGTAGGTATTTTCCCTTCCATTTTATCACTCAGGTCCTGCAACCATCTCAACACCTCCTGATTTGCAAGTCCGTGAAGAGGTCCGGCAAGTCCGTTTATCATGGCCGAGGTTGAAAGGTATATATCCGAGAGTGAACTTGCCACAAGGTGACCTGTATGCGCACTCACATTCCCGCTTTCATGGTCAGCATGAATAATGAGATGCATTCTTGAAACATCATCATAGGGTTTTCCGATTCCCATCATATGGGCAAAATTACCTCCCATATCGAGTCCGGGATTGGATTGTATCCGGTTTCCGTCCCTGTACAATTTCCGGTAAATATAGGCACCGATTTCGGGGAGCTTTGCAAGAAGGTTAAGGGCATCTTCGTAGGTCGGGTCCCAGTAATCCAGTTTATTAAGACCAGCATGGTATTTTTTGGTAAAGAAAGATTCTCTCGCCATGGTTAAAATTGCTGTCGAAAAAATGGCCATAGGGTGGCTGCAGCATGGGAAAGAATCAATGACTTCATACACATACCTGGGCAATATTCTTCGCTTGCTCATCTCGTCGGCAACTTCCGATACAGCGTTATCATCGGGCATTTCACCGGTAAGCAAAAGGTAAATCAGTCCTTCCACAAAAGGCATCTCAGAGCCTTTGGGTTTGGGCAATTTTTCGAAAACATCCGGAAGGGTATATCCCCGGTACCTGATCCCTTCGTTAGGATCCAGGTAGGAGATATCGGTTACCAATGCCTTTAGCCCTCTCATGCCCCCGATTATCTGGGCGATAGTTACCTTATCGACCACGGTATCTCCGTATTCCTTTAATAATTTTTCGGTCCTGGGTCGTGCGGACTGGATTTTATCATATAACTTTTGCTTGAGATTGGTCATGAAAGTGAGTTTATTCGGTTTGATTCATCGTTTCGAAGCAGGTAAAAATAATAAAAAAACCTTTATCCCTTCAATGCATTTGCAGACTGTTAGTAATCTGCCTGGTAGATCACTAACAGGTTAGGGTGAATTTTGTTTAGAGAGAATAAAAAAGCCATCCTTAAATGGGATGGCTCTGTATTTAGGAGGAAAGGGATTATTTTTCAAAACCATAAACCGCAAGATCACCCAATTCTTCTTCAATACGCAGAAGCTGGTTGTACTTGGCCATTCGGTCGGAACGGCTGAGGGACCCGGTCTTTATCTGTCCGGAGTTGGTTGCTACGGCGATATCAGCGATAGTGGAGTCTTCGGTTTCACCCGACCGGTGCGATGTTACGGAGGTGAATCCGGCGCGATGTGCCATTTCAATGGCATCCAGAGTTTCTGTCAGGGTGCCGATCTGGTTTACTTTAATAAGGATAGAGTTTGCACACCCAAGGTCAATCCCTTTCTTAAGGAATTCCACATTGGTTACAAACAAATCATCACCAACGAGCTGACATTTATCGCCGATCTTTTCGGTTAAGATTTTCCAACCGTCCCAGTCACCTTCGTCCATACCATCTTCAATGGAATCGATAGGATATTTTTCAATGAGTTCGGCAAGATAGGAAGCCTGTTCTTCGGAAGATCTTTTTGCCCCGTTTTCACCTTCGAATTTTGCATAATTATATACTCCATCGGAATAAAACTCTGAAGCAGCACAATCGAGAGCAATGGAGATTTCTCCCCCTTCTGTCTTCCTTCCGGGTTTATAACCGGCATTTTTCACCGCCTGGATGATAGAATCCAACGCATCTTCGGTTCCTTCAAGTTCAGGAGCAAATCCACCTTCATCTCCTACTGCGGTACTCAGTTTACGGTCTTTGAGCACTTTCTTAAGAGCGTGAAAAACCTCGGCACCCATCCTGAGACCTTCGCGGAAAGAGCTTGCCCCAACAGGTCTGATCATAAACTCCTGGAAAGCAATGGGAGCATCTGAATGGGAACCCCCGTTAATGATGTTCATCATGGGAACCGGAAGGGTTTTCGCATTAACGCCTCCGATATACCTGTAAAGGGGAAGATCGTGATACTGAGCTGCCGCTCTTGCTACTGCCAGGGAAACACCCAGCATTGCATTGGCTCCCAGTTTACTTTTGGTTTTGGTTCCATCCAGTTCCAGCATTTTTTTATCGACGCCCACCTGGTCCATAGCATTCATCCCGATTACTTCTTTGGCGATAATTTCATTTACATTATTCACCGCTTTTAATACTCCTTTCCCCAGGTATCTGGATTTATCCCCGTCTCTTAGTTCCAGTGCCTCATTCTCACCGGTTGATGCACCGGAGGGTACGGCAGCCCTTCCAACGAATCCGCTGGCCAGAGTAACTTCAACTTCAATTGTGGGGTTTCCTCTCGAATCGAGAATTTCTCTTGCATGAACATCTACTATTTGTCCCATGGTTTTGTTAAATTTAATGGTTTGAATAAAAGCTAAAAAGGGATAATACTAAGTAAAGTTTTATCCCTTATTAAATCAGCTTAACAATGTTATTTTTAGATTAAGATTCCTTTTTATCATCAGATTTATCTTCGCCCTCTTCCTTTTCTTTGGATTCTTCCTTTTTTTCTTCAGCAGAAGCTTCCGGGGCCTTCTTAACGTCTTCTTCTTTTTCTTCTTCTGCAGCCTCTTTGGTATCCGCTTCCTCAGTATCTGCTATCGCTTCTTCGGTCTTTACGGCACTGTCGGTTGTCTCGTCAGACTTCTCTGCCGCGGCTTCCTCTGTGGTTGCTTTGGCTTCTTCCTGAGTCTCTTCCCCGGCAGGCTCCTGAACCTGAGCTTCAGGTTCTTCTATTGCAGTTTCGGCTCCTGCAGATGCTGCTACCGGCTGAGCTTCATCCTGGGTTTTCTTCTTTCCTCTTCTGCCTCTTCTTCTGGAACTTCCTGATTTGCTATCGGCTTCTTCTGAAATGAGATTGGGATTAAAATCTACCAGTTCGATGATAGCCATTTCTGCGCTGTCACCCAGTCTGGAACCAAGCTTAAGAATCCGAGTATATCCGCCGGGTCTGTCCATCACTTTAGGTGAAACCTCCCTGAACAATTCAGAAACTGCATCCTTATCCTGAAGATAGCTGAATACGACTCTCCTGGAATGGGTAGTATCATCCTTGGATTTGGTAATAAGGGGTTCAATATAGGATCGAAGTGCCTTGGCTTTAGCCGTGGTTGTCTGAATCCTTTTATGTTTGATAAGGGATGATGCCATATTTGACAACATCGCTTTCCTGTGTGTTGAGGTCCTTCCTAAATGATTGAAACCTTTTCTGTGTCTCATTTTCCTTATTCCTTATCTAATTTATATTTAGTGATATCCATACCAAAATTCAGGTTCATTGAGGTAAGAAGTTCCTCCAGTTCCGTGAGTGATTTCTTACCAAAGTTCCTGAACTTAAGAAGGTCGTTCTTATTGAATTTTACCAGGTCTCCCAGGGTGTCCACCTCTGCAGCTTTCAGGCAATTCAGGGCCCTTACGGAAAGATCCATATCCACAAGCTTGGTTTTCAGCAACTGCCGCATATGAAGTACCTCCTCATCAAACTCCTCATTGGCAAATTTCTCATCGCTGTCGAGGGTTATTTTCTCATCGGAGAATAGCATAAAATGGTATATAAGGATCTTTGCTGCCTCTTTAAGAGCTTCCTTGGGGTGAATAGACCCGTCGGTAGTCAGTTCGAGGATCAGTTTCTCATAGTCTGTTTTTTGCTCTACCCTGTAATTTTCGATATTGTACTTAACGTTCCTCACCGGGGTGTAGATGGAATCAATCGCAACCAGTCCAAATTCGGAATCGATGGGTTTATTTTCATCTGCAGGAATGTAACCTCTTCCTTTATTGATGGTTATTTCCATTTGAAGCTTAACATCTGATTCCATTTGGCAAATAACAAGGTCCGGATTCAGGACCTTAAATCCGCTGAGAAATCTTTGCAGGTCGCCTGCTTTGAATACCTCCTGTCCGGAGATGGTAACCATTATTTTTTCATCATTCACTTCTTCGATCTGCTTCTTAAACCTGATCTGTTTAAGGTTAAGTATGATCTGTGTCAAATCTTCGATCACACCGGTAATGGTACTGAACTCGTGTTCAACACCTTCAATCTTAATAGTGGTTATAGCATATCCTTCCAGTGAAGAAAGGAGTATTCTTCTCAAGGCATTTCCGACGGTAATTCCGTAACCGGGTTCCAGGGGACGAAATTCAAATTTTCCGTACTGGTCGTCGGCTTCGAGCATAATTACCTTATCCGGTTTTTGAAAAGCTAAAATTGCCATATAAAAAATGTGTTTTATTTTGAATAAAGTTCAATGATAAGTTGTTCTTTAATGGGCTCGGGAATTTCATCCCTTTCGGGTACATTAAGAAACTTACCACTCATTTGGGATCCGTCCCATTCCAGCCAGGAATACTGACCGGCTTTTTTTGTTTCAAGGGCATCAGTGATGGTTACCAGGGATTTGGATTTTTCCCTTACCCCGATAATGTCACCGGGTTTTACCGTATAGGATGGGATGCTTACTACTTTTCCGTTTACGGTGATATGACGATGGCCTACAAGTTGCCTAGCGCCGGATCTGCTGGGAGAGATCCCGAGTCTGTATACAATGTTATCGAGCCTGGATTCGAGCAGTTGGAGAAGCACTTCACCGGTAACACCCTTGCTGCTGGATGCTTTTTCGAAAAGGTTTCTGAATTGTCTTTCCAGGATCCCGTAGGTATACTTGGCTTTCTGTTTTTCCATCAGCTGAAGTCCGTATTCGGATGTTTTCCTTCTTCTTTTGTTCGCCCCGTGTTGACCGGGAGGATAATTTTTCTTTTCGAATGAAGTGTCAGCTCCGAAAATAGGTTCGCCAAATTTTCTGGCAATCTTTGTTCTTGGTCCTCTGTATCTAGCCATCTAATAATTATTTTTCTGTTTTATACTCTTCTTCTTTTTGGAGGTCTGCAACCGTTGTGGGGTAAAGGTGTTACGTCAACAATCTCGGTGACTTCAATTCCTGTGGAGTGAATGGTTCTGATCGCAGATTCACGTCCTGATCCGGGGCCTTTCACAAAAACCTTCACTTTTCTCAGTCCCATATCATAGGCAGCCTTAGCGCAATCCTGTGCAGCCATTTGTGCTGCGTAGGGGGTATTCTTTTTTGAACCCTTGAAGCCCATTTTCCCGGCAGAGGCCCATGAGATCACGTGTCCCGAACCGTTTGTAAGGGAGATAATAATGTTATTGAACGAAGCATGAATATGTGCCTGTCCGTTGGGTTCAACGTTAACAACTTTCTTTCTTGACGTTCCTGTCTTTTTAGCCATCGTATAATATGATTTAGGTGCTTTCTTTTTATTAGCCACGGTCTTTTTACGGCCTTTCCGGGTCCGTGC